>RPOR01000104.1 GCA_003820645.1 Betaproteobacteria bacterium
CCGCATGCGCCCAGGCTTTGCGGTAGCGTTTCAAGTCCTGTTCGACCATGAACCACGGTTTGAACGGCCCGGCGAGTACGCCCAGCTGTTGCGCCGCCGCCCAGTCAAAGGTTTCCGGACTGACCGCGGCGGTCCATAGCGGCGGATGCGGACGCTGCACGACGCGGGGCACGATATCGAGGTCTTGCAGTGTGTAACGGGCGCCGCGGTGCGTGACCAGGCCGTGTCGGAAAGACGCACGCAGCACGGCGAGGCTTTCGTCGACCAGCGCGCGGCTCGCGGCCATGTCGGCGCCAAAGGTGGTGTATTCCAGCGGCGAAAAACCGCGGCCGATGCCGATCTCGAGCCGCCCGGCGGACAGCACGTCGAGCGTGGCGACGCGCTCGGCGACGTGCACCGGGTGATGCAGCGGCAGCGGAATGATGGCGTGGCCGAGCCGGATGCGCGTCGTGCGCGCTGCGGCGGCACCGAGCAGGATCTCGGGTTTGGAGACATGCGAATAGCCGCGCATGAAATGGTGTTCGACCAGCCAGGCGCAGCCGTAGCCGAGGCGGTCGGCGAGTGCGATCTCCGCCAGGGTATCGGCGTATACGGCCGCTTCGCTGCGTCCGGCGTGCGGGGGTGCCGCGAATTCGTAAAACAGGTCGAAGCGCATGGGTGGGGTCATCAAATCAACGGTCTATGATGCCAGTGACGGGCGGCGACAGCCAAATCCGCAGTTTGGTTGGTCTGCCGATCTCGTTTAGAATCCGCACTTTATTTCCGGCGACAGCGCCCCGTCCGTGGCATCCGAAACCCTGATTGAAATCAAGGACGTCAATTTCGCCTACGGGCGGCGTCCGGTACTCACCGGCATCAACATGACCATCCCGCGACGCAAGGTCGTGGCGCTGATGGGTATCAGCGGTTCCGGCAAGACCACGCTGTTGCGGCTGATCGGCGGCGTGATGAAGCCGACCTCCGGCGAAGTGTGGGTCGACGGTAAATGCACCGGCGCACTGGATCAGCAGGGTATCTACCGGATGCGCCGCCGCATGGGCATGCTGTTCCAGTTCGGCGCGCTGTTCACCGACCTGTCGGTGTTCGACAACGTGGCCTTTCAGATGCGCGAGCACACGGCGCTGCCGGAGAGCATGATCCGCGACCTAGTGATGATGAAGCTGCACGCGGTGGGCCTGCGCGGCGCACACAAGCTGATGCCGGCCGAGCTGTCGGGCGGCATGGCGCGGCGGGTCGCGTTGGCGCGCGCGATCGCGCTCGACCCGATGATCATGATGTACGACGAACCGTTTACCGGCCTCGATCCGATTTCCCTGGGCGTGATTGCCAATCTGGTGCGGGAATTGAACGATGCGCTGGGCACGACCTCGCTGGTGGTGACCCACGACGTGCAGGAGGCGCTTGATGTGGTGGACTATGTGTATTACCTGTCCGACGGCAAGATGATGGCGCACGGTACGCCGGACGAGCTGCGCGCCAACAAGGATCCGCTGGTGCACCAGTTCGTCTACGGCGAGGCCGAAGGCCCGGTGGCCTACCAGTATCCCGGCAAGGATTATGCCGCCGAACTCAAGCTGGGGGCGCGCCGTGCCGCATAGAGCCCTGCCCTCCGTGCGCAGTATCGGGGCCAATACCATCGATGCGGTGCTGCGCCTCGGTTACGCGACGCGCTTCATCGGCCTGACGCTCGCCCATTCCGGCAGGAGCTTTGCGCGGCCGCGGCTGATCGTGCGCGAACTGTATTACACCGGTGTGCTGTCGCTGATCATCATCCTGGTGTCCGGACTGTTCGTCGGCATGGTGCTCGGCCTGCAGGGCTATCAGACGCTGACGACCTACGGCTCGGAATCGGCGCTGGGCGTGCTGGTCGCGCTGTCGCTGGTGCGCGAACTGGGGCCAGTCGTGGCGGCGCTGCTGTTCGCCAGCCGCGCGGGATCGGCAATGACTGCGGAAATCGGGCTGATGAAGGCCACCGAGCAGCTGTCGGCGATGGAAATGATGGCGGTGGACCCGATCGCGCGGGTGGTCGCGCCACGCTTCTGGGCGGGCGTGATTTCGATGCCGCTGCTGGCGGCGATGTTCAGCGCGATGGGCATATTCGGCGGCTACGTGATCGGCGTGGTGCTGATCGGCGTCGACGAGGGTTCGTTCTGGTCGCAGATGCAGAGCGCGGTCGATTTCCGGGAAGACATCGTCAACGGCGTCATCAAGAGTTTTGTGTTCGGGATCGCCATCACCTGGATCGCGCTGTTCGAGGGTTATGACGCGCCGCCGACCGCGGAGGGCGTCTCCGGCGCGACGACGCGCACCGTGGTAACTTCGTCGCTGGCGGTACTGGGTCTGGATTTCATCCTGACCTCCTTCATGTTCAGAGGTGTTTAATGGAACGTTCGATGCTCGATTTATGGGTGGGTCTTTTCGTGGTCGCCGGCATTGCGGCGCTGGTGATACTCGCGTTCAAGGTCGGCAACATGTCGAACTTCGGCGGCGGCGACACCTATGTGCTCACCGCCAATTTCGACAATATCGGCGGGCTGAAGCCGCGCGCGCCGATCAAGAGCGCCGGTGTGGTGGTCGGCCGGGTGACCGCGATCAGTTTCAACAACGAGCGCTTCACGGCGAAAGTGACCATGGCGGTCGAGAACAGCTACAAGTTTCCGAAGGACACCACGGCCTCGATCCTGACCTCCGGGCTGCTCGGCGAACAGTACATCGGCCTCGAAGGCGGCGGTGACGAGCAGATGCTGAAGCCCGGCGATAATCTGCGGCTCACCCAGTCAGCCGTGGTGCTGGAGAAACTGATCAGCCAGTTCTTGTTCGACAAGGCGGCCGAGGGTGGGCCAGCCAACAGTAGTAAGTAGTTACTAGCCCCATGGGAAATTCCTCATTGCAATGGTGTTTTATGATTAAGTCATTGTTTTTATTTATATTTTTACTATTCATCGGTATTGCGCCGGCGACGGCAGCGGTCGCGCCGGATGCGCTGGCGCGCAGCGTGACCGACGAAGTCCTGGCCGCTCTGCGCAGTGACCGGGATATCCAGTCCGGCGACCAGAAACGGGCGCGGGAGGTGATCGAGAGCAAGATCGCGCCGCATTTCAGCTTCGCCAGCATGGCCCGGCTGGCCGTGGGCAAGAACTGGAGCGCCGCCAGCGCCGAGCAGCGCAAGGCGCTGACGGCCGAATTCCGCGCGCTGCTGGTGCAGACTTATACCGCTTCGCTGCTGCTCTACAAGGATCAGAAAATCGAGTACCGGCCGCTGAAGCTGGCACCGGAGGACACCGACGTCGTGGTGCGTTCGCTGGTCAGGCAGTCCGGCGGCGGCGAGCCGGTGCAGGTCGACTACGGCATGGAAAAAACCGACGCCGGGTGGAAGGTCTACAACGTCAAGATCGGCGGCATCAGTCTGGTCGAGAACTACCGCAGCACGTTCAACGCGGAGATCCGCAAGGGCGGTATCGACGGCCTGATCGCAACACTGCGCGACAAGAACCGCGCGCTGGTGGCGCAGAAATGATCGAGTGCGCATGATTGAATGCAATGCGGGGCGCTGCACGCTGAAGGGCGCCGTCAACCTGGAGAATGCGCTGGCCTTGCGCGAGGACGGCCTGCGGCTGTTCACGCAGAGCGAAGTCACGCTGGACCTCTCCGGCGTCACCGAAGTCGATTCCGCGGCGATCAGCCTGCTGTTCGAATGGCGCCGGGCTGCGCAGGCTGCCAACCGCAGCATCCGCTTTGTCAATCTTCCCGACAATCTGAAAAGCCTGGCGCAGCTCTACGGCGTTACCGAACTGGTGGGCGCGCAGTAGCGGCCTGCAGCGGTACTGCCTGCTGCGCGCCCGGATTCGGGAATGACATACGCCATCGAAGTCATCGATGTCACTAAGTGCTACGGCGATCTGCAGGCGCTGGCGGGTGTCAGCCTGCACGTTGCGCCGGGCGAGTTCTTCGGCCTGCTCGGTCCCAACGGCGCGGGCAAGACGACGCTGATCAGCATCCTTGCGGGATTGACGCGGGCGAGCAGCGGCACGGCGCGGATCATGGGTCATGATGTCGGCAGCGATTACCGCGCGGCGCGGCGCGCGCTCGGCGTGGTACCGCAGGAACTGGTGTTCGATCCGTTTTTCACCGTGCGCGAGGCACTGACCATCCAGTCCGGCTATTTCGGATTGCGCGAGAACCGCGCCTGGATCGACGAAATCATCGACAACCTTGATCTGGCCGACAAGGCCGACACCAACATGCGGGCACTGTCGGGCGGCATGAAGCGGCGCGTGCTGGTGGCGCAGGCGCTGGTGCACAAGCCGCCGGTGATCGTGCTCGATGAGCCCACGGCCGGCGTCGATGTCGAACTGCGTCAGGCCTTGTGGCGCTTCATCCGCCGGCTGAACCGGGATGGCCACACCATCGTGCTGACGACGCATTACCTCGAGGAGGCCGAGGCATTGTGCGGCCGGGTTGCGATGCTGAAGCAGGGCCGCATCGTCGCCCTCGACAAGACCGAGAATCTGCTGCGGCTGCATTCCGGCTGCTACGTCGGGCTGCGGTTGGGCGGCGCGCTGCCGCCGTCGCTGGAGCAGCTGGTGGCGGAACGGCACGAGGACGGCGCAATCCGCCTGGCGCTGCCGGAATATACCGAGGTCGAGCGGGTGATGGCGGCGCTGCGCGAAGCACGCGTCGCCGTCCAGGAGATGGAGATCATGCAGCCCGACCTCGAGGAAGTGTTTGTGCAGATCATGCAGAAGTCCTGAACCGATGACCGGCTTCTACACCCTGTTCTACAAGGAATGGCTGCGCTTCTGGAAAGTCAGCGTGCAGACGGTGCTCGCGCCGGTGTTGACGGCGCTGCTCTACCTGCTGGTGTTCGGTCATGCGCTGCGCGGGCGTGTTGAAGTATTTCCTGGCGTGGATTACACGACCTTTCTGATCCCGGGGCTGGCGATGATGTCGGTGCTGCAGAATTCGTTCGCCAATGCCTCATCGAGCCTGATGCAGTCGAAAATGACCGGCAATATCGTATTCGTGCTGCTGCCGCCGCTGTCGCATCGCGAGTTTTATTTTGCCTATCTGCTGGCGGCCATCGCGCGCGGCATCGTGGTCGGATCCGGAGTGCTGCTGGCGACGCTGTGGTTTGTCGATCTGCCGCTGGCGCATCCGCTGTGGGTAATGTTGTTCGGCATCGCCGGCAGTGCGGTGATGGGCGCGCTGGGCATCGTTGCCGGCATCTACTCCGACAAGATCGACCAGCTGGCGGCGTTCACCAATTTCATCATTCTGCCGCTGACCTTTCTGTCGGGCGTGTTTTACTCGATCCAGTCGCTGCCGGCGTTCTGGCAGGCGGCCTCGCACCTGAATCCGGTGTTCTACATGATCGACGGTTTCCGCTACGGTTTTTTCGGTGCGGCCGATGCGCCGCCCTGGCTGAGCCTGGCGATTGTCGGCGCGAGTTTTATCGCCTTATCATGGCTGACCCTGTGGCTGTTGCGCACGGGTTACAAATTGCGGCCCTGAGCCGGGCCCCCAAAGCGAGGAATTGAAAAATGGTTACGCCGGACAGCATCAAGCAATCCATAACCGCCGGTCTCGATTGTCAGCATGTCGAGGTTTCCGGTGACGGCCATCACTGGGAGGCCGTCATTGTCAGTCCGGCGTTTCGCGGCAAGAGCCGCGTGCAGCAGCACCAGCTGGTTTACCAGGCGCTGGGCGACCGCATGCGCGAGGAAATCCACGCACTGTCAATGAAGACACTGACCCCTGAACAATGGTCGGGCTGAGTTTTCTTCATGGATAAGCTCGTCATCGAGGGCGGCGTGCCGCTTGCCGGCACCGTCGCCATTTCCGGCGCGAAAAACGCGGCGTTGCCGATACTCACCGCGGCGCTGCTCACCGATGAGCCGCTGCTCATCGACAACGTGCCGCACCTGCGCGATGTATCGACGATGCTCAATCTGCTGATGCAGATGGGGGTCACGACCTCGCTCGACGAAAAGGGCGGCGTCGAATTGCGCGCGGCGAGCATCACCAAGCCGGTCGCACCGTACGAGCTGGTGAAAACCATGCGCGCCTCGGTGCTGGTGCTGGGGCCGCTGGTGGCGCGGCTGGGCGAGGCGCGGGTGTCGCTGCCCGGGGGGTGCGCCATCGGATTGCGCCCGGTGGACCAGCATTTGAAGGGATTACAGGCGCTGGGGGCGACCATCGACATGGCACAGGGCTACATGATCGCACGTGCCGGCCGTCTGCGCGGGGCGCGCATCCGCATGGATATCGTCACTGTCACCGGCACCGAGAACCTGATGATGGCGGCGACGCTGGCGGACGGCGTGACGGTGATCGAGAATGCCGCGCGCGAGCCGGAGATTCCCGACCTCGCTGCCTGCCTGACGGCGATGGGCGCGAAAATCAGCGGCGCCGGCACCGACGTGATCACCATCGAGGGCGTTGCGCGGTTGCACGGGGCGCACCACGGCGTCATGCCGGACCGCATCGAAACCGGCACTTTCCTGGTGGCGGCGGCGGCCACCGGCGGCGACGTGCGGCTGACCGGTGTGCGCCCCGATACGCTGGATGCCGTGCTCGACAAGCTGCGTGAAACCGGCGTGCATATCGAAACCGGCGTCGACTGGATGCGCGTCAAAGCCAACGGCGCGCTGAAGGCCGTCAACCTGCGCACCGCGCCCTATCCGGCGTTTCCGACCGACATGCAGGCGCAGTTCATGGCGTTGTGCAGCGTGGCGCAGGGCACCTCGCGGATCATCGAAACCATCTTCGAGAATCGCTTCATGCATGTCCAGGAAATGCAGCGCCTCGGCGCTGATATCGCCGTCGAGGGCAATACGGCAATGATCAAGGGTGTCGACCACCTGCAGGGCGCAACGGTGATGGCGACCGACCTGCGTGCCTCGGCAAGCCTGGTGATCGCCGGCCTGATCGCGCGCGGTGCGACGACCGTGGAGCGCATCTACCATCTCGACCGCGGTTACGAGCGTATCGAGGAAAAGCTGTCGAGGCTCGGCGCGCGGATTCGTCGTGTGCGCTGATGCGGAGAACCCTGTGCCATGCGTGACTACCAGTTGAGCAGGCTGTTTTTCGATCTGCAGGATCCGGCGAAGGCCGCCGAGTTTCGCGCCGCACGCGCGCCGGTGCTCGACCGCTACGCGCTGAAACCGGAGGTGCGCGCGGCAGTCGAGGCTGACGATGTCGCCAGTCTGTCCAGGCTCGTCAACCCGTATCTGCTGCGGTTCTATTTTCTGGTCGCCGGCATGCCGGACGACGAATTTCTGCGCCGCATCCGCGCAACCGGAGCAGACCATGGCTGAACTCGCGGGCGTTTATGCGGCCAGCCACGGTCCGCTGATCATTCGCAAATGGCGCAGCGTGACGCCGGGGCACCAGCAGGCGCTCGGCAGCGCGTTTGCCGAACTGGGACGGCGCATCAACGCGGCGCGAATCGACGCGCTGGTCATCATCTCCCCCGACCACTGGGTCAATTTTTTCATCGACAACCTGCCGACGATCTGCATTGGCGTGGGCGACACGCACGGCGGTCCCAACGAACCGTGGATGATGGAGGAATTTCCGCACCGGACGCTGCCGGGTCATCCGCAGCTTGCGCGACATATCCTTGATACTGCGCTGGAATCGGGTTTCGAGCCGTCGGTGTCGCACCGGATGATTCTCGATCACGGTTTCTGCATCCCGCTGCTGAAGGCGGGGATCGCGCCGCTGCCGATCGTGCCCATCGTGTTCAACGATATCGAACCGCCGTTTCCGACCGTGGCGCGCTGTTATGCCTGGGGCGAGATGCTGGCACGAGCCATTGTCTCGATGCCCGGCGACATGCGGGTTGGCGTGCTGGGCAGCGGTGGACTGAGCCATTCCGTCGGTGAAGCGACGATGGGGTTGATCGAGGAGGAATTCGACCGCGAATGCCTCGCGCATTTTCAGCGCGGCGATCCCGCGGGCTTGTGCGCGTTTCTGTCGCAGCGCCTGCCGCTTGTCGGCAACGGCGCCTCCGAGATCCGCAACTGGGTTGCAGCGCATGGCGTTGCCGGCGGACGCGGCTTCGAGTTGATCGGCTACAGCGCGGTACCCGAGGTTATTGTCGGCTGCGGCTTTGCCGCCTGGAACCTAGGCACGCACGGCTGAGCGCCGCGGCGGAGCGCGCGGCCCGCGGTTTTCAGATAATCATGCCGGCAGCTCAAGGTCTGCCGCATACGCATTATGCTGGTAGTGAAACGGCACCGGGCCGTCGGGCAGGCCGCGGATGAACTGCTTGACGAAGGGGTCCGCGGAGTTTTTCACGTCCTCGGTGGTGCCCTGCGCAACCACTGCACCGTCGGCGAGGAAATAGACATAGTCGATCGCCTTCAGCGATTCCTGGGCGTCGTACGACACCACGATCGAGGTCACGCCCAGCGCGTCATTGAGCCGGCGGATCAGTTCGCCTACGACGTTGCAGGAAATGGGGTCGAGGCCGGCGAACGGTTCGTCGTACATGATCAGGTCGGGATCGAGGGCGAGCGCGCGCGCGAGGCCTACGCGACGCACCATGCCGCCGGAACATTCGGCGGGCATCAACTGTGCGGCGCCGCGCAGGCCCACGGCATTGAGCTTCATCAGCACGAGGTCGTTGATCATGTCTTCCGGCAGGCGGGTCTTCTCGCGCATCTGGAACGCAATGTTCTCGAACACCGAGAGGTCGGTGAACAGGCCGCCCTGCTGGAACTGCATGCCCATTTTGCGGCGCAACCGGTACAGCGCGTCACGATCGAGCGCGTGGATGTTCTGGCCGAGCACCTCCACCGTACCGCGCGACGGGCGCAACTGCGCGCCGATCAGCCGCAGCAGAGTGGATTTGCCGCAGCCGCTGGCGCCCATGATGCCGACGACCTTGCCCCGCGGAATGGTCAGATTGACGGACTTGAAGATCTCGCGCGAGCCGTACGAAAACGCGAGATCCTCGATTTCTACGATGTTGTCGGCAGTCATGGGCGCGGCGGGCAGGAGGTGAAGACGAAGTGTAACCGCTGGCGGCAGTTTGGTGAACCGGCCGCAGCCCGTCGCCGGACTGAAATACGTTACAATTCATGACTTTCCGTGCTCCTCCGCGCTGATCTTGAAGTCATGCGCGCAGCCTGTTTGCTTACGGTGTTTACAGTCAGATTCCAGCCATGATCACCATTGCGCTCTCCAAGGGCCGCATTTTCGACGAAACCGTGCCACTGCTGAAAGCGGCGGGGATCGTCGCGCGCGACAACCCCGAGTCTTCGCGCAAGTTGATACTGACTACCAACCGCCGTGACGTGCGGCTGATCATCGTGCGCGCCAGCGATGTACCCACTTATGTGCAATACGGCGGCGCCGACCTCGGCGTGGCCGGCAGGGACGTGCTCGACGAACACGGCAGCGCGGGTCTCTACCAGCCGCTCGACCTGAAAATCGCGAAGTGCCGGATGATGGTCGCCGTGCGCAGGGATTTTGACTATGCCAGCGCAGTGCGCCAGGGTGCGCGGCTGAAAGTCGCGACCAAATACGTGCAGACGGCGCGCGAACACTTTGCCGCCAAGGGCGTGCATGTGGACCTGATCAAGCTCTACGGCTCGATGGAACTGGCACCGCTGACCGGATTGGCCGATGCCATCGTCGATCTGGTCAGTACCGGCGGCACGCTGAAGGCGAACAACCTGATTGCGGTCGAGGAAATCGCGCCGGTGAGTTCGCGGCTGGTGGTCAACCAGGCCGCGCTGAAACTGAAGCGTGCGGCGATACAGCCGCTGATCGAAGCGTTTGCGCGCGCCGTGGGCTGATCATGCGTCGCCTTGCCACCACACAGGCCGATTTCGGCGCGCGGCTCGCCGAGCTGCTGGCGTTCGAAGCGGCGCAGGATCCGCAGGTTGATGTCACGGTCGCGGCGATCCTCGCCGACGTCAGGTCGCGCGGTGACGCTGCAGTACTTGACTATACCGCGCGGTTCGATGGCGTCAGTGCGCAGTCGGTCGCTGCACTGGAAATTCCTGGTGCCGAACTGCAGGCCGTCCTCGCCCGCATACCCGGGGCGCGCCGCGCGGCGCTGGAAATGGCGGCGGCACGCGTGCGCGATTACCACGAACGCCAGCGCGCGCAGTCCTGGGGCTATACCGACGCCGACGGCACTGAACTCGGCCAGCAGGTGACGGCGCTTGATCGCGCCGGGCTCTACGTGCCCGGTGGCAAGGCCGCCTATCCGTCATCGGTGATCATGAACGCAGTCCCGGCGAAAGTTGCCGGGGTCGCCGAGGTCATCATGGTGGTGCCGACGCCGCGCGGTGAAAAAAATGACCTGGTGCTGGCGGCCGCGGCGATCTGCGGTGTTGATCGCGTATTCACCATCGGCGGCGCGCAGGCGGTGGCGGCATTGGCCTACGGCACGGCCACCATACCGCAGGTGGACAAGATCGTCGGCCCCGGCAATGCCTATGTCGCCGCGGCGAAGCGGCGCGTGTTCGGCGTGGTCGGTATCGATATGGTCGCCGGGCCCTCGGAAATCCTCGTCGTCGGCGACGGCTCCACCGATCCCGACTGGGTGGCGATGGATCTGTTTGCGCAGGCCGAGCACGATGAACTGGCGCAGGCCATGCTGCTTGCGCCGGACGCGAAATATCTGGATGCGGTCGCGGCGAGCATGGCACGGCAACTGCAGGACATGCCGCGGCGGGCGGTGATCGAGGCCTCGCTCAACGGCCGCGGTGCGCTGATCGCCGTGCGCGATCTCGACGAAGCCTGCGAACTGGTCAACCGGATCGCCCCCGAACATCTGGAACTGTCGGTCGAGCATCCGGAGCGGCTGCTGCCGCGGATTCGCCACGCCGGGGCAATTTTCCTCGGCCGCTACACTTCCGAGGCGCTGGGCGATTACTGCGCCGGACCCAACCATGTGCTGCCGACCTCGCGCACCGCGCGGTTCTCGTCACCGCTGGGAGTCTACGATTTCCAGAAGCGCTCCAGCGTGATCCGCGTATCGCGCGAGGGTGCACTGAAACTCGGCAAGATTGCAGCCGAGCTGGCCTGTGGTGAAGGACTGACCGCACACGCAAAGTCGGCCGGATACCGGATGAAATGAGGGCGTTGCCGGCGAATTTTAGACCGATGGCGAAAAACCCCGAAGACATCATCCGCGGCGAAATCCTCGCGCTGAAGGCCTACCACGTACCCGACGCGTCGGGGCTGATCAAGCTCGATGCGATGGAAAATCCGTACCGTTTGCCCGAGACCGTACGCGGCGAACTGGCGGCCGTCGCCGGTAATGCGGAGATCAATCGCTATCCCGATCCCGGCGCACAGCGGTTGAAAGCGCGGCTGCGCACGGTATTGCGGGTGCCCGCCGGCGCCGAACTGCTGCTCGGCAACGGTTCCGATGAAATCATCCAGATGCTGACCATGGCGGTGGCGCGGCCGGGTGCCGTGGTGCTCGGCGTCGAACCGGCGTTCGTGATGTTCCGGATGATTGCGACGCTGTGCGGCGTGCGTTTTTCGGGCGTGCCGCTCAGGGCCGACTTTGCACTGGACACCGCAGCGATGCTTGCGGCGATCGAGGCCGAGCGGCCGGCGCTGATTTTCATCGCCTATCCGAACAACCCGACCGGCAACCTGTTCGATGCGGCGGCGATCGAAGCCATCATTGCTGCGGCGCCGGGGATCGTCGTCGTCGACGAGGCCTACCACGCTTTTGCACAGCAAAGTTTCATGGACCGGCTGGCGCGGCACCCGAATCTGCTGGTGATGCGCACGTTATCCAAGTCCGGGCTGGCCGGGCTGCGACTGGGTATCCTCGCCGGTGCATCGGCGTGGCTTGCGCATATCGACAAGGTGCGGCTCCCGTATAATGTCAACGTGCTGACGCAACTCGCCGCCGACAAGGTTTTGCAGCATGAAGCGCTGCTCGATGAGCAGGCGGCGGCG
>RPOR01000105.1 GCA_003820645.1 Betaproteobacteria bacterium
CCGAGCGCGGTGTTCGAGTCGTACACATGCAGTCCGCTCCTCCAGCCATTCCGCGGGAAAGTCACACTATCAAGCCGGTCTAAAACCAGGCGCAACCGGTAACCCCCGGCGTCGATTTTGGATGAACCCGGTGACAGGTATTGCGGCCCGGTATCCAGCTTCGGGTCGAGCGTTCCGCGCTGCACACCCAGCCTGAACGCGCCATACTGACCGAACTGTATGCCGGCATCCACACCCAACGTATTAGCGAGAATGTCATACCTGGCGATGCGCTGATCAACCTGGTAGAGGGTAGCTGAGCGTCGCTCGACGCCCGCATACGGCGCCACGAAGAATTCGCCCTCGGCGTTCAGCGGCTGGTAAAACTCGGTCACCAGGTTGGAGGTGCGGCCGACTTGCACGTCGGTACGCCATTCTGCACCCAACGAGTTGAGCCAGGTCCGGCGATGACTCGCGAGGAGATTGAAGTAGGCATCGCCGGTGAAATCGCTGGACAGTCCCAGGCCAAAGCGCATGTAGTCCGGGCCCCAGGATTTTTCGACTGCATCCACCGCGAGTACCCGCCGGCCCGGCTCTTCGAGGAAACGGTAGTTGACGTGTTCGAAGTCCCCCGTGCCGTAGATGCGGCGCATGTCACGGTCGAGCACCTGCTGGTCGATCGGCTGGCCTACCTGCGTCTCCATGGCCGCCTGGGCGGTTTGCGGATTGACGCGCTGCAGGTTCTCGAAGCGGATTTCATCGACCGGCCGCAGGTCGGGCGCCACGCTGACTTGCTGGCGCTGACGCAGTGCGATGTACTCATTTTCGGGTATGGCGAGCTGTGCCAGCCGTTCTGCCGCCTTGCGCGCCGCGGCTTCGCCGAGTGGGGCGATCTTCGGCAGATTGTCGAAATCGCCGGTCGAAAAGTCGCCCAGTTCCGGCGAGATCAGAATGTCGGTGGGTTTCAGCGAGGCGAGAGATGCCTGCACATTCTGCTCGGTGAGTATGCTGAGCATCTGTCCGGTGACGCCGAGAATCGAAGTCAGTTCTTCGCGTTTCAGCAACGGCGTGCCGACGTTGACGGCGATGATGATGTCGGCGCCCATTGCGCGCGCGGCCTCCACCGGCAGATTGCTGGTGAGCATGCCGTCGACCAGCATCATGCCACCGAATTCCGCGGGCGCCACCGCCCCGGGCACCGACATGCTGGCGCGCATCACGTTGGCCAGTTCACCATCTTTGAAGATCACCGCCTTGCCGGTTACCAGGTCGGTCGCCACAGCGCGGTACGGGATCGGCAGTTTGTCGAATTGGTAATAGCCCGGCGTCTTGGCGAGACGGCGCAGTACGGTTTCGAGTTGTACGCCACTGACCACACCCTTGGGCAGGCCGATTCCTCCGTGGCCGACGCCGATCTCGGGACCGATGTAAGGCCTGTAGTCATCCTGCTTGCGCCGCATGGACAGCTCTGCGCGTGGCGGTTTTTCCTTGTACAACAGCTCGGTGGTGATCTCCCGGAGAAGCTCCTCCATTTCCGGAACGGTCGTGCCGGTTGCGTAACCGGCGCCGACCAGCGCCCCCATGCTGGTGCCGGTAATGCAGTGGATCGGCACCCGCAATTCCTCCAGCACCTTCAATACGCCGACGTGAGCCGCGCCGCGTGCGCCGCCGCCGGATAGCACCAGGCAGATTTTTGGCCGTTTCGGGGCGCCTGGCGCTGCAGCCGGCTCTTTGGCCTGGGCGTGCAGATCAGGTGCGGCGAGCAGGGTGGCGACCCCCAGCGAGCCTGCGACCATGATGTTGCGGAGACACGATTTGATCTTCATTCTGCGATCCCTGCGTTTGCTGGGTTGTACTTGTTGACCGGTAGGTTATTTCGCGGTGTCAGGCGGTGTGCGAATGCGCCGCGAAAAATCGGTGGCTTTGTCTGCGGCCTTCGCGCGGGCATTGACATGGACGCTGCGTTGCAGATTGGGGAACGGCAAACCGTTATCGAGCATTCCGGATTCGTAGAGGTACTCCGGCACGTAGCCGCTGGCGAGGATTTTCCAGCTAAACGGTAGATGGTCCGAGTTGGCCTTCGAATGGAACCAGATGTTGGTGGTGCAGTTGGTAGTGAGGGTGTTGTAGAACTCGGGGGATTTATTCAAGTTGTTGATTTTATTTATATATTCATCCAGCACTCGGCGACCATTTTCGAGCGAACGGCCACTCAGCCGGTAGATGTAAACATCCTCATGAGGGTCGCGGCGATAGTTGGTGCGCAGGCGGATGACATCGCGTTCGTCGGCCACCACATAAAAGAGCTCGTATTGGCGGAAGAACCCTTTGAGGGTCGAATAGCCCTCGCCCTTTTCTTTCCGCGCTTCGATGGACACGGCGAGATGGTCGCCGCCGGCAAAGGCAAAGCTGACGAAGATGTGCGCGATGGCCGGGCCCATCCAGTAGACCGCGACGAGATCGACGCCCTCCAGCTTGTGCAGATCGAAGCTCTTGTCGTACCAGCCCGGCGTGTAGTCGAATTCGCTGCGATAGTCGAAGTTGCGGATGTTGTGCACCTTGATGCTGTCGCCTTCGCGGGTGACATGCGGCAGCCTGGACATGTCGACGTGCCAGTCGCGGTCGTTGGACGGCTCGATCCCGCTCCACCACACCATCAACACGCCGAACAGCGCCAGATAAGCCGCAACGGCGCGCCAGCGCCAGCGGCGAGTGCAGAGGGCAACGATGGTCAGCAACAGCGCCAGGCCGAATGCTGCAGCCAGTCCGACATTCAGGCCGCCGGTATGCGGACCGGCATACAGCAGGGCGAGTGAACCCCAGATGCCGGATGCCGTTACCAGCAGTCCGAGTAATAACAAGCCGGTCACGCTGACAATCCGGATCATCGTGACGTCATTTTCATGATTGGCAATGGCATGGCAGTCAGCGTACCCATGAACAAATGTTTCTGCAAACAGTCATGCCGGCAAAGCCTGCACTGCAATAATTGCGGACAGGCGGCAGGTGTTGCGAGGCCACGGACCAGTCATCAAATATCGCGGCCACGCACGACCGGATCAGCTTGCCCGGGCGATTTTCAATGCCTGATGCGCCAGGTCCTGCCGGGCAGAAAGTGGAACAGTCTATCTGCCGGCATGGCGAAAGGGTTGATTTGGATCAACAGTCACCACACCGGCTATCGCCGCGGAATGATTCCATATGCAGCCTGAATTTTTATAAGTTGCCGTGTTATAAAAAATGCGGAATTCCGGCATGAGGATGTCATTTCCGTGCAACTGAGCCGGTTGACGGTGGCGAACGCATGTGGGGATACGGCGTGATCACCAAACCCTGTTGCAGCGTTCCCATGCCTGCACTCCCCGGGTTAGACTCAGCAGGCATTTGCCGTCGATTTTCCCCTGATACGCCACTGAGGCAATCATGAGCGAACCGCGTCGCGATCTTGCGCGCACTACACTGGGCGTGCTGTTCATAGCAGGCCTTATTTTTGCCTCGTTCTGGGTCATCCGCCCATTCCTCGCCCCGCTGATCTGGGCCACCATGATTGTTGTCGCCACCTGGCCGCTGCTGCGCCGGTTCCAAGCGCGTCTCTGGAACAGTCGCGCCCTTGCGGTGACCGCGATGATGCTGGCTTTACTGCTGGTGTTCGTGGTACCGCTGACACTGGCCATAGGCACCATCGTCGAGCATGCCGACGACATCGTCGCCTTTGGAAAAAATCTGTCCACGTTCCAATTGCCGCCGCCGCCGGCTTGGCTGGGCAGCCTGCCGCTGGTCGGCGATCACGCGGTGGCTGCATGGCAGCAAATTGCCGCTAAAGGCGCCCGCGATATCGCCGCCCAGGCCGAACCCTATGTCGGCGTGGTCACGCGCTGGTTCCTGTCCGAGGTCGGCAGCTTTGGTCTGGTCTTTGCACAGTTTCTGCTGACCCTGATCCTGTCCGCCGTTCTGTACAGCGGCGGCGAGGCGTGGGCCGGCTGGATGGTCCGTTTCGGCAAACGCCTGGCCAGCGCGCGCGGCGAACAGTCGGTGATCCTCGCTGGACAGGCGATACGCGGCGTGGCAATGGGTGTGGTGATCACCGCACTTGCACAGTCCGTCCTCGGCGGCATCGGTCTGGCGGTCGCCGGCGTGCCCTTCGCTACCGTTCTGACAGCCATCATGTTCATGCTGTGCATCGCCCAGCTCGGCCCGGTTCTGGTCCTGCTTCCCGCGGTGGGCTGGCTGTACTGGAGCGACAGCACCGGCTGGGGCACCTTCCTGCTGGTGTGGACATTGTTCGTCGGCACCATCGACAATTTCCTGCGTCCCATCCTGATCAAGCAGGGCGCCGACCTGCCGCTGCTGCTGATTTTTGCCGGCGTCATCGGCGGTTTGCTGTCTTTTGGCCTGGTGGGCATTTTCGTCGGGCCGGTGGTGCTGGCGGTGGCTTACACGCTGATTGATAACTGGGTCAACGGCGAGGGGGAGAGCGCATGAAACTGAAGACCTGTATTTGCCGCGGGTTGCTGGCAGCCGTTCTGGCCACTGCTTTGCCGGCCCTGGCAACCAATTTGAGTTTCCTCAATGACGCGCCGTTCACGCACTTCATCGCCGAAGATCACAAGATCTTCAGCGGGGTGCTGACCGAGGTTCTCGACAAGGGCGCAGATGGTCAAACCCGTGCCTGGTCCAATCCGAAATCCAAGGCCAGCGGCGAGATCAAGCCGCTGAAATCCTTCGATCGTAATGGCGTAGCCTGCCGCACCGCCCACATCGCCAACAAGGCCAAAGAGCGTTCCGGCGTGATGGAATACAATTTCTGCAAACAGGCTTCGGGTGCGTGGTCGCTGGCGAACTGAGCGGGTGATGTGCTGCAGGATTTGCTAGAGCTGGGATTCGATCGGCAGCAGGCTGAGGAACCATACCGAGAATTTGCGCCAGCCGCTCACTTCCGGCTCCTGCAATTGCTGTCGCATGCCTCCGGCACCTGTTTCGTTCCAGGCTATACGCGCATTGCCTGAAGTATCGACCACGCGCTCCAGCCGCCAGGCAATCTTGCCCAGATTCTGTTCAACTGAATCAGCCAGCTCCCGGGCAAGCGGCGGACTTTCGCAGACGACACCGATCTCGGTGTTGAGCTGGACGGACCGCGGATCCAGGTTGAGCGAACCGATGAATACCGCTTGCCGGTCGAAGACGAAGGTCTTGGCATGCAGGGAGGCACGCGAACCGCTGATACGGCGCTTCTCATTGGATGCGCGAGCCTGTTCGATCGCATCCGGCTTCAGCTCATGTAGCTTTACACCGCCTTCGAGCAGGGCCATCCGGTAGCGGCTGTAGCCCGCATGCACCGCGCCGACATCGGTGGCGGCAAGCGAGTTGGTCAATACCGTGACCCGCACGCCGCGCTTCACCAGGTTCGCCAGCCACGTGACACCTGCCTCGCCCGGGATGAAATAGGGCGACACGATCAGCAATTCTTTCTGCACCTTCGATCCGATATTGGCAAACTGCGGCAGCAGGTGCCCGGAGGGGTCGTCAGGTGCACGGTCGATCTTGGCCGGGTCGTCATAGAGCAGGTGGGCTTTGCCCCAGAATATGCCAGCCGCAACACCGGTCAGTTTTTCCGCCAGTTCGAAGCCTGCGTTTTTGACATAAGGGCTGTCGCGCTGTGCCGTGATGAAGGCAGCGAGTTCGGCGCGGAGGGCATCCAGAGCCGGCATGTCATGGCTGCGACCGAGCAGCGCCGGCACCGGTATCGACATCGGCGCGTTCCAGAAGCGGTCGAATGCCGTGGAGGCGTCATTCACGCCCGGCCCCGTCATCAATACGTCGAGATCACCGAAGGCCACCTCGCTGTCGGCTTCGAAGTATTCGTCGCCGATATTGCGTCCGCCGAGGATGGCGGCTTGGTTGTCGGCGATGAACGCCTTGTTGTGCATGCGCCGGTTGACCCGGGAAAAATCCGTCAGCATGCTGAGTCCGCGGAAGGTGCGGGAAGCAACCGGGTTGAACAGCCGGATCTCGATGTTGGCATGGCTGTCGAGCGCCAGCAGGTTCTCGTCATTGGCCTTTACGCCCAGGTCGTCAAGCAGCACGCGCACCCGTACGCCGCGGTCGGCTGCGCGCAGCAGTGCATTGGCGAAATGCCGGCCAGTCAGATCGTCATGCCAGATGTAGTACTGGACATCCAGCGAGCGCTCGGCCGCCTCCGCCAGCACGATGCGCGCAAGCAGCGCGTCGACGCCGCTGCGCAGCGGGCGGAAGCCGCTGTCGCCGGGGCGTGCCTTGAGCATCGCCTGGCTGGCCTGACCAAGCCGGGTTGCCGCAGTGTCCGAAAACGCGCGTGATTCGGTGCGTTCGATGTTGGCGGGCAGGCCCGCGCAGCCGCCAATCAGCAGCAGTGCTGCTGTAGCCAATCCGCGGAATGATTTCACTTGCCCGGGCATTCCAGCCGGATGTCGGCGTACAAACCCGTCGCAGCCGCACCGGTATTGTCGGTGTCAGTCATCACCGCGACACCCAGCAGCCGGCCCGGATCGGCGCCATACGCGCGCCGGTAATCTTCGGCGACGTTGCGGCTTAACGATTGCCATTGCCCCAGGCCGCCGCTGCCTGAGGCAACTACCAGCATTTTCACCTGGCTGGTATGGACGGACGGGATCACTGTGCCCACGGCGACCTGTTCGCTCCAGATGTACATCAGCACGGCATAGGGGGGCTCGCGTCCGGACAGCGTCTTGGCCCTGTTGAAACGCTTTTGTTCGACTTCCGGCAGTTTTGAGCGGTCGCCGTCAAAGGCGATGAGCACGCGCAACGGAGCGTCTTCCAGTTCCTTCTTGCGGTTGTCGGCACCCGGCACCAGTGCGTCGGTTTTCCAGCGCCAGCTCAGGATCGCGGACATGGCCTGCGGCGGCTTGAGGCTGGCCACATAAAGCGAGGCTGCACGGTCTGCAGCGCCGCGCAACACGGTGCGGCCATCCTCCTGCACCAGGGTGTAGACCGTATCGCGCTTGAGTTTGGACAGCGGCTGATGTACCCAGCCGATGGCCTTCTGGCCAAAATCAAGGTCACGGGGCGCGCAGTCTGCCGCAAAGCTGCCGGACGCCAGGGCAAGCGTGGTGCAGCAGACTAGAAGACCCGAAGCGAATACGCGGGATTTGCGGGGCATGTAAATTTCTCCAAATGAGTGCGCGGAATTCATATTAGGTGCTTTACTCCACCGCTGTCGTCATATCCAAGAAGCACGGGCCCTGCCGCCTGAATCCGGGCTGATTCCGGGTATCGCTGCGCAGCTCTAGGCCATGATGTTCACGCCGCCGTCGATGTACAGCGTTTCGCCGGATAGCCGTCGTGCATAGGGGGTAGCCAGGTAGGCGCAGGTAAAGCCGACATCCATGATGTCGACCAGTTCGCCGAGAGGCGCGCGCTGCGCGGCTTCCGTCAGCAGCAGGTCGAAATCCTTGAGGCCGGATGACGCGCGGGTCTTCAGAGGGCCCGGCGAGATGGCATGGACGCGGATGCCCTGGCCGCCGAGCTCGTAGGCGAGGTAGCGGCATGAAGCTTCGAGCGCCGCCTTGATCGGCCCCATCACGTTGTAGTTGGTCACTACCTTGTTGGCGCCGTAATAGCTCATCGCAAACATCGTTCCACCGTTTTTCATCAGCGGTGCGGCAAGCCGCGCCATGCGGATGAAGGAATGGCAGGAAATGTCCATCGCCTTGGCAAAGCCTTCTGCCGAGCAATTGAGCAGCCCGCCCTGCAGGTCGTCCTTCGGTGCCCACGCAATCGAGTGCACCAGCATGTCGAGTTGCCCCCATTGCTGCGTGATTTTGTCGAACACCGCTTCGAGCTCACCGGGCTTGGCTACGTCCAGCGGCATGAAGATTGGCGCATCGAGAGCCTTGGCGAGGGGTTCGACATACGGTCGTGACTTCTCGTTCAGGTAAGTGATCGCCAAGTCGGCGCCCAGTTCGCGAAACGCGGCAGCGCAGCCATAGGCGATCGACTGGTCGTTGGCAACGCCAACGACCAAGGCTTTTTTGCCCTTCAACACGGGCCGGGGTATGTCGATGGCCATGTTCTATGTCTCGCAAATAGTAGGTTTTGGGTTGAACAAAATTATTATTATCAATCAATAACTTATTTATTATCGTAGACGAAAAAACCGCGTCCGCTTTTGCGGCCCAGCTCGCCGGCGTCCACCTTTTCCTGCCATAACAGGCAGGGGCGGTACTTCGGATCCTTGAAGCCTTCATACAGGACCTGCAGGATCGCGAGGCAGGTGTCGAGCCCGATCAGGTCCGCCAGCGCCAGCGGTCCCATCGGGTGGCCCATGCCCAGCTTCATGACACTGTCGATGTCCTCCGCCGTGGCGAGACCTTCGTGCAGGCAGTAGACCGCCTCGTTGATCATCGGCAGCAGGATGCGGTTGCCGACAAAGCCCGGACTGTTCTTCACTTCGACCGGCGATTTGCCCAGCTTCTCGGTCAGCGTGCGGATCGTCTGGTAGGTGGCGTCGGAAGTCTGCAGCGCACGGATCAGTTCCACCAGCGGCATTACCGGCACCGGGTTGAAAAAATGCATGCCGATCACCTGGGCGGGGCGCTTGGTGCTGCCCGCGATCCGGGTGAGGGAGATGGATGAAGTATTCGATGCAAGGACGGCGGTGGTTTTGGCAATGCGATCCAGGTCGGCGAAGATTTTCAGCTTCAGGTCAACGTTTTCAGTGGCCGCTTCCACCACCACTTCGCAGTCAGCGATATCCTCCAGCCGCGTGGTGGTGCGGATGCGCGCGAGCAGGGCGTCCTTGTCACCCGCATTGAGTTTCTGCTTGCTCACCAGCCGTTGCAGGCTTTTGTCAATCGCATCAAGTCCGCGCTTCAGGCCGGCGTCATTGATATCGGTCATGACCACGCCGATGCCACTCGCGGCGATGACTTGGGCAATGCCGTTGCCCATGGTGCCGGCGCCGATAACCGCGACTGATTTCACTTCCATTGCGTTGCTCCTGTTGTTTGGTCAGGCATCGGTAGTTGCCGCAGCCTGCCATTTGCCTGCGATCAGGCGCCGGGTATGGCGTGCGATCATCAGTTCCTCGTTCGTCGGAATCACCCACGCCGAAACACGGCTGCTGTGCGCGCTGATCCGTGGCCCGTCGGCGTTGTTCGCCGCACCGTCGAGCGCCACGCCCAGCCAGCTCGCATCTTCACAGACGCGCTGGCGTATCGTCGCGGCGCGTTCGCCGATGCCGCCGGTAAATACCAATGCGTCGAGGCCGCCGAGGGCTGCGGCCAGTGATCCCAGCTCGCGTCCGATGCGATAGATGAACAGGTCGACGGCGAGACGGGCGCGCGGTTCGCTGCTGGCCAGCAGCGTGCGCATGTCGCTCGAAATGCCTGACACGCCGAGCAACCCGGACTGCTGATAGATGAGTTTTTCGATGGCGCGGGCATCCATGCCCATCTCGTCCATCAGGTAGAGGATGACGCCGGGATCGATGGCGCCGCAGCGCGTGCCCATCGGCAGGCCGTCCACCGCAGTGAACCCCATGGTGCTGGCCACGCTTTTGCCCGTCTTGATTGCGCACATGCTGGCGCCGTTGCCGAGGTGTGCCACGATCACGCGTTCAGTGCTGCCCTGAAGGCCGGGCAGGATACTGGCGATGAATTCGTAGGACAATCCGTGGAACCCGTAGCGGCGCACACCGCGGTCGGTGATCGTCGCCGGTAGCGCGAAGGATTGCGCGACTTCGGGCTGCTGGCGATGGAAGGCGGTGTCGAAACAGGCGACCTGCGGCAGATCCGGGGACTTCCCGGCAATGAAGCGGATCGGCGACAGGTTATGCGGCTGGTGCAGCGGCGCCAGCGGTATGTACTGCTCGAGCCGGGCAACGGTCTGCGCGTCGACGCGCACCGGTGCGGAGAATTCCATGCCGCCGTGGACGACCCGGTGGCCCACTGCACTCAACCGGTATTGATCGCGGTAACCCTGCAGAAACTCGACCAGATGGGCAATGGCGCCGTCGTGCCCGAGGCGAGTGCCGCTTTCCCAAGCGTGTTCACTGAGCTGTGTGCTGGCATCATCTTTGGCGACAAAGTGCGGCTTGGTGTAGAGCCCTTCGATCTGGCCGCGCAGCTTCAGTTCGGGTTCGGCGGCATCGTCGGCAAACAGCGAAAACTTGATGCTGGATGACCCCGCGTTGAGGACGAGGATCGCGTTGGTCATGGCATTACCCGAGCACCTTGCCGCCACTCGCGCGCCGCGCGTTGGCGACCAGCGTCGCCACCGCGCATGAGGCCAGTCGCGCAATCAGCGAATCGGCGCGGCTCGTCAGAATGATCGGCACGCGCGCGCCCAGCACGATGCCGGCGGCATCCGCACCAGCGAGAAAAGTCAGGCTCTTGGCGAGCATGTTGCCGGCCTCGAGGTCCGGCACCACCAGCACGTTGGCGCGTCCCGCCACCGGCGATTCGATTTTCTTGATTTTGGCCGCCTCGGGGCTGATCGCGTTGTCGAGCGCGAGCGGTCCGTCAAGGTGGGCGCCGGTGATCTGCTTGCGATCGGCCATCTTGCACAGCGCGGCCGCCTCGAGCGTGGAAGGTACGTCGGGATTGACCGTTTCCATCGCCGACAGGATCGCTACCCGTACGTCCGTCACACCCAGATCGTGCGCGAGGTCGATCGCGTTCTGCACGATATCGACTTTTTCCTTGAGGGTGGGGGCAATATTCACGGCGGCATCGGTGATGATGAGCGCATCGGCACGTCCCGGCACGTCCATGATGAAGCAGTGGCTGAGGCGCCTTGCGGTGCGCAGGCCGGTGTCGCGCTTGATCACCGCGCTCATCAGTTCGTCTGTGTGCAGGCTGCCTTTCATCAGCGCCTCGGCGCGGCCAGCGCGCACTTCCGCCACCGCCTTGTCGGCCGACTCCTGGCTGAATCCGGCATCGACCAGCGGATAGCCGGAGATATCGAGCCCGGCTTTTGCCGCGACTGCCTTGATGCGCGCGACCGGACCCACGAGTATGGGTGCGATTAATCCGGCCTTTGCCGCATCGACTACGCCCTGCAGCGAACTCTCGTCGCACGGATGCGCCACCGCGGTCGGCGTTGACGGCAGATCCTTGCAGCGCTCGATCAGACGATGGTACTTTTCGTGATTGTTGCCCATGGCTTTGCTCCTCGTTTGATTAAGCTGCGCGACCCGTCCTGGTTTGCGTGCGGTTAGGCGTGGCAACCCCGAGCTTTTCCGCGGCGGCGTTAAAGTCCACGCCGAGAACTTCATAAACCCGGCGTGCAGCCCTGGAGTCTGCGTCACCCAGTTCGGGCTCGAGCATCAGCATCTTGGCGGCGATGACGACGGCAAGTTCGCGTTGCGCCTGCTTGGGAATGAGCGCCGGGATTGCCTCGATCGCTTGTTCCGGCTCAAGCATCACAATGCGCGTCTGGGCCCTTAAAACGGCCGGCCAGTCGATCGGTTCGGCGCCGATCAGCGGGCCTATCTCTTTGCGGTGTTCCTTCAGGTAACTGCGGATACGCTGGCCAATATGATCGCTGCGCCGTTCGAGCTTGCCGCGGGCCCTGACCGTGCCGATCAGGATACGCGCAAGCGCTTCCGGGAATCCGCCGGCATGGATCAAAGGTACGATTTGCCGGCGCGCCTTCGTCACATCTGCAGTGGCGCGTGCCCGCGCCGCGACCTCGGCCGGTTCATCCGGCGGGAAAAGCGCACCCAGCCCCATCGGCCCGTAGACGAACTCGACCCACCTGACGATCGCGTCGTCGCGGCTGTGGCCATAGGCCGTCAGGGCGTGCTCGATCTGCTCTGAAGCGCGGCGCTCCTGGGCCAACAGGTAGTTGTCCTTGGACATCGGCTTGCGGTTTGCGCGCGCGAGATCGGCCCAGCTCTTGATCACGTTCATCAGGGGATTGACGTCGGAAAACATCAG
>RPOR01000106.1 GCA_003820645.1 Betaproteobacteria bacterium
GGCGCTGACAGCCTGATAGTCGATGCCGAGTTTCCTGACCACGCCCGGCCGGAAGTTCTCGGTGATGATATCGGCCTTCACCGCAAGTTTCATGAAGATCTCCTTGCCGCGCGGGTCCTTCATGTTGATGCCGATGCTTTTCTTGTTCCGATTCAGCACGGCGAAGCAGTAGGACTCGCCGTTGACCTTGGGTTCGAAGCGGCGGGACCCGTCGCCTTCAGGGAAATTTTCGACCTTGATCACGTTGGCGCCCATGTCGCCGAGCACCATCGTGCAGTAGGGTCCGGCCATCACGGTCGTCAGATCCAGTACGGTGACGCCTTCAAGGGGCAGAGCCATGGGGAATTACTCCGGATTTGTGCGCTGCCACATCAACGGCCTACGCGCATGAATAAACGATGATATGCAATGCCATTTTATCCTGCGGGTGAAATCACGGGAAATTACGGTTGATCGTGCGCTGGGTTGTCACACATAATGGAACCGGCATTTAGACCATATCAATAAAAGGAGGAGTTTAATGAACTCGGTTATGGGTGTTTTACTGGCATTGATCGCCGCGTCGTTCGCGCTGCCGCTGCCGGCAGTCGCGCAAAAGTATCCGGACAAGCCCGTGCGGGTCGTGATCGTATTCCCGCCCGGCGGATCGAATGATGTGGTGGGCCGTATCGTGTTCCAGAAGGTCGCCGACGTCATGGGGCAGCAGTTCATCATCGACAACCGCGGCGGAGCCGCCGGGCAGATCGGCTCGGAGATCGTTGCCAAGAGCCCCGCAGACGGCTACACGGCGATGGTGCAGTCGACGACTCATGTCGCCAATGCGCACCTCTACAAGAAACTCAATTACGATCCGCTCAAGGACTTTATCGGGGTGACCACGCTGGCGCGGCAGGTGGGCATGCTGGTGGTGCATCCGTCGCTGCCGGTCAAGACGGGCAAGGAATTCGTCGCGCTGGCGAAAAGGCGCCCCGGCGAAATCGTCTATGGCTCGGCGGGCAACGGCAGCTTTGTGCACCTGTCCATGGCCCTGATGGCGGAAATGGCCGGTCTCAAGATGATCCACGTGCCATACAAGGGCGGCGGCCCGGCGGGAACCGCGCTGGTTGGTGGCGAGACGCAGGCCATGCTGGCCACGATCGGTTCGCTGACGCCGCACCTGAAGTCGAAGCGCGTTCGTCCGCTGGGGGTGAGTTCCGACAAGCGCACCACGCAGTTTCCGGACGTGCCGGCGATCGCGGAATTCGTGCCGGGCTATGAATTTACCGCATGGGTCGGCTGTTTCGTCCCCGCGGGCACGCCCAAGGCGATCGTCGACGCGCTGAACGCAGGCATCGGCAAGGCGCTCGCGGATCCGGGCGTGGCGTCCAAGCTGAGCGCGCAGACTCTGGATCCGATGCTCATGACGCCGGAGCAATTTGCGGCGCGCATCAAGTCGGACTATGACAAATACGCGAAGGTCGTGAAGGTCAGCGGCGCGCGCGTCGATTGATTGAATGGTGGATGCGCCCGTCCGCGAGGGCGGGCGCATTTTTTTGTACGCGCGGCAACGGTCGAATCCTGGAAAGGGCTGCCAGATGTTCTTTTGCGCCTGGCAGCCAACGTTCTTTTTTTGAACATCCGCGTGCCATGACGGTCAGAAGTTTTGCCTGTGGCTTCCCTTGCGCATTCGACAGCATTGGAATGCAGGATGTTTTCCAACGATAATTCGCGGTCGGTGTGCGCTGGGGCACGAATCGTCAATTCTGGAGAAATCATCAAATGATGAGAATAATTATTCATGTCACGGGAATCGCCCTGGGCATGCTGTCGATTGCACCGCTGGTTGCAGTGGCTCAGACCTACCCGGCCAAGCCGGTGCGGGTGATCATTGCCTGGCCGCCGGGCGGGGCCAACGACATCGCCGGCCGCATCGTGATGCAGAAAATGACCGAAAACACCGGCCAGCAATTCATCATCGACAACCGCGGCGGCGCTTCCGGCATTGTCGGATCCGATGTGGTGGCGAAAAGCCCTGCCGATGGCTATACCATCCTGGTGCATTCGACCACGCACGTGTCCAATCCTCATCTCTACAAGAAGGTGCCTTACGACACGTTGAAGGATTTCGTCGGTGTCTCGCCGCTGGGACGCCAGGTCGGCATGCTGGTGGTGCACCCGTCGCTGCCGGCGAAGACCGTCAAGGAGTTCATCGACCTTGGTCGCAAGCGGCCCAACGAGCTGACCTATGCCTCCTCGGGCAGCGGCAGTTTCGTTCACCTCGCGATGGCGATGCTGAATTCGATGACCAACACCAAGATGGTGCACGTGCCGTACAAGGGTGGCGGCCCTGCCGCAGTGGCGATTGCCTCGGGCGAGGTGCAGGCGATGACGGCCACCGTCGGTTCGGTGATTCCACACATCAACTCCAAGCGCCTGCGCCCGGTCGCAGTGACCTCGGAGGAGCGCATCGCGCAGTTCCCGCAGGTGCCGTCGATCGCCGAGACGGTCAAGGGCTACGAATTCATTGCCTGGGTCGGCACGCTCGCTCCGGCCAACACCCCCAAGCCCATCGTCGACCGCCTCAACGCCGAAATCCAAAAAGCGCTGAAGGACAAGGGTGTCACCGAAAAACTCAGCGCGCAGACGCTGGATCCGATGTTCATGAGCCCGGAGCAGTTCGCGGCGCGACTGAAATCCGATTACGACCGGTATGCCAAGCTCATCAAGGACACTGGCGCGCGCGTCGATTGAAAAGGTACATTCCCGATATGATCAGCCGCCGCTCGACGCCGGTTTTTTCTGCGGTGTTGAAGGCAGAGTTCATTTTGGGGATAATCTACCGATCCGCGGCGTTCGTCCGTGGGGCAAAAACCCGGAGGAAATACATTGAAACCGTTATTGAGAGTTGCATCTTTCGCGCTTGCCGTGACCTTTTGCGGGTCGGCTCTGGTGCAGGCGCAGGTCTATCCCGCCAAGACCGTGCGTGTGGTCATTCCGTGGCCGCCCGGGGGGTCCAACGATGTAGTCGGTCGCGTGGTCATGCAGAAGATGTCGGAGGCGCTCGGCCAGCAATTTGTAATCGACAACCGGGCTGGCGCATCCGGTTCGATTGGTGCCGACGTGGTTGCCAAAGCTGCGCCTGATGGTTACACGATCATGGTCCATTCAACGACCCATGTCGGTAATGCGCATATCTACGGCCGGAAACTGGCCTACGACACGCTCCGGGATTTTACGGGTGTCGGCATGCTGTCCGCGCAACCAGGGGTGCTGACTGTTCATCCGTCGCTGCCGGTGAAAACCGCCAGGGAGTTCATTGCGCTCGCGAAGTCACGACCGGGACAAATCAATTATTCATCATCTGGTAACGGCAGCGCACCGCATCTGCAAATGGCGCTGCTGATTTCGATGACCGGTATTGATATCGTGCATGTGCCATACAAAGGTGGCGCACCCCAGGTCACGGCGCTGATGGCCGGGGAGACCCAGGCCTCGTTTGCGACGGTGGGTACCGTCATCAACCACATCCGCAACGGCAAATTGCGGCCCCTGGGGCTGGGTTCAACCAAGCCGAGCAAGGCGCTGCCGGGTGTGCCGACCCTTGCTGCTTCGGGCGTGCCGGGTTACGAGATGAGTCCCTGGATCGGTGTTTTTGCGCCAACAGGCACGCCGAGAGCAGTCATCGACAAGCTGAACAGCGAGATCAACAAGGTGCTGGCGATTCCCGACGTGATCAAGAGTCTGGAAAACCAGGCGCTTGATCCTTCGCCGAGTACCGTGGACCAGTTCAATGCAACGATCAAGGCTGACCACGAAAAATACGGCAAGCTCATCAAACTGACTGGCGCCAAGGTCGAGTAAGGCAATCGGTCAGACGGCACATTGCCGCCGGCACTGACTGTGCGCAGACGCGGGAGTTTCGCGTCTGCGCTTTTGTTTTCAGCCTCGGGAGTTGACTGATGGATCTCGGTATCAAGGGTGAGCAGGCGCTGGTTGTCGGTGCCAGCGAGGGCATCGGCTACGAAAGTGCCAAGGCGCTGCTCGAAGAAGGCGCCGAAGTACTGATCTGCTCGAGGAATCCGGACAAGTTGAAACAGGCGGCGGCACGGCTGGAGTTGGCGTGCGGTCGTGCCGTGCGCTGGTTCGCTGCCGATGTGACCCGTGCGCAGGATGTCGTTGCATTGCACGCCTGGCTGGCGCAGCACGTGCCCCGGCTGGATATCCTCGTTTCCGCGGTGGGCGGCAGCCAGCGCGCGTTGTTCGAGGAACTCGACGATGCGGCGTGGTATGCGAATTACGAGTTCAATGTGATGGGTACGGTGCGGGTGATCCGTGCCGCGCTGGAGTTGCTGAAGAAGTCCGTGAAGGGCGGGCGCATCGTCATTCTCGGCGCCGCCGGGCCGCGCATGCCCTATCCGCATCAGCTGGTATCCAACGTGCACAAGGCGGGGCTGATCGCACTGGTGAAAACGCTGGGCGTCGAGTTCCAGCCCTACAACATTCGTGTCAATTCGGTATCGCCCGGACGCACGATGACCGCTTTGTGGACCACTCGCATCGAGAAACTGTCGGCGGAGCGGGGCGTGCCGCCGGAGGAGATCGTGCGCGAGTTTGCCCAGGAGATTCCGCTTGGCCGGTTTGGCGAGCCTGGGGAGATCGCGCCGATGGTGGCGTTTCTGGCCTCGCACAAGACCAGTTATGTCACCTGCCAGTCGATCCTGGTCGACGGTGGCATTGCCCGCGGCCTGATCTGAATGCTGATCGCGCTACGCGTAGTGACGTCCGTATCGTGGTGGTGCGGAGTGCCCCGGTTGCCGCTGTGGCGGGTTTTGGGCATCATCTGCAGGCGAGCCGGAACAAAAACAACCATCCGGACGCATGAAGGAGCCTGCGGGTGTGCTGAATGCCACCGCCTTGCGGTTTCCGACCCCTTGTTCAGCATAGTGATATTCCGCAGTGGAAAGGAAATTCATGTACAACCTGCAGTTGACGCCTGAGCAGATCGAGTTTCGTGATGCCGTTCGCGATTTCGTGAATCGCGAAGTCAGACCTGCGGCCATCGATCCCAAGCGGCTCGAGCCGTTCGAGAAACCGCTGATGACCGGATTTCTCGACCAGCTGGCGCAAATGGGGCTGCGCGGTCTGGCGCTTCCCGAAGAAGCGGGTGGCGCGGGGGCGGATCTGCTGACGAGCTGCGTGTTGCTGGAAGAAATCGCCGCCGGGGATGTCGATCTGGCCATGGTGCTGGGCGAGACGGCCCTGCTGGCGCGTGCGGTGCATGATGCGATGAGCGACGGACAGCGCCAGCGCTGGTTGCCCAAATTCGAAGCCAATGACCGTTATCACCTGTCACTGATCGCCCGCGACGATGATGCCGAGCGTGGCTGGAGCTATCACCAGGCCATGCCGGCAGCTGCGGACATTCCGGGTACGCCCGAAGTGGTCGCCGAGCGCGACGGCAACGGCTGGGTGATCAGCGGCCTGGCGCCGTTCGTAGCGAACGCACCGGTGGCCGGATTGTTCATCGTGCAGGCCAGGATTGCGGATGCACCGGGGACGGTGACCGTCCTGATCGGCAACGATGCGCAAGGATTGTCGATTGATCTCGAACTGCCTGCTTTTGGCGGCGGTGGTGAACGCGCGCGCTGGCATCATGGCGCGGTCGCGGCCGTGACCTTGAACAGCTGCCGGGTTGCTGACGACGATGTGCTCGCCGCAGACGCAGTGCGTCGCATGCTGCAGTCGGGACTGCCGGCCCGGCGCACCGTGCAAACGGCGGCCGTGAACATTGGCGTCGCCCGCGCAGCCTACGAGGCGGCCGTGGACTACGCCAAGATGCGCTGGCAGGGCGGGCGCCATATCGTCGAGCATCAGGCCATCGGCATGAAACTCGCCGACGTGGCGATCCAGCTCGAGGCCGCGCGCGGACTGACCTGGAAAGCGGCGTGGGTGACTGATCATCCGGAAGCGATCAGCGGGCGCAGCGTGAACGATTTGCCGTGGGCGGTGGTGGCGCGGACGTTTACTGCGCAGTCATTGCATCGCGCGACGCTGGAGGCGGCCGAGTGTTTCGGCGCGATGGGCGTCATGCGCGACATGCCGCTGCAGAAATACGTGCATGACACGCTGGTATTGCAGCATGCGGTGGATTGCGATCTCGCGGCGCCACTGGTGGTTGCAGAGACCGTCGCCGGTTATTCCAGATAACATCCTAAGTAATTGATTTAATTAACTTATTTAAGGGTATCGCAATGGATTTTTCGTTGAACGAGGAGCAGCGCGGCTGGCAGATGGAAGCGCGGCGGTTTGCGGAAGAAGAAATCCGGCCGATCTCGCTGGCCCGCGACCAGATTGCCGATCCCAAGGCCACTTTCGACTGGGAGATCATCAAGAAAGGCTCGCAGCTCGGCTTCCGTACGCTGGCGGTGCCGCGCGAATGGGGCGGGCATGAAGCCGACTTTGTGACGCAGGCGCTGGTAATGGCGGAGCTCGCGCGCGGTGACAGCTCGGTGTCCAAGACTTTCAGCCAGTGCTGGAAATGGAGTCATCTGATTGCAGCATCCTGCACCAAGGATCAGAAGGAGCGTTTTCTCAAGCCGTTCATCGAGGATGACACTTTCGTGCTCGGCAAAGGGGGTACCGAAGCCAATGCCGGATCGGACAACCGCATGCCGCCGGAGAATGATCCCAAAGCCGGGTGGAAGCTGCGCGCCGAGCGCAGGGGTGACGAGTGGATCCTCAACGGCACCAAGATGTTCATTGCCAACGGCAGCGTGGCCAAGCTGTTCTTTGTCGATGCGCGCACCAATCCCGATGCCAACATCCGCGAAGGCAGCACGATGTTCATGATCCCGCGCGACACGCCGGGATTCCGCATCGGCAAGGTGTTCAACAAGCGCGGCTGGCGGTTTTACCAGAACGGTGAATTGATATTCGAAGATGCGCGGGTGCCGCACGCCAACGTGGTCGGCGAGGTCAACGGCGGCGTCAAGGCGCGCGCCACCGACAAGTCCGAATTCGGCGATATCGAGCTCGCGGCCAACGCGCTGGGTATCTGCGATGACGCGGTGGGCATGGCAATGCACTTCGCCAGAAACTACAAGCGCGCCGGCAAACTGGTCATCGACCACCAGCTGGTGCAGTTGAAGCTCAACGAGATGTACATGCTGACCGAGGCGCTGCGTTCATTTGTGCTGCGCACGGCGTGGGAACGCGACCGCAAGCTGCCGGATCTCGGCAATAACGTGCTGGTAATGAATTACTCGCAGGAAGTCGTGCAACGGGTAACCAGGGCCAACATGGAAATCCATGGTCCCGAAGGCTGCACGATGCACGCGCGGGTGGACAAGCTGGTGCGCGACGCGATGGTGTGGACGCATCTCGCCGGCGACACCGTGCAGCGGGTGAAGGTCGTCAAACGCCTGCCGCTGACGACCGGCGGCTGACCGGCATTCCGGTCACAGCAGTTTCGCGGCAACGCCCCCGACCATGGCGTTGAGGGTGTCGAACACCGTTGCCCCGGCAGCTTCCAGCGCGGCGCGCTTCGCAGCGTAACCGCCGTGACTGCCGTAAGTCAGTGCACCGGCATGCCCCATCGCCACCCCCTCGGGCGCCGTGCGGCCGGCGATCAGTGCAAATACCGGCTTGACGAAAGCGTGCGCCTGCAGCGCGTCGGCAAAGTCTTCTTCGTCGCGGCCGCCAATTTCGCCGATGATCAGCAGGCCTTTGGTTTGTTCGTCGGCGGCATAGAACGGCACCAGGTCCGAGTAACGCACGCCCTTGACCGGATCGCCGCCGACGCCGACCCACACCGAGGTGCCGACGCCGCGCTGCGCGAGGCGGAAACCCGCTTCGTAGGAAAGCGTGCCCGATTTCGACATCAGGCCCAACGGTCCCGACTTGAGCGAGACGTCAGGCAGGAAACCCAGCTTGGCGACTTCGGCCACCGCCATGCCCGGGGTTGAACCGCCGATCCACAGCACGCCCGCTTGTTGCGTCAGGCGCTTCGCCTTCAGGGCATCGTGCACCGGCATGCCTTCGGTGGGGGTGACGATCATCCTGATGCCGGCAGCGACGGCTTCCTGCATCGCCGCGAGCAGGTCGTAGGCACCGACCAGCGCGACGCTGATCGTGGCACCGGTGGCTTTGACAGCCGAGGCACAGTCCGCGAACAGCGGAATGCCGTTGATTTCCCTGATGTCTATTGACGGCGACACACCGCCGACCAGATTGGTGCCGTATTCCTTCATCAGGCGGCTGTGCAGACGTCCGGCACGGCCGCTGATGCCCTGGAGTATGACCCTGGTGTTGCGGTCAATGCGCGGCGAGATCATTGCCGTGCGCCCAGGTGCGTGCGCACTTCCGCCAATGCAGCGTCAAGATCGGTGTGCAGCGTGATGCCGGCTTCCTTGAGCACGGTGCGCGCGCTCTCCATGCCGTTGCCGACCAGTCGCGCCACGACCGGCACCCTGAATTCCGGAACTTCACGCAGCGCGCTGACCAGCAGCCGCGAGAACTCGCCGAGTTCGGTGATGCCGGCGAAAATGTTGATCAGCAGCACCTTGACGTTGGGACCCTCGCGCATCCAGTTCAGTACATTGACCAGGCGTCTGGTTTCGCCGCGCAGGCCACCGGTGCGGATGTCGAGAAAGTTGTAGGGTTTGAGACCGGCGCCGCGCATCTCGTCGATCAGCATCATGGACAGGCCGGCGCCGGTGGTCAGCAGCGCAATCTCGCCGGCGGGATCGACGACGACGTAGTCGCAGCCGTGCGCATCCTTGAGTACGGTTTCGCCATAGGCGCCTGCCGGGTCCTGCAGCAGTGCGTGTTGTGCGGGCTGGCGAGGCAGCGCCGAGTCGTCAGTGACGAATTTGGCGTCGCCGGCAAGCCAGCTGCCATCGGGATAAACGAACAGCGGATTGATTTCAATCAGCAGCGCTTCGTCCGCAATGAAGGCGGCGGCGATGGCGCGCCCGGCTTCGGCTAATGCCTTGCCTGTGATGCCGCCAAACGATGCGGCCAGCTTCGCGGCCGCTGCCGCCAGCGTTGCGGCATCCGGTGCGGCGCTCACGGTCTTCAATGCCTCGCGCGGCAGCGTTTCGATATCCACGCCACCCTGCGCGGCCATGATGATGCGTATGCCGGCGGCGGCGGGGTCGAGCATCATCGCAATGTAGGTCTCGCGCGCGCCATGTACCTGCTGTTCGATGCGCACGGCGCGTACCGTGCGGCCCTTGGCCTGCTTGCCCAGGATATGGGCGATGCACGCACTGACTTCTGCCGGGGTATCCGCTTGCTTGATCAGGCCGGCCTTGCCGCGACCGCCAGCGGTGATCTGTGCTTTCACCACCCACGGCCCTGGCGGCAGTGCGTCAATATTCACGGGATCGTGCAGCAGGCAGCCCTGCGGCATGGGTATGCCGTGGCGCGCCAGCAAATGTTTGGCATCGTGTTCCAGTAAGTACATGATTTATTGTGTTATTTATTCAGCGATTTACGGTTGATGAAGGCTTCCATCATGCGCCGCGGTTCGTCGGTGCTGCGCGCATCGACACAGGCGCGGATGCCTGCCTCGATGGCTTGTGCGAGTGGCAGGCGCTCCCAGTCGAGCAGCAGGGCCTTCTGCAAACGCATCACCCGCGGACCGCCGCGCAGGATGGAATCGAGCCAGCGCTCGATGCGGGCATCGAGTTCGGCTGCAGGTGTCACCGCTTGCAGAAAGCCGATGCGATGCGCTTCGTGCGCATCGATGATGTCACCGGTATAGACGAGTTCCGCAGCTTTTCCCCAACCGATCAGCCGCGGCAGCAGTGCGGCTTCCATGCCCGACGGGATGCCCACCCGCACTTCGGGCATGCCGAATTTCGCCGCATCGGAGGCCACGCGCAGGTCGCAGGCGGCAGCGAGTTCCATGCCGAAACCCAGGCACCAGCCGTTGATGCGCGCGATTACCGGCACCGGCAATGCGCGAATGGCTGCATTGGCTTCGTGGGTAAGGGTATGTTCGATCGCGGCACCCGCGGCATCGAGGTCCTTCATTTCATGAATGTCGGCGCCGGCGATGAATGATTTTTCGCCGGCGCCGGTGATCACCGCGGCGCGCAGCCGTTCATCGCGCCCCAGTTCTGCGAAGGCCGCAGCAATCGCGCGCTTGCCGGCCATGCCCAGTGCGTTGCGGCGTGCGGGGTTGTTGATCGTCAGCCACGCAATGCGGCCGGCATCGCCCCGGTCATCGATGCGGATGAGCAGCAGATCGGCCACTGCGCTCATGCGACCGATACCCGCGGTTGCCCGCGCGCCTGTTCATGCGTGACCGTGGGTGCAACGAGCCGATAGAGTGCGCGCCGCGTATTGCTGAACAGCGCGCGCATTTTTGCGGTCCACGGGGTCTTGCGTGCCTGCACCGCGGCAGGACTCTCCCAGACGTCGGGACCCGCGAGTTCATATGCCGTCAGGTATCGGGGCCCGCCATTCGGGCCTCCGGCAATTCCGGCGGAGGTGTAACGGCGGGCGCGCAGCACACCGGGGATACCGACGCAGCGCGGCAGGTGTTCCTTGTCGTACCACTCGTTGTATTCGTCGATGATGTCATCGGGAATGTCGGTATGCACGATGTACATCCATGGCGCATCAGGCAAGGGAACTTGGCCGACTTCGCACATCAGACGGAAATTCATGCGTTCGCGGTTTGCACCGTAAAGCTTGCGCATGCGCAGCGACCACGGCGTGGGATGGGCGACGATGTACTGAAAGTCCTTTGCCGCTTCGATGGTCTCGTCAGCGGTTTCGTACCAGGCGAGGTAGCGAATATCGGCACTGTCGCAGCAATAACGGCGCGTGCGCACGAAACCGGGCAGGGCCGTCAGTTGCGGCACGTGCTCAAGGGTGTACCAGTCGTTGAATTCGGCCTCGTGCTCCGGCACGACGTCGAGGCGGACTGTAATCAGTCCGCCGGCCTGCGCACTCATGCGGGCACTTCGAGGTCGACCAGCGGGCCGTACTGCTGGCCCCCGAACACGTCGCCGTCGTCGATGTCACCGGAAATGACGGGACGCGGGATGGTGATCTTGATCGCGGTGGCGGCATCGTAGTTGATGATCGCCACCAGCCCGGGCTTCATGCGGTAGGTCTTACCGAACCACTCGGCGTTGATCAGTTTCGCGTCGCGGACTTTCTCGTAGACCGCGCGCTCCTTGAAAATGATGTCGAAGGTCAGCTCGAACGGCCCCGAGTTCTTGCTGCGGATCAGCTTGGTGACTTGCCAGAGTTTCGCCATGGTTGCCGCCCCTTAAACCCGTTCGTAGCCGATGCGGAACATTTCGAGCGGCGTATCCGGTTCGACGACATGGTTCATGTTGAAACGGTAGCTCGCGCCCTTGTCGATCTCGGCCGGCGAGTAGGGGAAGGCGACCGAGGTGATCAGGCCCGTCCACTCCGGCACCGGGTAATGCACGGCGATATGGCTGAGCGACTTGGCCAGCGCCGTCGCCAGCTTCTGCGTCGGCGCGGTGATCTGGAACAGCAGGCCGACCTCGTGGCCGATGCTCATGTCCGGCTCCAGCACGCCCATCGCCGCGTTGCGGCCGAACTGGCGCACGTCGAGCCGGTACTGGCTGTCGATGGTATCGCCCATCACCGCGCGGATGCGGTCGCGCGCGGCCTTGATCAGATTTTCCAGCCAGTGGTCGAACTGGCGCAGGATGATGGGATCTCGCACCGAACCGAGCACGATGCTCTGGTAGCCGGCGAGCTCGGCGCCCTCGAGTTTGATGGTGTAGCGCTCGGTCTTTTTGAACGTGCTGCCTGAAACCTTCACCGCGCGGTCGGAAATGGCCTCATAACGCGCGTTCACCGTGTTCAGAATGCCCGA
>RPOR01000107.1 GCA_003820645.1 Betaproteobacteria bacterium
AACTCCCAGCTCCGGGCCCTCGCGGAAGTTTATGCGTGCAGCGACTCGCAGCAGGCGTTCGTGCGTGACTTCGTGGCGGCCTGGACCAAGGTGATGAACCTGGACCGCTTCGACCTCGCGTGATCTCAGAGGAAAGGTTCTGAAGATCCTTTAAAGCGCAGTCTCGACGTGGAATCGGGGTCATTCCCGACCATGTCGAGGCTGAACGAACCCTGCAACTTCCTTTTCGCTTCAGGCTGATTAACGGTTGCGGCGTTAGGCTCGGAAGCGCTGGGGAGTTCGACCGAGGTGTTCGCCGCATAACTACCGGTGGAACATGCCGGTTGGAGCAAGGTCGTCAAGCTGGCCGGCGTAACCAACCGCTGCCCTGCGCTCGATGGCGGGTACGGCGACATGTTAAGATTTCCGCCGCCATGGGAAGACATCTTGTCTGCGTGACCTTCGATTTCGATGCCATCTCGGGGTGGATTGCGCGAGGCATGACGTCGCCGTCGCCGATTTCCAGAGGAGAATTCGGTCCCAACGTAGCCCTGCCGCGTATTCTCGATCTTCTCAAAAAGCATGATGTTCCGACATCGTGGTATGTGCCGGGACACACTTTGGAAACCTATCCCGTCCAGTGCAGACAGGTGTTCGATGCCGGACACGAGATCGGGCATCACGGCTGGACGCACCGTCCGCCCGCCAGCCTGTCGCGCGAGGAAGAGGAGACGGAACTCGAGCGCGCCAATGAAAACATCAGGCGGTTGACCGGCCGCACCGCACGCGGTTATCGCTCACCGTCATGGGATTTGTCAGAACATTCGGTGGAGTTGCTGCTCAAGCATGGCTTTGTGTACGACAGCAGCATGATGGGCGACGATTACACGCCGTACCGGGTGCGCCGCGGTGACGTCATTGAGTTGGAGAAGCCGGCGCTGTTCGGCCCCGTAACGAAACTGATCGAAATGCCGATCAGCTGGACGCTCGACGATTTTCCGCATTTCGAATTCATCCGCACGCCGACCTGGATTCTGCCCGGCAACATGAATGCCAACCGCGTGCTCGAAAACTGGATCAACGACTTCGTCTACCTGCGTGACAACCTTGACTGGGGCGTCATTACCTATACCTTCCATCCGTTCGTGATCGGCCGGGGTCACCGCATGCTCGCGCTGGAAAAACTGCTCTGCACGCTGAAGGAGAGCGGCGCGGTGTTTGTGAAACTGGAAGACGCAGCCGCGGAGTACGAACGGCGCGCGCCATTCACGGCGCCGCAATAGCAGCCTGCAGGCTGCGCATCGGCATGTCCGTTCGAATGATGTTGTTAACCTATTGTTTTTAAAAAGTTTTTATGTAACCAGCCGCTGCGGCATCAGCGCCGGCGCGTGTTCGGTTTTCTGGCGGCCACTTGCTTTTTTGCTGCCGGCTTGCGTGCTGCCGCGCGTGTTTTGACCGGCGCAGTACGTTTGCCCACTTTGACCGGATCGCCGGAGCGCGCCGATTCGAGTACAGATTCGAATACCGTGACACCGTGGATTTCGTCGCCGCCAGCGATGGCGAGCGGCTGCTTGCAGGCAACCGCCCGGGCGAAATGTTCGAGTTCCGCACGTTCGGTGCGGGTGTCCGGAAACGACATGACCTGCGGGCGCCTGCGCTCGCGCAGGTTGTCGGGGTTGAGCAGGCACACGCGCATGGTCCAGGTGCTGAGGTGCTCGACGTCGCCGACCTCGACCCAGCCATTGGATCCGAACACCTGCATGCGCCAGGTTTCAGCGGTGGCAATGAACGTGCCGAGATAGCCGCTGGCACCGCCCTTGAAGCGGAACAGCATCGACGTCGTGTCGTCGATGCCGTAATCCAGCGCGCGACGGAAGCTCTGGGCATAGACTGTGTCGACATGACCGGCGAGATAGAGCATTGCGTCCACGATATGCACGCCGCGGCCGGTCATGCCGCCGGCGGGTCCTTCGTCCTTTTTCTGGCGCCAGTGATCTTTCGGATACCAGTAGACACTCGGGCCGCAGAAGTTGCCTTCGATGTGCAGCAGTCTACCGAGGCGGCCGTCGTCCAGCATACGGCGGATTTCCTGCAGCGCAGGCTGGAAGCGCCAGTTGTAGCCGACCGCCAGCGTGACTTTGTGTTTGGTGCAGGCACGAACGGCTTCCTTTGCGGATTCCGTCGTCATCGTGAACGGTTTTTCGGTGAACACATGCTTGCCGGCCCTGGCTGCGGCGACGATCAGTTCGGCATGAACGCTGTGCGGCGTGGCCAGTACAACCGCATCCACCGCGGGATCTGCCAATGCCTTGCGATAATCGTCATAGAGCTGGATGCCGTTGCTGTCGGCGTAATCCTGGACTTTTGCCGGCGTGCGCACTGCGCCGGCGATAAAGCGGATCAGGTCGCTTTTTCCCTGCACGCTGTTGACGAGATTCTGTCCCCAGCGGCCGAGACCGATGATTGCAGCATTGATCATTGATGTCCTTTTTCCGTGGTTCGTTTCAATCGTGCGCGCACCGTATCGCAGCACCTGTCCCGGGCGATGCATGCCTGTCGTGTGGGGCAATATCCATGCGCGCCAGCGGTTGCGTGTCCTCTGGCGCGGCGATATACCGGGTTTTGCACAATCTGGAATTCCATATGCATTGGTATTCAAAGTGCTTGTCGCATCAGTATACTGACATCGCCATCCGCAATCCGTCCAGCGCAGGGAATACACATGAACTCTACAGCAGCTACGGCGCCCCGCTTCGAAGTTGGTGTCGATATCGGCGGCACTTTCACCGATGTCGTCTGCCGTGACTGTGACAGTGGTGCCATGCGGCTGGTCAAGATTCCGACCACGCGTGCCAATCCGAGTGCGGGTGTGCTGCATGCCGTGCAGCACATGGTGAGCGAGTGGGGCGTATTGCCTCAGCAGATCGGCCGCTTCGTCCACGGCACGACGGTTGCTACCAATGCTGTACTGGAGCGCAAAGGAGCAAAAATCGGCTTGATCACGACAGACGGCTTCAAGGACACGCTGGAGATCGGTCGCCAGAGCCGCCATGCGGTCTACTCCGTGATGCTCAAACCTGAAACGCCGGTGTTCCTGGTGCCGGGTGCACTGCGGCGGGAAGTGCCGGAACGAATCACGGCCAATGGTGAGGTGCTGGTGCCGCTCGACGAAGCCGCCGTGCGACGGGAAGTCGGCGATCTGGTCGCAAACGGGGTGCAGGCGATTGCCGTGTCGTTCCTGTTTTCCTATCTCAATCCCGCGCACGAGCGAAGGGTGGCGGAAATCATCCGTGAATCGTACCCGGATCTGATGGTGTCGCTGTCCTGCGAGGTCGATCCGGCGTTCCGGGAATACGAGCGCACCTGTATCACGGCATTCGATGCCTACCTCAAACCGGTCATTGATCACTACCTGGAGAACATGGAAAGCGACCTCGAAGCGAACTGCGTGGGGTCGGCGCTGCAGATCATGCAGTCCCGCGGCGGGGTGGCCTCATCGCATATCGCGCGTCGCCGGCCGGTGCGCCTGTTCCTCTCCGGGCCCGCGGCAGGAGTCATCGGCGGCAGCATGGCCGGCGAGGCCGCCGGTTACCAGGATGTCATCACCATCGACATCGGCGGGACCAGCGCAGACATCGCGCTGGTGAGTCGCGGCAAACCGCTGATTGCCGCTGAGGGTATGTTGGATGGCTATGCCGTGCGGGTGCCGATGGTCGACGTTAACGCGATTGGTGCCGGGGGCGGCAGCATTGCGTGGCTGGACGGCGCGAAATCCCTGCGCGTGGGACCCGCGTCTGCGGGTTCTGAACCGGGGCCGGCCTGCTATGGCCGTGGCGGTGAACAGCCGACGGTGACCGATGCTTCCATCGTGCTCGGGTATGTCGATCCCGGTTATTTTGCCGGCGGGTCACTGCGGCTGCAGCCTGAGCTGTCACGCCGGGTTATCGACTCGAGAATAGCGAAACCGCTGGGCCTGTCGGTCGAACAGGCGGCGCTGGGCATTCATCGCGTCGTCAATGCCAACATGGCCGAAGGCATACGCTTCGTATCGGTGAAACGCGGTATCGATCCCCGGCGATTCGGTCTGGTGCCGCTAGGCGGCGGTGGTCCGGTGCATGCTGCGGCGCTGGCCCGCGAGCTGGGCATGCGGCGGGTGATTGTGCCGCGGCACCCGGGTGTGCTGTCGGCCCGGGGTCTGCTCGCCGCGCCGGTCGAACATGAGGCGGCGACGGCATTTCATAGTACGCTGGAGAAGGCACGGAAGGCCGATCTGGAGCGGGAGTTTGCAGCGCTGGACCGCCAGTGCGCGGAACTGATGCGCATCGAGGGCATCACGCCCGATGTGGTGGATGTCCAGTATTTCGCCGACGTCTGTTACGTTGGCCAGTCCTACCACCTGGAGATTCCAGTTGTCATGGCCGGTGATACGATGGCGCAGGTACGCAGGGATTTTTTTGCCGCGCATGATCGGATTTACGGTCACAGTGCGGAGGGCCCCGTGAAATTCGTCAATCTGCGCACGGTGCACCAGGCGCCTGTCGCGGCCGGCGCCCGCTTTGACGAGCCCTGTGGCGCGGAGGAAGGCGACCCGCGCAAGGGGGTGCGTCCCATCCTGACCGAGAAATCCGGCGGTTTTGTCGAGGCCCAGGTGTACGAGCGCAGCCGCATCAAGCCCGGCGTCACGTTTTACGGGCCGGCGATTGTGGAGCAAGCGGATACCACCACTGTCATTGAACCGGGATGGCGCGCCGAGGTCGACGTGCGTGGCAATCTGGTCATGACGCCGGGAGACCTTAGATGAACCGCGTTGATCGTGCCGAAGTGGTCGATCCGATCACCACCGAGGTCATTCGCAACAAGCTCGAGGGCATCGCCAACGAGATGGAGCTGACCCTGCTCAAAAGTTCCTTCTCGCCGATCGTCAAAGAGGGGCTGGACACGTCTGCCAGCCTGTTCACGGTGAAGGCGGAAACGCTGGCACAGGCCTGCGCTATTCCCGTGCATCTGGCAACGCTGATTCCCACGATACGCAGCATGTTGCGGCGTTACCCGCTGGAAACGATGCGGGAGGGCGACGCCTACATCCTCAACGATCCCTACTGCGGCGGTACCCATCTGCCGGACATCGCGATCATGACGCCGGTGTTTTACCGCGGGCGGGTGATCGCGATGTCGGCAACGATGACCCACCACGGCGACATCGGCGGATTTTCGCCCGGGTCGCTGCCGACAAATTCAACCGAGATTTACCAGGAAGGGCTGCGCATTCCGCCGCTGAAGTTCCGCGAGGCCGGGCAATACAACGAGACGCTGGTCGCGTTGCTGCGCCAGAATTCGCGTCTGCCGGATACGCTGATGGGCGATCTCAATGCGCAGCTCGCAGCTTGCACTGTCGGCGCACGCCGTCTGCAGGAACTGGCGGACGTATACGGGGCCGACTTGCTGATGGCGATTTTCGATGAACTGCTCGACCGCTCGGAGATCATGACGCGGGAAGCGCTGCGCCGGATACCGGAAGGGACCTATCGCTACGTTGATGCGATGGACAACGACGGCATCGAGCTCGACCAACGCATACGCGTGGAAGTGGCGGTCACGGTGCGGGACGGTACCATCGCGTTCGATCTCGCCGGTACCAGCCCGCAGGTGAAGGGGCCAATGAACTGCGTGCCCTCCGGATCGCAGGCCGCCGCGTACTATGCGGTACGTGTGCTGACGGATCCGACCATTCCCACCAACGGCGGCTGTTTCCGGCCGGTCAGCCTCAAGCTGCCGCAGGGTTCGCTTGTCAATCCCGTCGAACCCGCTCCGGTGAATGCCCGGACGTCCACCATCAAGCGCATTGCGACATCCATGGTCAGCGCGCTTGCCGAGGTGCTGCCTGACCGGATAGCGGCTCCAGCTGCAGGCACGTTGCTGGTCGTGGCCTTTGGCGGCATGAATGCCGACGGCAAGCGCTATATCGTCGGCGAACTGATTGCCGGGGGCAGCGGTGCAGCGGAAGGGTTGGATGGGGTTGATGTGGTCGATACCGACGCCAGCAATTGCATGAACCTGCCGGCCGAGGCCCTGGAAATGGAAGCACCGATCCGCCTGCGGCGCGTCGCGCTGCGGTGCGACTCAGGCGGTGCGGGCGAATTTCGCGGCGGACTGGGCGTGGTGCGCGAATACGAGATTCTCGCCGATGGCGTCACCTTCACGCATCGCGGCGAACGGCACTACAGTGCCGCGCCCGGCATCAGGGGCGGCCTGGCCGGCGCATCTGCGCGATCGGTAATCCGGCGCGCCGGCGGTGCCGAGGAGGTGATACCGTCTAAAGTGTTGACCGTGCTCAACCAAGGCGATTGCGTGATCGTCGAGACTCCGGGCGGCGGCGGTTACGGTGTCCCGAAAAATCGTAACACCGTCACTAATGATATTGCCAACGGAAAAGTGAGCGTTGAAGCCGCGCGCAGACTCTACGGCCATCGCTGATTCGGTCGGTGCGCTGTTGACAGGCAGCCGGACATGATCCTCGCAGCGCATCCCCATTCGGTCTGGTTGACCAGCGCACGGGCAGCTCGTGTGTTTCCGCCGCTGGCGAGCGATTTGCAGATCGAAGTTGCCATCATCGGCGGCGGCTTTACAGGGCTTGCTGCGGCCTATCATCTGACACGCTCGGGCGTATCCTGTGCGGTGCTGGAGGCGCACGATATCGGCTGGGGCGCCAGCGGCCGCAACGGTGGCATGGCGGTGCTGCGCTACAAGACGCCATGGGCGACGCTGGCGCACCGTCACGGCGAAAATGCCGCGCGCCGGCTTCATCAGTTGCTGCTGGATGCGGTGGATACTCTGGAATCGACGGTGGAAGAGTTGCGCATTGATTGCAGTTTTTCCCGTCCTGGCCACATTACGGCAGCCAACAGTCGCTCTGCGTTGGCCATGCTCGATGCCGACATGCATTGGCTTGCCGCAATGGGTGACCGTACTCCCCGCATGCTGGGCCCTGAAGAAGCTGCTGCACTGGCGGGTACCCGTTGCTATATGGGCGGCTATCTGGATCCGCGCGCTGGTGGCCTGCATCCGCTCAACTATGCGCGCGGGCTGGCAGACGGGCTCGCGGGTCGCGGTGTTCGGGTGTTCTCGGGCACGGCGGCGACCGCCATCCGTGAGGACGCACGAAGCGTGAACGTTGCGACCGAGGGCGGCACCGTGCGCGCGCAACAGCTCTTGATCTGCAGCAACGCCTACACGGAGTTATTCCCTCTGGGCACCGATCTCCACCGGCGCGTGGTGCCGGTATCGACATCGGTGATCACCACCGCGCCGCTGCCGGACGCCCTGTTGCGCGCGCTGCTGCCGCAGGGACATCTGGTGTCAGATACGCGACACTTGTTGAATTATTTCCGGATTGCACCCGGCAACCGTCTGCTGTTCGGGGGGCGCGGCTCGTTGACCGGGCGGGAGTCGCCGGAGGTGTATCACGGATTGGAGCGTAGATTGTTCGAGACCTTTCCAGCGCTCGAGGGTGTTGCGGTCGATCACCGCTGGTCTGGCAAGGTGGCGGTAACCCTTGATGATTTTCCGCACATCGGGCGGCTAAGCCCGCGCATCGCCTATGCGCTGGGTTACGGCGGGCGTGGCGTTGCGCTGACCAATCTGCTGGGAAAAATGCTGGCCACGCTTGCCCGGGCGATGGACGTGGATGCGGGTCCGATGAGCTCGGGGCCATTTGCGCCGATTCCGTTGCATGCACTGCGGATTCCGGCAATGAAGGCCGTCGCCGGGTACTACCGGTTGCTCGACGCGTTGCGGATATAGCGACCGGGGCCGGCACGCACCTCTTCCCCCGGGAGCGGGAAGAGGGCGCAGCAATGCGCTATTCAAGTACGATGCCCGCATCCTTGACCAGCTTGGCCCAGCGCACCGCGTCGTCCTTGATCAGTTTGTCGAATTCGGCCACGGTGGTGTATTCGACCTCGATGCCCTGGTTCGCCAGGCGCTCGATCACCGATTTTGTTTCCAGCGCTTTCTTGATTTCGAGGTTGAGCTTTTCGACGACAGGCCTTGGCGTCGCCGCAGGTGCTACCAGACCGTACCAAACGGGTACCTCGAATCCCGGCAGGGTTTCGGCGATCGTCGGGACGTGCGGTGCCGCCTTTGCCCGTTTTGCGCCGGTAACGCCCAGCGCCTTGAGTTTGCCGATCTTGATCTGCGGCAGCGCGGCCAGCACCGGAAGGAAGCTGAGCTGTACTTCGCCCTGTATCGTGGCCAGGATATTCGCCGCTGCCCCCTTGTAAGCCACCGCGGTGAGCTTGACACCACTCATTACGGAAAACAGTTCGCCTGCCAGATGGTTGGTGGAGCCCTGTCCGGAGTGGCCGAACAGCAGTTTGCCCGGTGGTTGTGTTTTGCCATAGGCGATCAGTTCCTTGACGCTGTTGGCCGGTATCGAGGGGTTGCTCATCATCATCGTTGCCCCCAGGCCGATTACTGACAGCGGTGCGAAAGCCTTGAGCGGATCGAAGGACGGCTTTCGCTTGAAATTGGGGCTGATGGTAATGACCGGCTGTCCCATGAACAGTGTATAGCCGTCAGGTGTGGCGTTGGCCGAGATTTCCATCGCCAGCGTGCCGCCAGCGCCGGGACGCCCGTCAATGATGATACGTTGGCCCATCTGCTCGCCGAGTTGCAGAGCCATGGTGCGGGCGATGGTGTCACTGACTCCGCCGGGCAGGTAGCCGGTGATGATGCGCATCGGGCGTGTCGGAAAGTCACCGGCCTGCTGTGCCGACGCGGGGCCGGCTACGATTGCCAGGAAACCCAATGCCAGTGAAAGTTTACGCATGGCGATAGTCATGATTTTCTCCTCGATCAAACAGCGATTGCACAAGGCCCCGGCAGGTGCGGGGCCGGGAGGTACAACGGCAGGACATCATTTTGATGAAAGCGCGATGGAAATCATCAAACAGTTTCATTTCTCGGGTGCCGCACGTAAATCGGCTGCGACGGTGACCGCAAGCGCTGCGTCCCTGACGGGTAATAACGTCAACAGGGAAAGGCCCATCTGCTTCCGTTGTCTCAAAGTTGTCAACCGACGCTTGCCCCGGAATCCCTGACGATTTTTCGCCATTTCGGAATTTCAGAACGGATGAGCGCATCGAGCGCCTCAGGGGTGCTGGTCGTCAGATCGATCGCCTGCTTGCTGAACTTCTGCTGCATATCCGCGCTATCGATGGCTTTGATGATTTCCGCGTTGAGCAGCTGCAGAACGGGGCGAGGAGTGCGCGCAGGTGAAAACATCGCGAACCAGGGTGTGTAGTCATAGCCCGGAACGCCAGACTCCGCGATGGTCGGCAGATCAGGCGCCTGCCGCGTTCGCTTGGCAGTGGTGATCGCAAGCATTCTCAGCTTTCCCGCATTCGCCAACGGCGAAGCGGTCAGCAGGTTGCTGAACATGATCTGCACCCGGCCTGCGATCGTGTCGTTCAGTGCCGGTGCGTTGCCGTTGTATGGAACGTGCACGATGTTGATGCCGGCCAGGGTCGTCAACAATACCGCGGACATGTGTGTGGGACCACCGCTACTTGCCGTAGCGTAGTTCAATTCACCAGGCTTCGCTTTTGCCAGCGCGATGAGCTCCTGTACCGACTTCGCAGAAATCGAGGGATGTACCAGCAGGGCCATCGGCAGCGTGGCGGTCAGGGTGATTGGCGAAAAATCACGCAGCGGATCGTAGGGCAGCTTCTTGAACAGGGAAACATTCACCACGTGCGTGCCGCTGTGTCCTGCCAGTAGCGTGTAGCCGTCTGGTGCGGCCCGCGCAACGATTTCGCTACCTATAGTGCCGCTGCCGCCGCCCCGGTTGTCAACCACTACCTGTTGACCGAGTCTGGAGGTAATGCGCTCTCCCAGTGCGCGGGACAGAATATCCATGGGGCCTCCCGGTGCAAAGGGGACGACCACGCGGACCGGCCTCGCCGGATAGTTCTGTGCGGCACACGCCGTTGCAGGCGCGCCGGACAGCACCAGGCAACAAAGCATTTTCAAGATCATGTTCATTGAGGTGCTCCTCGCAATTTTCGTGCCCTTCCCGTCAGTCCGCAGCGACGGCGCCCGACCATGGCGACATGACGTCAGTAATGCCGTAGTGCGCGCCCGATTCTGGGTCACGAAGCACTGCGCTGGGGCATGCGAAGTTCGTTGGATATACCACGAGTTCGGTCAGATCGATCGGGAATTTTGCGGCGAGCGCCTTGAGCGTGGCATCCGGGTGCCGCGGGTCGACGCCGACGGCATCGCCGCCGCTGGCATCGATGCGCGGCTGGTGAAAGGCGTCGGAGAGCGACATGCCGTGATCGATCAGGAACGAACTGATCTGGTATACCGCGGGGAGGATTTTGCGCCCGCCCGACGCGCCGATCGCAAACCAGGGCTTGCCTTCGCGGAGCGCGATAACAGGGCACATGTTGGATAACGCGCGCTTGCCCGGCGCGAGGCAATTGGGTGATTCCGGCCTGGGATCGAACCACATAATGCCATTGTTCATCAACACGCCGCTCGAGGGCAATACCACCTTGGATCCGAAGACCGAGAGCAGCGTCTGGGTCAGAGCCACCATATTGCCGTGGCTGTCGATGACGTTAAGGTGGGTCGTTGTCGACGGATCCCGGCGATCGCTGTTTTCGCCCATCGTGGCGAGGCGCTCGGCATACGCATCGTGGAGTGCGGCGGCATAGGCGATGAAAGCGTCGGCTTGCGGGCCACCGGGCTGGAATCTGATGTCGCGCAGTGGCGCCAGTGCGCGCAGCATGGTCGGTCCGGCGGTCAGTTGCGGGGGCAGTGCCAGCCGTGCGCTGCGGTACCGGGTTTCTATCGGTGCCACGATGCGGGCTCGAAAATCTTTCAGGTCGGATGCTGAAAGATTTCCGCCCATGGCGCGCAAATCACGGACGATACCGGCGGCGATGTCGCCCTCGTAAAAATCACGGGGGCCGGCGGCGGCGAGGTGGCGCATGGTGGCGGCAAGTCCGGTCAGCTTGAGACGTGACAATGGCGCGCCGGGTGCCGTTACCGGCGGCAAGCCCCCGGGCAGCCAGATATCGCGGGTGGCCGGATAACGGAACAGCTCTCTGGCCATGGTGGCCACCTTGAGCGTCAGGTACCAGTCGACGGCAAGGCCTTCGTCGGCAAGGCCGATGGCGGGTTGCATCACGTCACGGAAGGCCATCGTGCCGAATTTTTCCAGCGCCGTGGCCATGCCGTCGACATGCCCGGGGATGGCGATGGACATCGGACCGTGGACATTGCGATCGTCCGCTACCGTCGGCCAGGTAAAGAGATCACTGGTGAAGCCGCCGGTCAGCGGATAGTCCGCGGGATTCAGCGCGTGCGGGGAGATCGGGCCGAAGTCGACGACATGTACGCGGTTTTCCCGAGCCAGGTATACGAGCATGAATCCGACACCGCCAAGCCCGCTGTTCCAGGGTTCGACTGCGGCTAGCGCGAAACCTGTCGCCACGGCGGCATCCACCGCATTGCCGCCGGCAGCAAGGATCTGCGCGCCGGCGGCGCTGGCGATCCGGTTCTGCGAAGCGACGATGCCGCCACGGGAGCTGACGGCAGGTTTGCTGACGTTCCAATGCTGTACCCGATGTATGTTCATGAAGTGGGCAGTGCAGGAAAAGTTGAAGTTATAATTCATTTGATGCTAATCGAAAAACGTTGCCTGCGCATAGCGTCATCGTCTGCCTGCGTGCGGCAACGAACGTCATGACCAAACATATCGTCTGCCTGACGTTCGATTTTGACGCCATCTCCGGATTCATTGCGCGCGGACAG
>RPOR01000108.1 GCA_003820645.1 Betaproteobacteria bacterium
TATTGATATTTTTAGATTTTACCTCAGGCACCGGCGACGATGTAACCCGACGGCGTGCCCATCACCGTCGTGCGCTCCATGTGCCGCAGCTGCGTCTCGTCGAAATCGCCCAAGGCCTGGTGCATGGTGCAGCGGTTGTCCCAGACCACGATGTCGTGCTCGCGCCACTGGTGGCGGTAGACGAACTCCGGCTTGGTCGCGTGGCGGTTCAGGTAATCGATCAGCGGCTTGCTTTCTTCTTCGGTCATGCCGTCGAAGCGTTTCACTTTCTCGCCGAGGTACAGCGCCTTGCGTCCGGTTTCGGGATGCACGCGCACGACAGGCTGGGCGATCGGCGGATTGAGCGTCATCACTTCGGCGCGGCGCGCGGCGCCGGCGTCGTCGACGTTGATCCTGCGGGTGCCGGAGAGGTGGATGCCATGCAGATTGGCGATCAGTTTTTTCATGCCCTCGGACAGCGTGTCGTAGGCCATCGTCATGTTGGCGAACAGCGTGTCGCCGCCGACTTCCGGCAGGTGGTAGCACTTGAGCAGCGAGCCCAGCGCCGGCGTCGTGGTGTAGGAAAGGTCGGTGTGCCACGAGCGGCCGGTGTAGCGCGATTCCGAAGGCGTGCCGTCCGGATTCGGCCGGTTGGTGACCAGCAGCAGCTCGGGATAGTCGGGATGGCGGTCGCGCGGCAATGATTTGTGATCATCCAGTTCGCCGAAACGGCGGCTGAATTCGATATGCTGCTCGCGGGTGATGTGCTGGTTGCGAAAAAGCAGGATGCCGTGATCAAGAAAGGCGCGGTGGATGTCGCCGAACGTGCTCTCGCTCATCGGCTGCGACACGTCGACGTCGCACACCTCCACCCCCAGCGCATTCGACAGCCGGCGCAGTTTCAGGGCCATGATTTTCTCCTCGTGCTGAACAGGGCTAGGTTACACGCGCTGTTGCCGATTACAAAGCGGTGGCGTCCCTGGGCTGCATTCCCCGTGTTGTGGACTTCGTGTTGGTCCGTGGAGATCGTTCCATTAAAATCAATGATGGTTTTTTACGATACGAAGCAAGGGGAAATTCGATGAGTACTGCTGTACAAACGGTCGACCGTGACGGCATCCCGGTGTGCGACGGGCCGGATACTTCGCCGCGCAAACCCAAGCTCAAGGCGCCGCCGGGATCGATTGATTGTCATGCCCACATTTTCGGGCCGGTCGCCAGATATCCGTTCTCGCCGAAGCGGCTGTTCACGCCGCCCGACGTGACGCTGGCTCAGTATCGCGCGCTGCTGGCACTGCTCGGCATCGAAAAGGCCGTGCTGGTGACGCCCAGCGTGTATGGCATGGACAACGAGCGGCAGCTCGATACGCTGAGCGAGATGCAGGGCGCATGGCGCGGCGTGGCGGTGGTGCCGACCGATGTCAGCGACCGGGAACTCGAGCGCTTGCACAAGAGCGGCTTCCGCGGCGTGCGCGTGAACCTGTTTGCGAAAAGCGGACTGATGCTCGAGGATCTCGAAGCCACTGCGGCACGTATCGCGGGGGTGAAATGGCACGTGCAGTTGCATGCGGACGCACGCAATCTCGGCGAACTGGTGCCGCGGCTGCGCCGGCTGCCGGTCGACGTGGTATTCGACCACATGGGCCATGTGCCCGCCGCGGCCGGTGTCAACGATCCGGGTTTCCAGGCGATGCTCGGCCTGATGCAGGAGGGGCGGTTCTGGGCCAAGCTGTCAGCCCCGTACCGGCTGTCGGAGCTGCCGTATCCCTGGCACGACGTCACGCCGTTTGCACAGGCGCTGATCGCCGCTGCGCCGGACCGTCTGGTGTGGGGCAGCGATTGGCCGCATCCCGCGGTGCCCGGTCACATGCCGGCGAATTTCGTGATGCCGAATGACGGTGACCTGCTCGACATCCTGTCGCTGTGGACGGACGACGCGGCGGTGCAGAAAAAGATACTCGCCGACAATCCGCGCAGGCTGTACGACTTTGCGTAGCCGTTCCGGGCGGCGCAGGGGCAGTGACGATGCCGCTGCATGCAGTGAAGAAGATGAGAGGAGATTGAACATGAAACTGGCCAAATTGGTGGTATCGTCCCTGGTGCTGACCTGCGCGCTGAGTGCACAGGCGCAGGATTACCCGAACCGTGCCATCAGGATGGTGGTCCCGCTGTCACCGGGTGGCGCAGCAGACATTCTTGCCCGCCTGGTCAGCACCGATCTTGCCGAACGGTTGGGCAAGCCCGTGATCGTGGAAAACAGGGTCGGTGGTGGCGGTCATATCGGCTCGGATTTTGTGGCCAAATCGCCTGCTGATGGTTACACGTTGCTGACTGCCGGTATTCCGCAGGCGATCGGCATGAGTCTTTACAAGAATCTGCCGTACGATATGGCGAAGGATCTCGCTGCGGTGATTCAGGGCGCAACGTTTCCAAGCATCATCGTCGTGCATCCGTCGCTGCCGGTGAAATCGATCAAGGAGCTGATCGCGCTGGCACGCGCGCGGCCGGGCGCTCTCAATTTCGGGGCCAATACCGGTTCACCCAATCACCTGGCGATCGAACTGCTGAACGTGGCGCACAAGGTCAAGATGGTGCACATTCCCTACAAGGGCGCGGGCCCGGTGGTGACCGACGTGGTGGCCGGGCACATCGAGCTGGCGTCGCTGGGTTTCCCGCCGGCATTGCCGATGGTGAAAGCGGGCCGATTGCGGGCAATTGCGGTGACGGATACGAAGCGCTCGGCCCAATTGCCCGATGTGCCGACCGTTGCCGAGTCGGGCGTTCCCGGCTACAGCGTGAATTCCTGGTACGGCGTATTCGCACCCGCGGGCACTCCCGCACCGGTGATCGCGAAACTGAATGCTGCCATTGCCGCGGGTCTGAGAACCCCGGCGGTGAGCAAGCGGCTGATCGGGCTGGGTGCCGAGGTCGCGCCGACAACGGCCGATGAATTCGGGAAAATCGTGCGCGACGAAATCCGGAAATGGGCCAAGGTCGTCGCGGCTTCCGGCGCCAAGGCCAATTGATCGACGGAAAGAATTCGTCATGACCGAACCGAAACTCACCGGCAAAATCGCCCGCGAGCGCATCGTGATGCTCGATATCCCGCGTCCGGGGAAGGCGGTGATCGATGCCTTCCTCGCGCTGACCGACCTCGCCGGCACGGTGTCGGACGCGATGGACGAACTGGGCATTCACGGCGCGATCCCCGCTGCTACGCTGCAGCCGATGCTGCCCGGCGCGCGGATGATCGGACCGGTGATCACAGTGCGCAACATCATGCAGTCGGTGCCGCCGACGCTGGGCGCGATGGCGCGCCAGTCGAAACAGGCCGACATCGAGGCGCACAACCTCGCCCGGCCCGGTGACGTGCTGGTGATCGAGGGCGTGGCGGGGATCTCCAGTCTCGGCGGCAATTCGGCGAATGTCGGCAAACGTCAGGGCGAGGCCGGCGCGATCGTCGATGGCGCAACCCGCGACATCGCCACCGCGCGCAGCATCGGCTATCCGATCTGGGCACGGGGTGTCAGTCTGATGACCGGAAAATGGCGCGTGGAGACGGTGGCGATCAACGGCCCGGTACAGATCTGCGGCGTCCCGGTGAATGCCGGTGACCTCGCGGTGGCTGATGACAACGGCGTGTGTTTCATCCCGCTGGCGCGCATCGCGGACGTGCTGGCCCGCGCGCAGGCGCTGTCGGCCGGCGAGGACGAGCGCAACCGCGATGTTGCCGCGGGCATGAGCGTGGTCGAGGTCGCCAACAAGGCGTATTTCAGGAAAATCGGCGACCGCTGACGGCGGGCTGTGCGCGAGAGGGAGGTTCCGGCAATGCAGACGCAGTCGATCATTCCTTCCGGCAGGGCTTGTGGTGCCGAGGTGCGGGGCGTGGATCTTGCCGCACTGGATGCGGCGACGGTGTCGACACTGCAGCAGGCGGTGCTCGAGCACCTGGTGGTGGTCGTCCGCGGCCGGCCGCTCGCGGATCCGCAACTGCTGGCGCTGGGCCGGGCGTTCGGCGAGATCGAACCGCCCGGCATGAGCGTGATCGGCAAGCCGTACATCGATGCCTACCCGGAAATCCTGGTCATTTCGAACCTGATGTCCGACGGCCAGCCGCTGGGCAACCTCGGTGCGGGAGAGGCGGTCTGGCACACGGACATGTCGTACCGTTCACGCCCGTGCACGATCGCGATCCTGCACGCGCTGGAAGTGCCGCCCGCCGGCGGCAACACCTATTTCGCAAACCAGTATCTGGCCTATGACACGCTGCCCGCGGCACTGAAAGCGCGGCTCGACGGCAGAATGCTGATTCACGACGAGACGTACAACAGCGCAGGGCAGCTGCGCAAAGGCTTCGCGGCCGTGACGGATCCGCGGGAGGCGCCGGGCGCGCAGCACCGGGTGTTTCGCACGCATCCGCAAACCGGGCGCAAAGCGTTGTATCTGGGGCGCCGCCGCAACGCCTACATCATCGGCCTGTCGCTGACGGAGAGTGAACAACTGCTCGACCAGTTGTGGGCGCATGCGTCGCGGCCCGAGCTGGTCTGGGGCCACGAGTGGCGGACCGGTGACACGCTGATCTGGGACAACCGCTGCGTGATCCACCGCCGCGATGCGTTCGATCCGCAGGCGCGGCGCATGATGCATCGCGTGCAGATCCGCGGCGAGATTCCCCGCTGAGCGCGCCCGCTGCCAAAACCGTTTATCCTTCGCCCTTTCCGTTTACTCACGCACAGGACACGCCATGTATCCGAACACGCTGCTCTACATCGACGGCCAGTGGTGCGCTGCCGCCTCCGGCCGTACGCTGCCCGTGGTCAATCCCGCCAACCATCAGCAAATCGGCACCGTCGCCCATGCCGAGCAGGCGGACCTCGACCGTGCGCTGGAGGCGGCGGCGAAGGGCTACCAGGCATGGCGCAAGGTATCGGCGTTCGACCGCTGCAAGATCATGCGCAAGGCTGCGGATATTTTCCGCGGACGCGCGGACACGGTTGCGACCTGCATGACTTTCGAGCAGGGCAAGCCGATCGGCGAGGCGAAGCTCGAAGCGCTGGCCGGCGCCGATATCATCGACTGGTTTGCCGAGGAAGGCCGCCGCGCCTACGGGCGGGTGATTCCGGCGCGCGCCGAAGGGGTGTACCAACTGGTTGTCAAAGAGCCGGTCGGCCCGGTCGCGGCCTTTACACCGTGGAATTTTCCGATCAATCAGGCGGTGCGCAAAGTTTCAGCGGCGCTGGCCACCGGCTGCTCGGTGATCCTCAAGGCCCCTGAAGAGACCCCGGCCTCGCCGGCGGAACTGATCCGCGCCTTTGCCGATGCCGGGGTTCCGGCGGGTGTGATCAACCTGGTCTACGGCGACCCGGCGACGATTTCGAGCTATCTGATTCCGCATCCGGTGATCCGCAAGATCACGTTCACCGGGTCCACGCCGGTGGGCAAACAGCTGGCGGCAATGGCCGGCCAGCACATGAAGCGCGTGACGATGGAGTTGGGCGGGCATGCGCCGGTGATCATCTTCGACGACGCCGATGTCGAGATCGCCGCGAAAACGATGACCTTCATGAAGTACCGCAACGCCGGCCAGGTCTGCGTGTCGCCGACGCGCTTCCTGGTGCAGGAGGGCGTCTACCGGCAGTTCGTCGAAAGATTTGTCGAAGGTGCGAAAGCGATCAAGGTCGGCGACGGATTCGACAAGGACACCAAGATGGCGACGCTCGCCAATCCGCGGCGGCAGGCGGCGATGGTCGCCAATGTCGAAGACGCGAAGAAGCACGGCGGCAAGGTGCTCGCCGGCGGTTATCCGATCGGCGAGAAGGGCAATTTCTTCGAGCCCACGGTCATTACCGAACTGTCGCAGGACGCGATGGCGATGAACACCGAGCCGTTCGGGCCGCTGGCGATCATCAATCCGTTCAAGTCCTTCGACGAGGCGGTGACCGAAGCCAACCGCCTGCCCTACGGCCTTGCGGCCTATGCATGGACGAAGTCCGCCAAGACCGCCACCGCGATCGCCGCACAGGTCGAGACCGGCATGATGACGATCAACCACCTCGGATTCGCATTGCCCGAGGTGCCGTTCGGCGGGGTCAAGGATTCGGGTTATGGCTCGGAAGGCGGCAGCGAAGCCATCGAGCCGTACCTGGTGTCGAAGTTCGTCACGCAGGCGGGGTTGTAGACCCGCGCGGCCCGTCTCCGTCCGAGGCAGCACCGGTGCCTGCTGTGCAACAATACCGGCATGTCCCCGCGCTGCCAGGCGCAGCGCGTTTCCGGAGATTTCGTGCGCATACTGCTGGTTGAAGACGACGTAATGCTCGCCGACGCGGTGACGCGGGCGCTGACGCAGTCCGCGCATGCGGTCGACTGCGCGCGCACCGGCCACGAAGCCGACCGCGCCCTGGCGACCAGCGATTACGATCTCGTGATACTCGATGTCGGGTTGCCGCAGATCGACGGCTTCGAGGTGCTGCGCCGGCTGCGTGCGCGGCGTTCGACGGTGCCGGTGCTGATGCTGACCGTCAACGATGCGCTGGAGGACCTGGTCACCGGGCTCGATCTCGGCGCCGACGACTATCTGACCAAACCTTTCCGGCTGTCCGAGCTCGAAGCGCGGGTGCGGGCGTTGATCCGCCGGTCTCACGCCAGCGCCAGTTCCGATCTGATCCATGGCCGGCTGCGCCTGGACATGGCTGCGCGCCGGCTCTATCTCGACGGCCAGCCGGTCGACCTGTCGCTGCGCGAGCTGGCGGTGATCGAGCTGTTGCTGCTGCGCGAGGGCAAGGTCGTCACCAAACAGCAGATCATCGATCACCTCTACGGTTGGGAGGATGTGTCCTCGAGCAACTCGGTGGAGGTGTTCATCCACCGCCTGCGCAAGAAGCTCGAGGACTCCGGAGTGCCGATCACCACGGTGCGCGGCATGGGTTATCTGATCGAAAAACCGAATGGCGCAGGCGGCGCCTGAACATCCGCTGCTGCGCACGCAGCTGCTGACCTGGCTGCTGGTACCGTTGTTCGTGCTGCTGACGGCCGATACGGCGGTCAGCTACTGGATCGCGCTTAATTTCTCGCAGCGTGCCCATGACCGCACGTTGGTCGAGGTTGCGCGCGAAGTCTCGCTGCACCTGCGCGGTGCGAACGGCGATGTGGTGCTGGACATGCCGCCCGAGGCCCGGCGGGTGCTGCTGGTCGACCCCTTGGACACGCTGCATTTTGAAGTGGCCAGTACCGATGGCCGGCACATCGATGGCGTTGCGATTGCGCCGGCCGACGGTGATGCTGCCGCACGGCGTCGACCCGCGGCGTTTTATGATGGCATGATCGCCGGCGAAGCGGTGCGCATCGTCGAACTGCGGCTGGATCCCGACACGGCGGTCCGTCGCCCGGGGGTTCTGGTGCGCGTTGCCGAAACCAAATTCAAGAGAAACGAGCTCGCCCGCGAGATTCTGCTGAGCGTGGTGTTGCCGCAGGTGCTGCTGATCCTGATCGCCTGCATCGTGGTCTGGGTCGGCGTCGTGCGCGGACTGTCGCCGCTGCAGCGCCTGCAGCGCGCGGTGGCGGCGCGTTCGGATCGCGACCGCAGTCCGGTGACTGTCGACAGTGTGCCGGGCGAGGTCAGCCCGCTATTGCATTCGATCAACGATCTGCTGGCGCGGCTGGATCATGTGCTGACGCTGCAAAGCCGTTTTGTGTCGGATGCCGCGCACCAGCTGAAAACGCCGATGGCGGCGCTGAAAACGCAGTTCGAGGTGGCGCTGCGCGAAACCGATCCGCAGCGCATGCGCGAATCGCTGGAGCAGATTTATCCGCGGCTGGAGCGGCTGTCGCGGCTGGTGTCGCAGCTGTTGTCGCTGGCGCGCAACGAGCCGGACGCCGTGCGCGCGGTGACGATGGCACCGCTCGACCTCGATGCGCTGGCGCTGGACGTGACGACCGGCTGGGTGCCGGAAGCGCTGAAAAAGCATATCGACCTCGGGTTCGAGGCCGCCGGGCAGCCGGTGCTGGTGCTGGGAGACGCGTTGCGGCTGCGCGAGCTGCTCGACAACCTGCTCGACAATGCGGTGCGCTACAGCCGCGACGGCGGGCGCATCACGGTGCGGGTCGGTGCAACGCCGCCGACGGTCGATGTCAATGATGACGGGCCGAGTATTCCGCCGGCGGAACGCGAGCGCGTGTTCGAACGCTTCCACCGGCTGCTCGGCAATGCCGGGGATGGCAGCGGCCTGGGGCTGGCGATCGCCCAGGAAATCGTCCGCCTCCACCACGGCGAGATCACGCTGCGCGAAGACACGACCGACGGCATCGGCAATACATTCAGTGTGTTACTGCCCCCGGCGCCGCCTGGCGCCGCGAACCGGAACCTGTAAGCATTCGTTCATATTCATGTAACAGGGCGCTCATCCAGGGGCGGGGTGGTCGTAAGCTCGCGTCCGTATTCTTCCTCTGTTAAGGGCTGCGGCATTGCGCCGCAGCCCAATCTGACGGAGGTGCTGTATGGACATGCTTAGCAGTTCTTTTTTCTGGGTCACGCTGGGCCAGATCATGATGATCAACATCGTGCTGAGCGGCGACAACGCCGTAGTCATCGCGATGGCCAGCCGCTCGCTGCCGCCGCGCCAGCAGAAGCAGGCGATTCTGTTCGGCAGCTTCGGCGCGATTTTCCTGCGTATCGCACTGACATTTTTTGCGGTGATGCTGCTCGACCTGCCGTATCTGAAACTGATCGGCTCGGTGCTGCTCGGCTACATCGGCATCCAGATGCTGGTTCCGGACGAGGCGGAAGAGGAAATCGACGGCCATGCGCAGATGTGGCAGGCGATCAAGACCATCATCGTCGCCGACCTGATCATGAGTCTCGACAACGTGCTGGGTGTGGCGGCTGCGGCCAAGGGCAATATCGTGCTGCTGGTCATCGGTCTGGGGATCAGCATTCCGCTGATCATCTACGGCAGCACGTTCATCCTGAAACTGATGAATCGTTTTCCGATCATCATTACCCTGGGTGGCGCCGTGCTCGGCTGGGTGGCGGGCGAGATGCTGGTCACCGACCCGTCGATCAGTGCATGGGTCAACGGCCAGGCGCACTGGTTGCATACGTTTGCCCCGGCGCTGGGTGCACTGCTCGTGGTGGGAATCGGCAAGTCGATCGCTGCGGCGAAACTTGCCAGGCTCGCCGAACTGCCCGCGGGCCAGGTCGTGGCGCCCGAGGAGGAGGAGCCCGCACCTCCGGGATACCGCTGGGTGCACCGCGCCTGGCGGCACTTGCCGGATGGCACCCGCGATTACGCGGGCTATTACGGCAAGATCGCTTTCCGTTATCTGCAGCCGATCAGTTCGCGGTTGCGTCGGCCCAAAGCATGACCCCGTAGTCAGCTTGCAGAGCTGATTGCATCTGGCAGAGACAACGGCGGCAGCACGCCGTTGTCTCTGCATTTTTTTGTACTCGGCGGCGCTTGCTCCGGTCCGGGCGCGCTCATCCACCGTGCGGCGCTCGGTAGCGGTGGTGCATCGCATCGAGAACACGGACGCAGAACGTCACCCGTACCATGCGCACCCGCAGGCCGGTTGCCCGAACGGAGGGCGTTGGTCCCCCGGCACCGGAATCCCGGCGGGGGAAGATTGCTGTCAGGCATGCACCGGGTGCAGCGGCTGCGCCGCCGCCCCGGATTTCATCCTCGCTGCTGTCCTCTCCTCAGAGGCCGGCACGACTGGAGGGAACTCCGCCAGGCGTCGTTTCAGGTCACCGATGGCAAAACCGTCGGTCGGGTAAATGTTTTCCGCGCCGATGACCGCAGTGAGGCCGGTGCGGTCGAGTACATCCTGAACCTGTCGCTTCAGCCCGCTGAACGTAAGTACGACGCCGTTGTTGCGGAAGCGTTCGGTGAGGCCACGCAACACTTCGATGCCCGACGCGTCGATGTCATTGATGCCGCTGCATTTGACCAGCACGTAGCGCAGGCCCGGATTCCCGCGCTCGAGCTGCACCAACGCATCTTCGAAATATGAGCCGGTGACGAAATGCAGCGAACCGTCGAAGCGCACGGCACCCAGTTGCGCATGGAGCGGCGGCAGGGCGAAGAGCCGGGCGTCGCGCAGTTCGCCGTCGTCGTGCAGGCCGAGCACCGCAACCCGCGGGCGCATCATGCGATAGAGCAGCAGGCCCAGCGACAGCAGGATGCCGGTGATGATGCCGTTCTGGATATATGGCGCAAAACCGACTGTTGCGACGAATGTAGCGAGGGCGGCGATGCCGTCGTCGCGGTTCGCCCGCCAGGCGTTGCTGATCGCACGCAGGTCAATCAGGCCGACGACGGCGACCATGATGATCGCGGCGAGAGCCGCCTGGGGCACGTGATAGAGCAGCGAGGTGAAGAACAGCATCGTCAGCAGCACCCCGAATGCCGCAATGACCGCGGCCAGTCGGGTACGCGCCGTCATGTTGAGCGCCGAGCGCGAGAACGACGCGCTGACCGGGATGGCGTGGGAGAACGCCGAGACCACCTTGGCGCAGCCCTGTGCGACCAGCTCGCGGTTCTGGTCCCAGGGCTGGCGGGTCTTGATGGAAATGACCTTGGCGCTCGATGTGGCTTCCATGAAGCTGATCAGTGCCAGCACGAACCCGGACGGCAGCAGGGTTACCACGGTGTCCCAGTTGCCCGAGGGTATGGCAAAGGGCGGCAGACCGTGCGGTACCGTGCCGACCACGCTGCCGCCCATGTCGGCGTAACCGATCCAGGCACTGACCGTGGTCAGCACGACCACCGTCAGCAGCACGCCCGGAAAGCGCGGGGCGTAGCGTTTGAAGATCCCGAGCATGCAGATGGCGGTGATGCCGAAGGCCAGCGATACGCCATGAGCGGCGTTGAGGTGCGCGAGCACCTGCCAGATGTCGGCGACAAAGTGATCGGACTGATGTGACGGGATGCCGAGCAGCATCGGCAGCTGCGACAGGCCGATGATCAGGGCCGCGGCATTGATGAAGCCCATCAGCACCGGATGCGACAGGAAATTGAGCAGTACACCCAGCCGCACCACGCCAAAAATGATCTGGAACATGCCGGCGATCAGCGCCAGCAGCACGACATCGGCGATGAAGGTTGCGCTGCCGTGCGCGGCAAGCGGTGCGATGCTCGCCGCGGTCAGCAGCGCGGTCAGCGCGGCCGGCCCGGTGGACAACTGCGGCGGCGAGCCGATCATCGCTGCCGCGATGGTCGGCAGAAATGCGGCATAGAGCCCGAAATAGGCCGGCACGCCGGCCAGTTGGGCATAGGCCAGCGACTGCGGGATGGCAACCAGCGTTACGGTCAGCCCGGCGATCAGGTCGTCGCGCAAAGTGCCGTGGCGCCGCTGACGCCAATGCCCGAACGCCCCGTCGACATGGGCGAATGCCGCATGCGTCCAGCGATCGAAGTCGCTGGCGAGCCGGCGCAGGGTTTTGCCAGCGTTGGCGGCGCTGACCGGCGCGTGCGCTGGCGGCGGTGCGGCTTCCGGTTGGTTGTCGGATTCTTCGTCGTCGAGACGCCGGCGCAGTTCTTCGAGATTGCCGACGTTGGCGTAGGACAGGGCGTTGAGCAGGCGTTGCAGCAGATTGGATCGCGGGATCATTGCAGCGGGCGGTTGAAGTGAGTTCACTTACAATGCAGTACTCGTGCCATAGATATTAAGCATTTGATTTTAAAGGATAAATTGAATTTTAATTCAAAACTCATGATGGTCCAGTGTTGCAATTCGCAACTCA
>RPOR01000109.1 GCA_003820645.1 Betaproteobacteria bacterium
ACTTCCGCATGACCGGCCGCGAGCCGGAGCTGGTCTCCGCGATCGAGGCCTACTTCAAGGCGCAGGGCATGTTCGGCATGCCGAAAAAAGGCGACATCGACTATACCGAAGTCATCGAACTCGACCTCGACAGCATCGTGCCCAGCCTGTCGGGCCCGAAACGCCCGCAGGACCGCGTCAATCTGCCCGACCTCGGCCGCGGCTTCGACGCGCTGTTCTCGGTACCGCCCGAAAAGAACGGCTACGGCCGTCCCGCGGCCGACTTGAACCGCCGCGTGCCCTCGGGCCACCCGGAATTTGACGTCGGCCACGGCGACGTGCTGATCGCGTCGATCACTTCCTGCACCAACACGTCCAACCCGGCGCTGCTGCTGGCCGCCGGCCTGCTGGCGAAACGCGCGAACGAACGCGGCCTCAAGGTCCACCCGCGCATCAAGACCTCGCTGGCGCCCGGCTCCAAGGTCGTCACGGCCTACCTGCGTGACGCCGGCTTGCTGCCGCACCTCGAACAGCTCGGTTTCGGCGTCGTGGCCTACGGCTGCACCACCTGCATGGGCGCCGCCGGCCCGCTGGATGCCAGGATCGAAGAGGCCGTCGTGTCCCAGGACCTCGTGACCTGCGCCGTGCTCTCCGGCAACCGCAACTTCGAAGCCCGCGTGCACCCCAACCTGCGCGCCAACTACCTGGCCAGCCCCGCGCTGGTCGTCGCGTACGCGCTGGCCGGCACCGTGCGCACCGACCTGACGAAAGATCCGCTGGGCAAGGACCGCGACGGCAAGCCGGTCTATCTGAAAGACCTGTGGCCCTCGGACGCCGAAGTCGCGGCACTGATGAAATTCGCCACCAACGCGGAGCACTTCCGCCGCGAATACGGCGACCTGTCGGGGAACAAAAAACTGTGGGAAGCCATCCCCACGATCAAGGGTGCGGTGTACCAGTGGGATGCAAAGTCCACCTTCATCAAGGAGCCGCCGTTCTTCGACGGCGTTACCCGTACACCGGGCAAGGTCACCGACATCGTCGGCGCCCGCGCGCTGGCGATCCTCGGCGACTCGATCACCACGGACCACATCAGCCCGTCGACCAAGATCAAGCCGGGTACGCCCGCAGGCAAATGGCTGTCCAATTACGATGCCCCGCCTTCGGAATGGGGGCATTTCGGCGTGCGCCGCTGCAATCACGAGTTGATGGTGCGCGGCACCTTTGCCAATGTGCGCCTGCGCAACCAGGTTGCACCCGGCACCGAAGGCCCGATCACCAGGGTGCAGCCCACCGGCGAGCAGATGACCATCTTCGAAGCCTCGGAAATCTATCGCGCCAAAAACACCCCGCTGGTGATCTTCGGCGGCGATGACTACGGCATGGGTTCCTCACGCGATTGGGCGGCCAAGGGCGTGCAATTGCTGGGCGTCAGGGCGGTCATCGTAAAAAGCTTCGAACGCATCCACCGCGCCAACCTGATCGGCATGGGCGTGCTGCCGCTGCAGTTCAAACCGGGCGACAGCGTGCAGTCGCTGGGCATCGACGGCACCGAGACCTACACCATCGAAGGCATCAACGGCGGCAACGTCAAACCGCTGCAGGACGTCACGATGGTGGTCACGCGCGCCGACGGCAGCACCCAGCGCGTGACGCTGACGCTGCGCATCGACACCGGCATCGAAGTCGATTACCTGAAGCACGGCGGCATCCTGCCGTACGTGTTGCGCGAATTGCTGGCGGCGGCCTAAGCGAAGCACTCATGCGCGCAACACGCACGGCTTTGCCGGAATGTACGGCGCACGGTCAAGCCGTGCTCGTGCTCCGCGAATTGCTGGCGGCGGCATAGCGTTCGCCCAGCGCCATAAAAAAACGGCATGGTGCTGACCATGCCGTTGTTACTTTGAAAACAACGAGTTCTACTGGTGCGGCTCGTACATCTGCGCCTCGATCTCCGGCAGCACGCTGGCGGCCATGACCCGCCCGGCAATGCCGCTCTCCAGCGCAGCGCCGGCAATCGCCGCCGCGATCTGTGCCGAGACTTCGCGGATGCGCGGCAGTGCCGGATACAGGCTGCCCTGCGCCAGATCCGACTCCGTGACCAGGTGTGCCAGCGTGTGCGCGGCCTTCATGAACATGTCGTCGGTAATGACTTTCGACTTGCTGGCGATCACCCCCAGGCCGATGCCCGGAAAAATATACGAATTATTGCCCTGTCGCGGCACAAAGGTCTGGCCGTTCAGGGTCACCGGATCAAACGGGCTGCCGCAGGCAAACAGCGCCCGGCCCCCGGTATGGCGATACGCCTCCTCCGCCGTGCATTCGGCCTGAGAAGTCGGATTGGACAACGCAAAGATGATCGGCCGCTCGTTGAACTTCGCCATCTCCTCCAGCACCGCCTTGGTGAAAGTCCCGCCGACCGCGGAAACGCCGATGATTGCCGTCGGCTTGAGCGCCTTGATCGCGCCCAGCAGATCAGCGATCGGCGCGTGTTCATGCGCATAGTTGAGCTTGTGGTGGGCCAGGTCGGTCCGGCTTTTCACCACCAGCCCTTTCGAATCGACCAGCCAGCAGGTGCGCCGCGCCGCTTCGAGTGTCATGCCCTGGGCCACCATCCCTGAGGCAATCAGGTCCGCAATGCCCGTCGCCGCTTCACCAGCGCCGAGGAACAGCACCTTCTGGTCGGTCAGCTTGGCACCGGTGACGCGCAGCGCCGAAAAAATCCCGGCCAGCGCGACTGCAGCGGTGCCCTGAATGTCGTCATTGAAGCTGCTCACGCGGTTGCGATACTTCTCGAGCAGCCGGAACGCGTTATGGTTGGCGAAATCTTCCCATTGGATCACCACGCCGGGGAACACTTCCTGCGCCGCCGTAATGAACTCCTCGACGAATTCGTCGTAGGCGGCACCGGTGACACGACGCTGGCGCAGACCCACATAAAACGGGTCGTTGCGCAGCTTGTCGTTGTTGCAGCCCACGTCCAGCGTCACCGGCAGACACAGTTCCGGATGGATGCCGGCACAGGCGGTATACAGCGACAGCTTGCCCACGGGGATGCCCATGCCGTTGGCGCCGAGATCGCCCAGACCGAGGATGCGCTCACCGTCGGTGACCACGATGATGCCGGCCTGGTACGGCCAGTTGCGCAGGATCTGCGCGATGCGGCCGCGATCGTTGATGCCGATGAACATGCCGCGCGGACGCTGGAAAATCCGCCCGAATTCCTGGCAGGCCAGTCCGACCACGGGGGTATAGACCAGCGGCTGCATCTCGTCGATGTGGTCGCACAGAATGCGGAAAAACAGGCTTTCGTTGCGGTCATGCAGCGCATTGAGCGCGACGAACTTGTCCAGCGGATCGGTCAGCTTGCGGAAACTCAGCAAGAACCGCTCGGCCTGCTCGGTCTGGGTATGGACATGCGGCGGCAGCAGCCCGCGCAATCCCAGCGCCTCGCGCTCTTCCTCCGTGAACCCTGTGCCATGGTTGAGTATCGGGTCACGCAACACATCCAGACCGCGCAGACCCCTGGTCATCGCGCTGCGCGCCGTTGCACCAATGTTGCTCATGTAATGCTCCTCTTGGGTGTCTCGTGGCGCGTCATTGCAACGCGCCGTTCGCCGGGAGTCCCTGCACCGTGCCAGACGCGCGTGGATTCTTTGTCCGGTTCATCGAGTGCTATTTTACGACTTCGCACGGACCCGGACCAGCGCGCGCCAGCGTCATGTCCACGACAATAGCAGACGCTCTCGTCGGGTAATGCTGAACAGGCCCGGAACCAGGCCGCACTGGAGAATTTTCACCCCGATTCCGCCGTGCGCTTCAACAACACGGATCGCGGTGGTGCTTTGACGGTTGTGGCCTCGCCGTCACGCGGGCTGCGCCCGCATGCGTCTCGTCCCAACCGCAGCACTCGGCAATCCACTCGCCTAGGCTGCGACCGCTGCCCGCGGATGCCCTTCCCGCCCGCCGCTGCGCAGCGCCGGCACATCCCCCGCACACTGGATGCGGTGCATCACCCGCCGATAGCCGCCGTCAAACGGATCGCGATGGTGCATCACGCAGCGGTTGTCCCAGATCAGCAGGTCGCCGACTTGCCATTCGTGATGCCAGGTGAATTTTTCCCGCGTGGCATGCGCCCATAGCGCATCGAGCAGTTCTTCGGATTCCGCAACCGACAGGCCGTTGATGTAGGCATTGGGCCGGCGGCCGAGATACAGCGCATTGCAGCCGGTTTCGGGATGGGTGCGGATGATCGGATGGCTGGGCCCCGGCGCATCGCGCACGTCACTGACCGGTTTGAAACCCTCGCGCAGGTCACCGGCGCTGTTGTAGGTCATGTCGTGTTTGAGCGTCCTGCCCTCGATGCGCCGGCGCAGCGCCGGGTCCAGCGTCTGCAGCGCGAGGTACATGTTGGCGAAACCGGTGTTGCCGCCGGCCGGCGGTACTTCCAGCGCATACAGCGCGCTGTACGACAGCGGCCGGTCGCGGTAGGAATTGTCCGAATGCCAAACCACCTCGGCATCGCGCAGCACGCCGATTGCCTCGCCGTTCTCCATGACGTTGGAGACAACGATGATTTCCGGATGCGGGCGCGCCCGCTCCTTGCCGGTCTTCGCCAGCGGCGCGAAATCGAGTTCACCCAGCCTTTTGCCGAAGGCGATCAGTTCCGGATCGGTCAGCGTCTGGCCGCGGATGCGGATCACCAGGTTGTCGAGCAATGCGCGGTACACCGCGGCGAACGCCGCGGCATCCAGCGCGCGCAAGTCGCCGCAGTCCACTTCGGCGCCCAGTGCGGGCGCCTGCGGTTTGACGGAAACGGCATTCACGGTCTTCAAAAAATACAGTTGGTCATTGTTCGCGGGGTCGCACCGCTCAATCCAGCCGGATGCCGGCCGACTGCGCGATTCGCCCGTAACGGGTGAATTCGTCCCCGATCTGCGCCCGGTATTGCTGCGGTGTGCTGCCCACGGCCTGCAGGCCGCGCGCGGCGAGCGCCGATTTCCCCTCGGCCGACTGCAGGATCTTCACCATCTCGCGATTGAGCTGCGCGATGACGGCCGGCGGCGTTTTCGCCGGCGCAAGCACGCCGAATACCGTGGCCGAATCGTAGCCCGGCACACCCTCCTCGGCGATCGTCGGAAACTCCGGTGCCAGCACGGAACGCTCCCTGGTGCCCACCGCCAGCATGCGCAGCTTGCCCGAGCGCACGTGCGGCAGAATGGTCGGCAGGTTCTCGAACATCAGGTTCAGCCGGCCGCCGAGCAGGTCGGTCACCGCCGGACCGGCGCCCTTGTACGGCACATGCAGCAGTTTCGTCCCGGTCAGCGCCATGAACTGTTCGGTGGAAAAATGGCCGACCGAACCGTTGCCCGCCGAACCGAAATTCAGTTTCCCCGGATTGGCCCTGGCCAGCGCAATCAGTTCCTTCACGGATTTCGCGGACGACGAGGGATGCACCACGAGCGTGAACGGGCTCACCGTCGCCATCGTGATCGGCTCGAAATCGCGCAGCGTGTCGTACGGCACCTTGCTGCGGATGTTGGGATTGATGGTCAGCGGCCCACCGCTGCCCAGCATGATGGTGTAGCCGTCGGCAGGCGCTCGCGCCGTGATTTCCGCGCCCACCACGCCGCCGGCCCCGGCACGGTTGTCGACCACCAGTGTCTGGCCCAGCGGTGCCGCCAGGTGCTGCGCGAGAAAACGCGCCAGCAGATCGGTGCTGCCGCCCGGCGCGAACGGCACCACGAAGCGGATCGGCTTCGACGGATAGGATTCTGCCGCGAAAACGCCGCCGGCCAGGGTTGCGGCAGCCGCGGCGGCTGCGATCACGAGTTTCCTCATTGCCTGCTCCTCGCTTTGGGTTTGATCCGGCCACCCTTTTTTGCCGGGCTTTTTACGGTGGGATACACGTCGCCATAGTACTTGCGGATCTCGTCGATCTGATCGCTGCCCGGCGGCGCGTAATACAGCCGTTTGCTGAGAAACTTGCCGCCCATGATGCGATTCATCTTCACCGCTGCCTCGCCCATCTTCACCAGCGACACGATGCCATTGAGGATCGGCGTGTTCTTCGCCGCCTCGTGCACGCCGAACTCGGCGAGCAAGGCCATCACCACGCCGCCCGCGGCGATGATCACCTCCGCGCCCTGCTCGACGTTGGCGTTGGCCGCCTTCATGAACTGGTCGAAGATGCGCTTGCGCGCCGCGGCCTTGACAAAACCATCGTCGAGATCGTTGATGCGGTCGATGGTCATGCGGTTCACCGCCGAGAGCCGCCGCTCCAGCTTGTAGCGATGCACATTGTCGATGATGCGTGGCGTGAACTTCTCGTTGATGGTCACCAGCGAGAAGTTTTTCCCCATCAGGCACGCGGTATGCAGCGCGGTCTCGCACAGGCCCAGCACCGGCATGTGAGTGATCTCGCGACAGGCGTGGATGCCGGGATCGCCGATGTTGCCGATCAGGAAAGCGTCGAAGCCGCGCCGGGTCGCGATCTGCACGTTCTCCATCACCTCGCCCGATTCGAGGTAGTCAAGGTAATGGAACTGGTCGGCGAGACCGCCGCGCTTGGTGATGCCGTGGACTTCGATTTCGGTATCCGGATCCTTCACCCGGTCGAGGATGCGCCGCAGCGCGACGTTGTAATGCCCCCAGGCCTGCTGCCGCGACATGCTTTGATACCAGAGTTTCACGTTGCCCCTTGCACCCGCCACAGCGCGGGAATCATAAAATTATCAATAAAAACAATTACTTATATAACTTCCCGAGGGAACGACTCAGCGTTTCTTCGCGTGTTCCGGAAACTGCATCGCCGACAGCGTGCCGCTCGCCACTTCAGCAGGCGCCTCCTCGTTGGGGAAATTGAGTTCCACCTTGTTGCCCACCGGATCGCGCAGGAACATCTGGAAGCCCGCGTTGGGCACGTTCTGCTCTTCGAAGGGAATGCCCATCTTCTTCAACCGGGCGCGAAAATCCTGCACGCCCTTGACGGCATAGGCCGTGTGGTCGTAGCTGCTGCGGTTCTCGTCGAGCCCCTGCCAGTCGGCCTTGAAGCGCGTGACCACGTGCACCAGCGGATGATCGCCATGGTACAGCCACAGGCCGCCCGACGGAAAGTCCGGCCGGTAGCCGACGTGCAGCCCCAGGCCCTCGCAGTAAAACTTTTCAATGGCCGGCAGATCGCTCTCGCGGCAGCCGATGTTGATGTGATGAATACCGTTGATTTCCATGATGGCCCCCTCCTTGGACCTTCAATCATATAGCATTAGCCGCACCGTTTTCCCCCGGGACTCCACACCATGAAACCCGTCGTCATCCGCCTGGGCGGCTATCAGAAACCCGCCTCCATCCACACCCGATCCTGCCGGCGCTTCGGCGAAGCGCTGCAGCGGGAACTCGGCGACCGCATCGATTTCCAGTTCGTGCCCGATGTCCTGGCGCTGGGCCACAAGTCGGGCGACCTGCCGGGCATGGTCGAGCGCGGCGAACTGTCGATGTGCTACATCTCGTCGCTGCGCTACGCGAAGTGGGTACCGGAACTGGCGCTGTTCGACCTGCCCTTCCTGTTCCCCGACCGTCCGGCCGCCTACCGCGTGATCGACGGCAAGCTGGGCGAGTCGCTGCGCGCCAGGGTGTCGGCACAGTCCCCGTTCCGGCTGCTGGCGTACTGGGACAACGGCTTCCGTCACTTCAGCAACAAGGTGCGGCCGATTCGCACACCGGCCGACTGCCGCGGCATCCGCATCCGGATCCAGATGAGCGAGCTGCAGGCCGAGTCACTGCGCCTGCTCGGTTTCGAACCCATCCTCGAAGACATCAAGATTTTCGTCGAGCAGATCGGCGGCGACCGTTTCGACGGCCAGGACAACCCGCTGACCAACATCTACAACTTCAACATCCACAAGCACCACCGCTACATCACCCTGTCCGGCCATGTCTACGGCGTGGCCTGCCTGATGTGCAACCGCGCGCAATATGAATCATGGCCCGCCGAGGTGCAGCAGGCCGTGGACAAGGCCGCGGCCGAAGCCACCGTGCTGCAGCGCCAGCTGGCGGCGGCGGAAGACAAAGACATCCTGAAAAAACTCGACCCCGCGGAAAACGAGGTCGTACGACTCACGCCCGAAGAGCATCGCGCTTTCGTTGATGCGGTGCGGCCGGTGACCGACAAGTACCGCGAGAAATTCGGCGCCAGTTTTTTTGCCCTGCTCGACTGAACCAACCGCTTTTTGCAATCGTCATTCCGGCTTTCGCCGGAGTGACGACCTTGGCATTGACGCAGGTCCGGTAGCCCGGATGGAGCAACGCGCAATCCGGGAGGAGTCACCGCAGTGGCATCGTTAAAAGGTGACCCCGGATTTCGCCCGCAGGAAGTCCCCTTGGGGGGCGCCCACAGGAAGTCCCCTTGGGGGGGCGCCCAACGGAAGTCCCCTTGGGGGACGCCGCTGTTGCTACCAGGTCGGCGGCTTCGGATTGGCCTTCGATTTTTCCAGCGTGTCGTACCTGGCGTCGGGGTTGCGCGGGCGCGAGGGCTGTCCGGGCTTGAGCTGGTCCATGTCGCAGTAGAGCTCGACGTGGTAGCCGTTCGGGTCGAGGAACTCGACGCTGGTATGGCCGCCCATCGCGCGCCGGCCTTCCCACACCAGCGGGATACCGCGCTCCTGCAGGTAGGAACGGATCTCGAACAGTTCGTCCATGGTCTCGACCTGGAACGCGAAGTGGTGCAATCGCACCGCGCCTTCCGGCGGGAACTCCGCGTTGTCGCCGTCGGAGGGAAACAGGCCGATGGTGTGATGGTCGCCGATGCCGGTGAGGAAAATGCCGCCGACGGTGGCGTTGTCGGAGACGCGGAAGTTCAGGACCTCGGTGTAGAACTTGACCGATTGTTCAAGGTTGCGCACCTGGAGCACGATGTGGCCCAGTTTCTTGACGCGCACCGGGCTCGGGCGCATTGCGGGCTTGATGGAAGTCGGGGCCTCGGCTGCATGGTCCATGCGGGTGTCCTCCTGATTGGGGGCTGGCGTGCATTTCGGATCGCTGGCAGCGTAGCCCCCGCCGCAATCGAAAGCAAGCCGTCCGCATGCTGCGGCGCGGGTGACCGCAGCCGGCGGTTGCGGTGTCCGGGGCATTGGCATAGATTGCGGGAACCCGACGGCAGCCGGCAGGCTGTGGCGGGCACGATAAAAGTCCCGGACAACCGATCCGCTGGAGGAGAGCATGAAAATCCGCAGCCTGAGCACTGCTGTTTTTGTATTGCTGTTGTCGTTGGTGGCGGGCGGTGTCCGCGCCCAGCAGGCCTACCCGTACAAGCCGATCCGCCTGATCGTGCCCTTCCCGGGCGGGGGCCAGACCGACGTGGTGGCGCGCGCGCTGTCGCTGAAACTGAGCGAGGCCTTCGGCCAGATGGTGGTGGTGGACAACCGGCCCGGCGCCGCCGGCAGCATCGGCGTCGAAATCGGGGTCAGGTCCACGCCCGACGGCTACACCATGGTGATGATTTCGACCAGCTACACCGGCAACGTGGCGCTCTACAAGCAAAGCTACGACCCGGTCAACGACATCGTGCCGATCGCGATGATCGGCGAGATCGGCAACATGGTGACGGTCAATCCGTCAGGCCCGTTCAACAGCGTCAGCGGGCTGATCGCGTATGCCAAGTCGAATCCGCGCAAGATTAACTTTGCTTCCGGCGGCATCGGCAGCGGCAACCACCTCGCCACCGAGCACTTCAGCCAGATGACCGGCATCCAGATGACGCATGTGCCGTACAAGGGTTCCACCGCCGGCGTGACCGACCTGATGAGCGGCCAGATCCAGCTGATCTTCAGCGGCCTGACGGGGATGATCCCGCATCACAAGGCGAAGCGCGTGCGCGGCATCGCGGTGACCAGCGAGAAGCGCAACCCGGCGGTGCCCGACCTGCCGACCGTGGGCGAGACCGTGCCCGGCTATGAATCGGTGAGCTGGGCGGCGATCATCGGCCCGAAGGGCGTGCCCGCAAACATCTCCGCGCGCTGGAACCGGGAGGTCAACCAGATCCTGAAGATGCCCGACGTGAAGGCGCGCATGGAGGCGAGCGGGCTGGAAGTCGTCGGCGGCACCCAGGCGCACCTGCGCAAGGTCATCATCGATGACATCGCGAAGTGGAAGAAGGTGGTCAAGGCCGCCAACATCAAACTGTAAGCATCGACGCTGCCCGGGTTTCCGTATCCCCGGTGCGGCGAATCACAACCTGGCAAAGGAATGTTCCATGGCAGAGATACTGGGCATTGGTGTAACGCACTTTCCGCCGGGGCTGATTCCCGATGAACTCAAGCCGTGGCCGCTGGCGCGGATGCTGCACAGCGACCGGCGGATTCCGGAACACATGCGCGATCCCGCCAACTGGCCGGAGCCGATGCGCCGCGAGTGGGGGGATGACGAAGGCATTGCTTCGCACAAGCTGCACCGGGCGCGGGTATTCAGCGCGTTCCGGAAAATCCGCGAGGAGATCGATGCCTTCAAGCCCGATTTCATCCTGATGTGGGGCGATGACCAGTACGAGAATTTCAAGGAAGACATCATCCCGCCGTTCTGCGTGCTGGCCTACGAGCAGCTCAACTTCAAGCCGTACGGCTTTCTGCGCGGCAAGCCCAACATCTGGGGCGAACCGGCCGACAAGGTGTTCCTCCATCCCGGACATCACAAGGCGGGGCGGTTTGTTGCGCGCGGACTGCTGGAGGCGGGTATCGACATGTCCTATGCCTACAAGCCCCTGCACCAAGACGGCCTGGGTCACGCCTTTGCCAACACGCTGCTCTACCTCGATCTCGACCGCAAGGGGTTCAGTACGCCGGTGCTGCCGGTGGCGGTCAACTGCTACGGCAGTTCGGTGATCCGCTTCCAGGGCGGATCTGAGGTGCACGCTGACGAGCCGGATCCGCCCGCGCCGTCGCCGCGCCGCTGTTTCGAGATGGGGCAGGCAACGGCGCGCGTGCTCAAGGCGAGCCCGTGGCGCGTGGCGATCATGGCGTCGTCGAGCTGGTCGCATGGTTTTCTGACCGAGAAGAACCACTGGATGTATCCCGACCTGGAATCCGACCGCGCGATGCTGGAACACCTGCGCAACGGCAATTACGGCGCGTGGCGGGATATGCCGCTTGCGCAAATGGAGGCGGCCGGACAGCATGAGGTGCTCAACTGGACCTGCCTTGCCGGCGCCATGGCCGAATTGAACTACAAGGCCGACATCGTCGACTGGGTGGAGACCTGGATCTTTAACGCGCCGAAGTGCATGGCCGTGTTCCGGGGCGCCGGAGGTGCGGCGCAGGCCGCTGCGTAAAGCCGCTGCCGGCTTACGACTCCGCCGCCTTGCCCTCGACCACGCGCAGCGAAGGTTTTTCCTGCGGCGGGCGCAGTTCGTGTTGGTCGGCGAAGAGCAGGCATTGCGGGCCGATGTCGGCGCTGATGTTGCAGCCGAGCAGGGCCAGGTTGCGGTGGATTTCGTCGCGGTAGATCTGCAGCGCGCGCGGCAGCGATGTTTGCGCGAGTCCGCGATCCGGTCGCGGGGCAGCCATGCGCCGGCACACGCGGGAGAGCCCCAATCCGTAGCCCGGATAAGGCCGCAGGCCGCCATCCGGGGGCATGCGGGCTTTCAACGATGCCGCAATGATTGGTGACCGCCATCCCCCGGATGGCGCTGCGCTTATCCGGGCTACCGAGGCTG
>RPOR01000110.1 GCA_003820645.1 Betaproteobacteria bacterium
AAGCTGGATACCGGGCCGCAATACCTGTCACCGGGTTCATCCAAAATCGACGCCGGGGGTTACCGGTTGCGCCTGGTTTTGGACCGGCTTGATAGTGTGACTTTCCCGCGGAATGGCTGGAGGAGCGGACTGCATGTGTACGACTCGAACACCGCGCTCGGTGCCGATATCAATTACACCAAGTGGGATCTCGATGGGACTGCCGCTTATACGTTCGGCAATCACACGTTCAACTTTGCCCTGAAAGCGGGCGGCAAGGTCGGCGCGAATCCGTTGCCAAACTACGACCAGTTCCAGTGGGGTGGTTTCCTGCAGCAGTCGGGCTACAAGACCGGCCAACTCTACGGAGAAAATCTCACCTTCGGCCGCGCCATGTATTACCACCGCATCTTGAAGGGAACCATTCTGGAAGGGGCCTACGGCGGCTTCTCACTGGAGGCCGGCCGGGTCGGCAATCCGCTGGTACCGGGCAGTCCCGAAGGACTGCTGAAGTCAGCGAGCGTCTTTGTTGCTGCGGACAGCCCCATCGGACCCGCGTATCTGGGTTACGGGCGCGCTAAGGACGGCAACGACAGCTTCTACTTCTACCTCGGCCGGGCGTTCTAGCCTGCGCGCTGCGCATGTAAAAAACGGGACCAGCCAACAGCACCAGTCCCGTTCACATGACTGCCCGGTGCACCGGGCGCACGATTTCAGCTTTCGTTATCGAGGAAACTGCGCAACCGCTCGGAACGCGAGGGGTGACGCAGCTTGCGCAGCGCCTTCGCCTCGATCTGGCGGATGCGCTCGCGGGTGACGTCGAACTGCTTGCCGACCTCTTCCAGCGTGTGGTCGGTGTTCATTTCGATGCCGAAACGCATGCGCAGCACCTTGGCTTCGCGCGGCGTCAGCGTGTCCAGCACGTCGCCGGTGACATCGCGCAGGCTCCCATAGACGGCGGCATCGCTGGGCGCCATCGTCGACTGGTCTTCGATGAAGTCGCCAAGGTGTGAATCGTCGTCGTCGCCGATCGGCGTTTCCATCGAAATCGGTTCCTTGGAGATCTTCAGGATCTTGCGGATCTTGTCCTCGGGCATCTCCATCTTCTCGGCCAGCGTCGCCGGATCCGGTTCCGAGCCGGTTTCCTGCAGGATCTGCCGCGAAATGCGGTTCATCTTGTTGATGGTTTCGATCATGTGCACGGGGATACGGATCGTGCGTGCCTGATCGGCGATCGAACGGGTGATCGCCTGGCGGATCCACCACGTCGCGTAGGTCGAGAACTTGTAGCCGCGGCGGTACTCGAACTTGTCCACCGCTTTCATCAGGCCGATATTGCCTTCCTGGATCAGGTCGAGGAACTGCAGACCGCGATTGGTATATTTTTTCGCGATCGAGATCACCAGACGCAGGTTGGCCTCGGTCATGTCGCGCTTGGCGCGCCGCGCCCGGGTCTCGCCGGCATTCATCTGGCGGTTGATGTCCTTCAGCTCCTTGATCGGGATCCCGATCCGGCTCTGCAGATCGAGCAGCTTCTGTTGCTGCTCGACAACGGCCGGCTCGAAACGCGACAGCGCCTCGCTCCAGGGCTTTCCGGACTCGACTTCGCCGCGCACCCAGCGCGAGCTGGTTTCCTTGCCCGGGAACTCCTTGATGAAGTGCTGGCGGGGCATCCGGGCCTTGTCGATGCACAGCGCCATGATCGTGCGTTCGTAAGTACGCACTTCCTCGACCAGCTTGCGCACGCCGTCGCACAGGGCTTCGATCTGCTTCGCCGAGAAACGGATTTTCATCAGCTCGTCGGAAATGGCTTCGCGCGCCTGGATGTAAGGGCGACCACGGGAACCGTGCTTCTGCAGCGCCCGCATCATCTTCTGGTAATTGTTGCGAATCTCGACAAAATGCAGCAGTGCAGCTTCCCTCAGCCGCGCCAGATCGGCCGCAGCAGCCGCCGCGCTGGCGGCGCCATCGTCATCCTCGTCATCCTCGGCCTCGACGTCTTCCTCTTCCGTGGTTTCCTCTTCGGTTACCTCTTCGACGATGGCCTGTTTCATTTCGAGATCGGCAAGCCCGTCAACGACGTCGTCAACGCGAATTTCGTCTTTCTCGATTTTTTCGGCCAGTGCAAGGATCTCGGCAATGGTCGTCGGGCAGGCGGAAATGGCCAGGATCATGTGGCGCAAACCATCTTCAATGCGCTTGGCGATCTCGATCTCGCCTTCCCGTGTCAGCAACTCGACCGAGCCCATTTCGCGCATGTACATGCGCACCGGATCCGTGGTGCGGCCAAACTCCGAATCCACCGTCGACAGCGCGGCCTCGGCTTCTTCGACTGCATCTTCATCGGCCACCGCCGGCGTGGATTCCGACATCAGCAATGTTTCGGCATCGGGCGCCTCGTCGTACACCTGGATGCCCATGTCGTTGATCATGCCGATGATGTTCTCGATCGCTTCGGCATCGAGCATGTCATCGGGCAGGTGATCGTTGATCTCGGCATAGGTCAGGTAGCCCCGCTCCTTGCCGAGCACCACCAGGTTCTTCAGCCGCAGGCGTCGCGCCTCGGCATCTGCCGGAGACAGTTCGCGCCGCTCGAATTCCTTGACCAGCGCGCGCTCGCGCGCCGTCAACCCGCGCGTTGGCCGTTTGCCGCCGGCTTTGACCGCAGGTACGGCCGGCTGAGGTGCCGCCTTCTCGAGTTTCTGCGCCGCTGTCTTGACCTTCGCCAGCGCCTGTTTTGCCATCGCCTTGAAATTCGCCAGACGTTGCTCCTGGCGCAGCGCTGTTTTGGACTTGCCCGCCACTTTCGGTGCAGCCTTGCCTTTCGCTTTGGGCTTGGCGACAACTTTGGCTTTGGCTGCGGGGCGTGGCTTGGCGGCGGCGCGGTGCGGCGCTTTTGCCTTCACTTTCGGCTTCACCGACTTGGACTTGATCGCCGCGCGCGACTTCGCTTTCACGGCAGCCTTGGCCGCGCCTGACTTGGCGCGCGCCGGGCTCTTCGCCTTGGCTTTCTGTGCCTTGACGTTTTTTGCCTTGGATTTGGATGCTTTGGATTGCTTGGCCATGGATTAGGCTCCGCCGGGCGAGATATCGGTGAAAAACCGCAAATTATACCTTAAACACTGTCAAATTTCACTTGCTGGACGTATCGCTAACTGCTTGTTGTAGAAGCCGATATTGGGCCTGATCCTCGGAACTCAACTCCTCGCGTCGCGATTTGTCCAGCAACGCTGCGATACGGGCCCGGCGTATCCGGTCGATCGCCTGCTGCCATGCACCCCGGAACTCGGCCTCCAGTTCCGCTGCCGCGAGCGACCGGTCCTGCCAGCGCAACGCACCGACTTCCGCGTTGAACACCACGGCCTCGTGCGCTGAACCGCGAAACACCTCGCCCAGGTTGATCCGCGCATCGCCGGACCCGACCGCCTCCAGTACCGCATCCAGTGCCTGCAATTCCGGCTGATCCACGCCGGGCACACCGGTGCCCTGCGCGAGATCCCCGCGACTGATGATCGCAGCGAGGCGCGGCTCCAATACCAGCAACTCGAGCACAGTGCGCAATATCGACGGCGCCGCCGCTGGGGCCCGTTTCGCCGGTGCAGTTGCCGGCGCGCCCTGTGGACCTCTGATCTCGAACTGCACGTCAAGTTCCTGTTGCGTCACCCCTACGAGCTGCGCCAGCTCCTTCCGGATCAGCAACGACAGCATCGGGGCGGCAATCTGTTTTACCAGGGGTTTCGCCTGCTGCATCAGCCTGGCACGCCCCTCGGGTGCATTGCTGTCGACACGCGAGCGCAGTTCTTCAATCAGAAATCTCGACAACGGCTCCGCCTTGGCCAGCAGGGCCTCAAATGCCGGTTTGCCATGCGCTCGCACGAAGGTGTCGGGATCTTCGCCATCCGGCAGAAACAGGAATCGCAGTTGCTTGCCGTCGACCAGATGGCCAAGGCTGTTCTCCAGCGCCCGCCATGCCGCTCGCCGTCCTGCATGGTCGCCATCAAAACAGAACACGACCTCGTCCGACTGGCGCAGCAACTTCTGCACGTGTATCGGCGTGGTCGCCGTGCCCAGCGTCGCCACCGCGTATTCGATACCGGCCTGTGCCAACGCCACCACGTCCATGTAACCCTCAACGACGATCACGCAACCAGCGTCGCGGATCGCACGCCGGCCCTGGAACAGGCCGTACAGTTCGCGGCCTTTCTCGAACACCGCCGTTTCCGGGGAATTCAGGTATTTGGGTTCGCCATCACCGAGTACGCGCCCGCCGAAACCGATTACGTTGCCGCGGACATCGACGATCGGAAACATGATGCGGTCGCGGAACACGTCATAGCGCTTGCCCTCGTCGTTCTGTTTCACCAGGCCGGCAGCGGTCAGCGCCTTGCTCTGGTAATCGGGAAAAACCTGCTCGAGATTCCGCCAGCCGTCCGGTGCATAACCGATGCCGAAGCGCTTGGCGATCTCCCCCGACAGCCCGCGGCGCTTCAGGTATTCGATCGCCTGCGGCGCTTCCTTCAGCTGGTTGCGATAAAACTGCGCAGCCTGCAGCAATACACCGTGAAGGTCGGGGCCTTCTGCCGCACGACGCTGGGCCTGCTCTGAGCGCGCTTCCTCCGGCACCTGCATCCCGACGCTCTGCGCAAGATCCTTCACCGCGTCGACAAACCCGAGGCCGCCATACTCCATCATGAAGCCGATGGCGGTGCCATGCGCGCCGCAACCGAAGCAGTGGTAGAACTGCTTGGTCGGACTGACGGTAAACGACGGCGATTTTTCCGAATGGAAAGGACAGCAGGCGGCGTAGTTTGCACCGGTACGCTTGAGTTTCACGTACCGATCGACCACTTCGACGATGTCGACCCGGCTGAGCAAATCCTGAATGAACGACTGCGGAATCATGCGGGCGGCAGCTTGCTCCACTCCAGAACGGGCAACCCGCTGGCGGGCCGGGCAATTCGTGGAATTATAGGGTAGCGCACTACGTCAGCGCCGGAATCCGGCCAAACCGGCAGCGCTGAAGAAAAATAAATAAAAACAATGCGTTATGGTTTTGACAAATGCGTCTTGACCGCCGCAGAGACTCTGGCCATGTCGGCGCGCCCGGCCAGCCGCGGTTTCAGCAGGGCCATCACCTTGCCCATGTCAGCCGGAGCCACTGCGCCCGCCTCGGCAACCGCCGCAGCGACCGCGGCAGCAATTTCGTCATCGCCCAGCGCCTGCGGCATGTAAGCCTGCAACAGTGCGAGTTCCTGCTTTTCCTTGTCGGCCAGATCCTGACGGCCACCCTGCTCGAACTGGGTGATCGAATCGCGCCGCTGCTTGATCATTTTTTCGATCGTCGCCAGCACGTCGGCATCAGTCAGTAATTTGCGTTCGTCGACTTCGCGCTGCTTGAGCGCAGCAAGCAGCAGCCGGATGGTGTCACGGCGCGCGGTATCGCCACCGCGCATCGCTGCCTTGAGGTCATCGTTGATCTGTTCACGCAATGCCATGAGTTGGCTCCGGCAATGACTTTGCTCCAGAAATGACAAAAGGGTGCGAGGCTCAGCCCCTGCACCCTTTTACGGCCTGCCAGTCGCGCCTAGTAGAGCTTGGGCGGCAGCAGTTGCGAGCGCAGGCGCTTGTGCGTGCGCTTCACTGCAGCGGCCAGCTTGCGCTTGCGCTCGGAAGTCGGTTTTTCGTAGAACTCGCGGGCGCGCAGCTCGGTCAGCAAGCCGGTCTTCTCTACGGTGCGCTTGAAACGGCGCAGGGCCACTTCAAACGGCTCATTTTCTTTGACGCGTACTGTAGTCATGAAACCCCAGATCAAAATAAGCTGAATTGGAAAAACGCGTATTATAACCAGATCCGGCCAGGATTTGTAGGGGCCGGATGTCCCGCTCCACCCCCGGCCAGCAACCCGTGCTCGTACTCGGCATTGAAACCTCCTGCGACGAAACCGGCATCGCCCTCTATGACAGCGGGCGGGGCCTCCTCGCCCATGCACTGCATTCGCAAGTGGCGCTGCATGCCGATTATGGCGGCGTCGTGCCGGAACTGGCCTCCCGTGACCATATCCGCCGGGTGTTGCCGCTGACCCGGCAAGTGCTGCACCAGGGCGGTGCAGCCCTGGCAGACCTGGACGCCGTGGCCTATACCGCGGGCCCCGGACTGGCCGGGGCGCTGCTGGTCGGCGCAGGCGTCGGCACCAGCCTCGCCCACGCCTTGGGCATCCCCGCCATCGGCGTGCATCACCTCGAGGGCCACCTGCTGTCGCCGCTGCTGGCCGATCCAGCGCCGCAGTTTCCGTTCGTCGCGCTGCTGGTCTCCGGCGGCCACACCCAGCTGATGCGGGTGGGCGGCGTCGGCGATTACGTGCTGCTCGGTGAAACCCTGGACGATGCTGCCGGCGAGGCCTTCGACAAATCCGCAAAACTGCTGGGACTCGGTTACCCCGGCGGCCCGGCGATCGCCGCGCTTGCCGCCTCCGGTCGCGCCGGCAGATTTCCGCTGCCGCGACCGATGCTGCGCAGTGACAATCTCGATTTCAGTTTCAGCGGCCTGAAGACCGCGGTGCTCACCGCGGTTCGCGACCTGCCCCCTGAACCGCAAGCCCGTGCTGATCTCGCCGCAGAACTGCAGGCGGCAATCGTCGACGTGCTGGTCGGCAAAGCCATTGCAGCCATCGAACAAACAGGGCTGACCCGGCTGGTGGTTGCCGGCGGCGTCGGCGCCAACCAGCAGCTGCGCCTGCAACTGACCGCCGCGGCGCAGCGTTGCGGCTGCACGGTGTTCTATCCGCCGTTTGAATTCTGCACCGACAACGGCGCAATGATCGCCTTCGCCGGTGCCCTGCGCCTGCAGCAGGGCGACGTGCTGCCCCCGGCGGCACAAGGTTTCAGCGTGCGGCCACGCTGGGATCTCGCCAGCCTGCGCCGGGCCTAACCCTCGGCCCTGGCGCCCAGTTTGCTTTCCTTGCCCGCCAGCAGGTTGCGGATGTTCGACTGATGGCGCCAGATCAACAGCGCCGCGAGCACTGCCACCGCGATGAAAAACGGATGCGCCGCATTGAACAATATCAGAGCGAAAAATACCGCGAACACCGCCGAGATCAGCGCTGCCAATGACGAATAACGGAAAAACACGGCGATGGTGATCCAGGTCGCCAGTGTGCCCAGCGCCAGATACGGGCTCAGCGCCAGCAGCACGCCCAGCGCGGTCGCCACACCCTTGCCGCCGCGGAACCCGTGGAACACGGGAAACATGTGGCCGAGAATTACCGCAACCGCAGCCAGTGCCATCGCCAGGGGCACGTTGTCAGCAATCCACTGTCCGGCAGCGAACACGGCCAGCCAGCCTTTGGCACTGTCGCCGAGCAATGTCAGCGCCGCCGCAGCCTTGCGGCCGCTGCGCAGCACATTGGTGGCCCCCGGATTGCCGGAACCGTATTGGCGCGGATCAGGCAGCCGGAAGGCGCGGCTGACCAACACCGCGAAAGAAATCGAGCCGATGAGATATGCGGCAACCACAACGATCAGTAACGCGATTAGTAACGCCAATTGTTTTCCCCTAGAATGGCGCCGGCCATTTTAGCCCAACCGGACCCGTCGCCTGGCCCACATGGACACGATATTCATCAGCGAACTGCGCATCGAAACCCGCATCGGCATCTATGCGTGGGAAAAACAGGCGCCGCAGACCGTGCAGCTCGATTTGGAAATCGGTCTGCGCGGCAAACACGCGGCGGACAGCGACCGCATTGAAGACACCATCGATTACGCAGAGGTTGTTGCCGACATCAGGAAACTCTTCGCGCAGCAGCACTTCTCGCTATTGGAACACGCTGCGGAATCGATCGCCCAGATGATAATCAGGGATTTCAAGGCGCCCTGGCTACGGGTGAAAATCGCCAAGCTCGCACCGCTTGCGGCGTCAGACAACTTGGCGTCATCATCGAGCGCGGCAAAAAAACCTGAGGCGGCGGGTGCCGCGGCCGGGTTTCGTTCCGCGCCGCGGATGCCGCACCGGCTCGTCATCCACGCGGGTGATGTTTCGCATGCAACTGCTTCATCCGCTCCTGCGCGACATACGTGTAAATCTGTGTCGTCGAGATATCCGAGTGCCCCAGCAGCAGCTGCACCACACGCAAGTCGGCGCCGTGGTTCAGCAAATGCGTGGCAAACGCATGGCGCAGCGTGTGTGGCGAAATCGGCTTGTTGAGTCCCGCCTGCAGGGCATAGCGTTTGAGCAGATGCCAGAAGGCCTGGCGCGTCATCACCGCTGCGCGCGACGTGACGAACAAGGCGTCGCTCGCCCGGCCGTTGAGCAGCAGCGGCCGGGCCTCACGCAGATACCGCTCGAGCCACGACAACGCTTCCTCGCCCAGCGGCACCAGCCGCTCCTTGGAGCCCTTGCCCAGCACGCGTACCACGCCCATGTCGCGGCTGATCTGAGGCACCTTCAGCGTCACCAGTTCCGACACGCGCAGGCCGCTTGCGTACAGCACCTCCAGCATCGCCCGATCGCGCACGCCCAGCGGCTGGCTCAGCTCCGGCGCGGCCAGCAATGATTCGACATCCGCTTCGGTCAGGGTTTTCGGCAGTGCGCGCGGCAGCTTGGGCGTGTCGATACGCAGCGTCGGATCAGTCTTGAGCACGTTCCGGCGGATCGCGTTGCGGTAGAAGCGCTTCAGCGTCGACAGCAGCCGGGCCGCAGTGGATGCGCGCGCCTTGGTGCGGAACTTGTGCGCGAGGTAGTCCTGTATCGCCGCCGGATCGGCATCCAGCAAATCCATGCCGCTGCGGCTCTCCAGCCAGGCGGCAAACTGCTGCAAGTCGCGGCGGTAGCTGTCGAGCGTATTGCGGGCGAGGCCGTCCTCCAGCCACAGCGCGTCGCAGAACTCGTCAATGAGTCGCGTCGATGATGCCTTCATGCCGCAACAACCATCGTTTGATGCTCAATGGAAATGATTGCCTGCCGCCCATGAAACCGCCGATTCCATCCGCCGCCAGCACGCGATGGCAGGGCACGATCAGCGGCACCGGATTGGCGCCACAGGCGCCACCCACCGCACGGCCCGCAGTGTCCAGACGGCGCGCGATCGCTCCATATGTTGTTGTTTTTATTGGAAAAAGCTTTTCGATTTCGCGCCAGACGCGGCGCTGGAACGAAGTGCCGTCAAGCCGATACGGCACGGCGCAGCGATGCGCAGGATCTGTCAGGTAATGTTCGATTTCGCGGCAGGCGCGTTCGGCCACGCGATCGTGCGGCGGCACCGGCGGCGTGCTACGCGGCAGGTAACGCACGCCGGTGACGACAGCACCATCGGTCGCAATGGCCAGCACCGCGAACGGGGTCGCGTAACGCGTTTCGCGATTCGCCGGGTCGCCGGACTTCACGCCGGCGCGTGTTCCTGCGACCGCAGCTTCTGCGAAGCCACCACGATCACGACCAGCACGAGTCCCAGCACGTCGGAAAAATTCGTCGGATACACCAGGGCGAGACCGGCGATGATCAGCATCCAGCGCTCAGGCAGGCTGGTTTTCCGCAGCAGCCACCCCTGCAGGCCGCCGGCCAGCGCAACGATGCCGATGATCGCCGTCACCGTGATCACCGCGACCGCGCCCCAGTCCGCCTGCGCCAGGTTCTTGAAAGAACCGCCGAGCAGCAATCCGACGCCGGAGGGGTCGAGCACGAACATGAATGGCACCAGGAACGCTGGTGCGCAGTACTTCCAGCTCTGCAGCGTCGTACGATACGGGCCGCCGCCGGTAATCGCCGCTGCCGCGAACGGTGACAGCGCAGTTGGCGGCGACACTTCGGACAATACGGCGTAATAGAAAATGAACATGTGCGCCGCGAAATCCGGCACACCGAGCTTGATCAGCGCCGGGGCCGCAATCACCGCGCAGATGATATAAGACGCGGTCACCGGCACCGCGAGACCGACGATCCACACGATCAGCGAGGTATAAGCGGCGGTCAGCAGCAGCTTCATGTCATGCAGCAGCGCCGGGGTCCGCTCGGCCCCGAGCAACACCCACAGGTTGACCAGCGAGTTCGCACCGGAATCAGCATAGTCCAGCACGATGGAACTGAACTTCAGTCCCAGACCGGTCAGCGTCACCACGCCGACGATGATCCCCGCGGACGCGCAGGTTATAGCGACGTTGAGCACGCCCACCGACCCGTTCTCCAGCGCTTTGATGAAGCCCGACTCCCAGAATCCCCTAAGCCACGGCATGCGGCCGCGGAACCAGTCATAGGAGATGATGGCGCAATCCCTCTGAAAAAACGACAGCGCCGCAGTGACCACCGTGGCCCAGAACACCGACAGCACCGGCGAGTAACCCAGCATCATGAAAACCACGATGGCAACCAGCGAAACAAAATGAAACCAGTACTTCCTCGCCAGCACCGCGGCTTGGTGGGGTTTCTCCAGCATGATGGTCTTCATACTGAACTTGCGCGCATCGATCTCGACCATAACGAAGATCCCGAGGTAGAACAGCAGCGTCGGGATCGTCGCCATCAGGATGACATCGAGATATGAAATTTTCAGGAACTCCGCGATCAGGAACGCGGCGGCCCCCAGCACCGGCGGCGAGATGATGGCGCCCAGTCCGCCGGCAGCCAGCAGGCCGCCCGCGGCCTCCTTGCCATAGCCGGATTTCGCCAGCAGCGGATAAGCCACCGATCCCAGCGTCACCGTGGTCGCCACACCGGAACCGGAGGGGCCGCCGAGCAGGAATGACCCCATCACCACGGCGCGCCCGGCGCTGGACGGCTTGCCACCCATCGCCGAAAACGAAAAATCGATGAAGAATTTGCCGGCCCCCGAGTACTGCAGAAACGCGCCGTAAATCGTAAACAGGATGATCAGCGTGGACGACACGTCCACTGCCACGCCAAATATCCCCTCCAGCGTCATGTACAGCGCCCCGGTAAGCCGCGCAATGTCATAACCCTTGTGCGTCCACGGCGCCGGCAGGTACGGGCCAAACATCGCGTAGGCCAGAAACAGAACGACAATGAAAGGCAGTATCCAGGTCGAGCTGCGGCGGTTGGCCTCGAGGATCAGCAGGATCAGCACCACGCCGAATACCTGGTCCATCACCAGCGGCGTCACTGCACGGTCGCCGAACTCGTCGCCCCAGTAGAGCATGTAGACGACGATCGCGATGGAGGCCATGGCAAAGATCACGTCCCACCACATCAACCGGTGGCGGAAACGTTTCGCCGTCGGAAACATCAGGAACACCAGCGCCAGCGCGAACGCGACGTGGATCGGCCGCAGCAGATACGCCGGCACGATTTCGACCGCGGCATACAGATGAAACAGCGACATCACTACGGCGCAAACCGTCAGGAAAACTCCCAGCGCGCCGCGATACCGGTTGTGCGCGCCCTCTTCCTCTTCGATCAGCTCCTCGACGCGCTTGAGCGCCTCCTCGCTGATCCCTCCGGCAGCCAACTCCGGAACAATGTTATCGGCCATGGTGCAGCCTCCCCCGATATATTTTTGTCGGGACGATCATAGCATGTGAACTCGGGCGCTCACCGGGGAACTCAAGGCAATAAAAAACCCCGCCGTTTCCGGCGGGGTTTGC
>RPOR01000111.1 GCA_003820645.1 Betaproteobacteria bacterium
TGAGTCCTTCGGCGGTCACGATGTCCGCCACGTCGGCGTCTACCCGGGCGAGGTCGTTCTCGCGCAGGGCCTGCTCGTATTCGTCCAAAGGTAGTCGAGGCCAAAGGCGGCGGTTTGGACCGTCTCCGGGCTGCGTAAGCCCGCGTTGGCCCGCTGCTGTTCATCTTCCGTCAGTTGCTGATCAGTACCGCGACGTTGTCGGCACCTTGTGCTGCGGTCAAAACGTCTCCCCGGTCGATCCATGCGAATCGTTGTTCCAGTCCGATGCTGAGTCGGTTGGCGATGCGCTGGGCATGCCTGCGGCTGGTGGCGGGAAGCGCTTTGACAATCTCGCGTTTACCGGCGCGGGCCCTTAAGTGGGCCGGGACGGTCAGCCGGAAATAGAAGCCCGAGGCGCGGGCCACTAGGTGTGCGAGATTGTAGGGCAAGGGCGTGCCATTCGTATCAGGGTTTGTAGCAAACCCCTCAAGGCACTCTTACAATCAATCCCATCTCCTTGATTTTAAAAGGAAATGGTGGAGGCGGCGGGAATTGAACCCGCGTCCGCAAGCCCTCCACAGTCAGGACTACATGCTTAGCCTGGTTATTTGGGTCTCGCCTTGCACCCGCCAACCGGCAGGCTGGTGCTTGGCCAGTCGCTTCGACGGATCCACACGGCTAAGCGACCAAACCGTGCAGAGAGGCTGATGTAAATGACGCTGCACCCCTCTCGGGGCCTGACCCATCAGCAGGTCAGTGCAGCGTCTCGCCGGTATTAGGCGGCGAGAGCGTAACGCTCGTCGTTGGCGTGTATGAATTTCCAGCGGATTAACAAGGTGACTGGACCTTGGCATGCCCTGTGCTGCTTTGCGACCCACGTCGAAACCAAGTCGCCCCCATGTCACATCAGATTGCACCGCGCGGCCCAAGTTCAAGTGCAGCCGCGCGAAAGTTGATTATCGCACAGCGGAACTTTGCCGATTATTTTATATAAGTTTTTGTTTTTACAGGATTTTTTCTATATCCTGGGGACTGGACACCACGCTGTCTGCGCCCCAGGCTTCCGGATTGCTGCCATTCAGATAGCCGAAACGGACGGCGACCGTGCGCATCCCGGCGGCGCGGCCGGCCTCGATGTCGCGCTGGTCGTCGCCGACATAGATGCAGTCCTGCGCCGCGATGCCGATGGCGCGGGCTGCGGCCAGCAGCGGTGCCGGGTGCGGTTTCATGTGCGCGGTGGTATCTCCGCCGATGACGCAGGCGGCGCGTGCGCCGTAGCCGAGCTGCTGCAGCAGAGGTCTGGCGTAGCGTTCAGCCTTGTTGGTGACGATGCCCCAGATGACGCGGCGCGCTTCCAGCGCGTCGACCAAGGCGGCCATACCCGGGAACAGCACGGTGTCCCGGCACAGGTTGTCTTCGTAGAGGCGCAGGAATTCTTCGCGCATTGCGGTGTAATCGGCGTGGTCGGGGCCGATGCCGAAACCGACACCGAGCAGGCCGCGTGCACCGAGTGACGTGACGCGGCGGGTGTCCGCAAGTGCCACCGGCGCCAGGCCGCGCGCCGCGCGCATCAGGTTGATGGTGCGGCCGAGGTCGGGTGCGGTGTCGGCAAAGGTGCCGTCGAGATCAAACAGTACGGCGCAGGCCATCAGTTTTGCGGTGCCCGCGTGCAGAGGATGTAATTGACGTCGGTGTCCGGACCCAGCGCGTACACCTTGGTGAGCGGGTTGTAGGTCATGCCGATGATGCCACTGACCTCGAGTCCGGCGCTGCGACAGGTGGCCGAGAGTTCGGAGGGCTTGATGAAGCGGGCGTAATCATGGGTGCCGCGCGGCAGCAGGTTTAGCATATATTCCGCGCCGATGATTGCAAGCAGGTACGACTTGGGATTGCGGTTCAGCGTCGCAAAAAAGGCGTGACCGCCGGGTTTCAGCAGCCCGGCGCAGGCCCGCACGGCGGACGCCGGATCGGGTACATGTTCGAGCATCTCCATGCAGGTCACCACATCGAAGCTGCGTGGCGCTTCCTGCGCCAGGTCCTCGACGGCGATCTTGCGATAAATCACGTTGCGGCCGGATTCGAGCAGGTGCAGCTGCGCGACCTGCAGCGGCTTGTCGGCGAGGTCGATGCCGGTGACGTGCGCGCCGCGCGCGGCCATCGCTTCAGCGAGGATGCCGCCGCCGCAGCCGACGTCGAGGACAGCCTTGCCATTGATTGCCGCGATGCGGTCGATGTAGTCCAGCCGCAATGGATTGATCTCATGCAGAGGGCGGAACTCGCTCTCCGGGTCCCACCAGCGACTGGCCAGGTCGCTGAATTTTTGCAGTTCTGCCGGATCGACGTTCGGCGTCATGACGGGCGTATTTTGGTTTTCCATTGGTTGGCGCGTACCTTGATCACGGTTTCATCGAGACCGGTGAATTCGCCACCGGCGAGCCGCCGTTCACCGCCGACCCAGACGTCGGTGACATGTTCCCGTCCTGCGGCGTATACCAGATGCGAAATCGGGTCATAACAGGGAGACAATGCGCTCGCCGACAGGTTCACCGCGGTCAGGTCGGCGAGCTTCCCCGGCACGATCGACCCGATCCGGTCCTGCAGGCCCAGTGCGCGAGCGCCACCCAGCGTAGCGCATTCCAGAGCACGTTGCGCAGGCATCACGGTCGCATCGCCGCTGCTGCCTTTTGCGAGCAACGCAGCCAGGCACATTTCAGCGAACAGGTCGAGACGGTTGTTGCTGGCTGCGCCATCGCTACCCAGTCCGATGTTGATGCCCTCCTGCAGCAGCCTCGCCACCGGCGCGATGCCGCTGGCAAGCTTGAGGTTCGACGAGGGGCAATGGGCAATGGAGCAGCCATGACGGGCAAATAGCGCGATTTCCCGATCATCGAGATGCACGCCATGCACGGCAATCAGTCCCGGGCCCAGCAGGCCGGCTTTCTCCAGCCTTGCCAGCGGCCGCACGCCATGTTGTGCGACGCTCTCACTGATTTCCCGGGCGGTTTCGTGGATGTGGATGTGTACGGGAATGTCCAGTTCGCCGGCATAGATGGCGATTTGCGCAAACGTCGCGTCGGACACCGTGAATGGTGCATGCGGTGCGAGACAGAACGACAGCAGCGGTTCGTCACGCAGCGTGTCGCGCACGGCGATGCCTTTGGCAAGGTAATCCTGGGCATCGCTGGCGTAGGCCGAGCGAAACTCGATGGCAATGATGCCCAGTGCGGCGCGCATCCCCGCCCGCAGGGCGGCACGGGCGGCGGCTTCCGGGAAAAAATACATGTCGTTGAAGCAGGTGATGCCGCCGCGGAGCATTTCGGCGCAGGCGAGCAGGGTGCCGTCATAGACGAACTCGTCCGAGACCAGTTGCGCTTCGGCCGGCCAGATGTAGTTCTGCAGCCAGTCCATCAACGGCCGGTCGTCGGCCATCCCGCGCATCAGCGTCATGGCGGCATGGGTATGCAGATTGACCAGTCCGGGAATCAGTGCGTGTTCGGCCAGTACGATGCGCTCGGCAGCGGGGAAACGGGCTGCTGCGGAAGATGTCGGAAGGACATCGAGGATCCGGCTGTCCTCGATGACAACAGCATGCGCCTCCAGCACGGTGGCGGCGGGCTCGACGGGGATCAGCCATCGCGGTTCGATGAGGGTGGTGGTGGACATGCTGCGTGGGACGACGGCCGGTATGCGTGGATGTCGGATTGTATTGCAAAAAAAAAGCCCTGCCGAAGCAGGGCTTTTGATGATGCTGAGTTACAGCTTATTTCTTGGCGGCTGGCTTTGAGGCCGGCTTTTTCGCGGCCGCTTTCGGCTTCGCCAGGTTCTGGGCGCGGCCAACCACTTCCACGGTGACGCGACGGTTCGGCGCCAGACATTCGATGAGCTGCTTGCGCTTCATCTTGTTGTCGCAGAACTTGGTCACGGGGATCGGCTGTTTCGGACCTTTGCCTTCCCAGAAAATCAGCTTCTGGTCGACGCCCTTGGACACGATGTAATCCTTGACCGTGATGGCACGGCGCTCGGAGAGCTTCATGTTGTAGTTCAGGCTGCCGATGCGGTCGGTGTGGCCGGTGACGATGACTGCGCCAATGGCGACCGGGCCGCGGGCTTTGGTGGCTTTGCCCAGACCGGCGAGGAACTTGTCGAGGTCCTCTTTGTTGCTGGCCGTCATTTCCGCCTTGTCGAATTCCATGCCTTGCAACTCAACCTTCTGCTGAATGTTGAGCATCGCGGGTTTCTTCGGCTTCGCCGGCGGCGCTGCTTTCTTCGGTGCCGGCGCGGGCGCGGCTTTCGGCGCGGGTGCGGCTTTCGGCGCCGGTTTTTTCACCAGATCCGGGTCGCAGTCGATGGTGGCAAGGGCCGGCGTCCACTGGCTGCTACGGACGCAGACGTTGGCGCCAAGGGCCTTGACTTCTTTGCCGGCGGTATCCGTCAAATAGCCGTCCTTGGCCTGCGCAGACGCGAGCGCAGGTGCAAACGCAGCGACTACGATTGCGCTTGCGAGGGTAATCTTGAGAGTTGAACGCATGTTTTTAAACCTCCTGTTTTGCGAAAAAGTAGGGGCGTGCCGAATAGCCGGTAAATCAATGAAATAAATGAATCTCCCCGAAGGCCACTAGATACCACATCCCCGATACCCGAGTAAACCTTGGATTGGATAATAGCATGTTTCTAAAAAAAAAAGCATAGGGGCTGTTGCTCAAATACATCAGTCCCAGGGGCGGGTATTTCACTTTGTGGAACAGGGGGTCGGGCATCATTTTGGCCCCGGTTTTGCCTCGGCAGACATGCTTGCCGCACATGGCCCTCCGGTAAACGACGAACAGCAACAATGTCGCTTTGACGGCGCTGCTTCCCCCAAGACAATGCCGCTTGCCGGTGGCGGCAATTGAGGTGGTCAATCGCAACTCGAAGCGGCACATACACAGGCCCGGCGCGAGGCGATATTGCCCGGCATTGCGACTCGCGGGCGGGGTGTGATCAGTACCGCCGCATGTTAGAATTCCACGCTTTGTAAAAGTCTTTTCCAGCCGCGCCGATTGTCCGGCTGCCCAAAACACAAGCCCCCGGAATCCATGGATCAATTCGCCAAAGAAACACTCCACATCAGCCTTGAAGAGGAGATGCGCCGCTCCTATCTCGATTACGCGATGAGCGTCATTGTCGGACGCGCGCTGCCGGATGTTCGCGACGGCCTGAAGCCCGTGCACCGGCGCATCCTGTTCGCGATGCACGAAGCCAATACGGTGTGGAACAGGCCTTATGTGAAATGCGCACGCGTCGTCGGCGACGTGCTGGGTAAATATCATCCCCACGGCGACAGCGCCACCTACGAAGCGCTGGTGCGCATGGCACAGGATTTCTCGATGCGCTACACGCTGATCGATGGCCAGGGCAACTTCGGCTCGGTCGATGGCGATTCAGCGGCGGCCTATCGTTACACCGAATGCCGGCTGGAGAAAATCACTTCCGACATGCTCGCCGACATCGACATGGAAACGGTCGATTTTGTCGCAAACTACGACGGCAAGGAGATGGAGCCGGTGACGTTGCCGACCAAGGTGCCGAACCTGCTCGTCAACGGCTCTTCGGGCATCGCGGTCGGCATGGCCACCAACATTCCGCCGCACAACCTGGGCGAGGTGGTCGATGCCTGCCAGGCGCTGCTCAAAAATCCGGACATCACGATCGACGAACTGATCGAGATCGTGCCGGCGCCGGATTTCCCGACGCGCGGCATCATCTACGGCGTGCAGGGCGTGCGCGACGGTTATCGCACCGGACGCGGCAAGGTAGTGATGCGCGCGCGCACCCATTTCGAAGAAACGGAAAAGGGCGGACGCGTAGCCATCGTTATCGACGAACTGCCCTACCAGGTCAACAAGGCCAACCTGCTGATGAAAATCGGCGAACTGGTGCGCGAGAAAAAGCTGGATGGCATTTCCGACATCCGCGACGAGTCCGACAAGTCGGGCATGCGCGCGGTGATCGAGCTCAAGCGCGGTGAAGTTCCGGAAATTGTCCTGAACAATCTGTGGAAAGACACGCAGATGCAGGAGAGTTTCGGCATGAACATGGTCGCGCTGGTCGACGGTCAGCCGCGAATCCTCAACCTGAAGCAGTTTCTCGAGGCCTTCCTGCGCCACCGTCGCGAGGTGGTCACCCGCCGTACGGTGTTCGAGCTGCGCAAGGCGCGTGAACGCGGCCACCTGCTGGAAGGCCTGGCGGTGGCGCTGTCGAATGTCGATGAAGTCATCGCGCTGATCAAGGCGGCCCCCACCCCGGCCGATGCGAAGCGGGAACTGATGGCGCGGTTCTGGCGCTCGAAACTGGTCGAAGAACTGCTCTCGCGTGCCGAAGAGGGGGCGTCATACCGGCCTGACGGCCTGGCGGCGGATTTCGGCCTGCAGAAGAAGGGGTACCGGCTGTCGGATGCGCAGGCCCAGCAAATCCTGGAATTGCGCCTGCAGCGTCTGACGGCTCTCGAACAGGACAAGATCGTCGCCGAATATCGCGAGACGATGGACAAGATCACCGACCTGCTGGACATCCTCGACAAGCCGGCGCGTGTGACCAGGATCATTGCGCAGGAACTTGCCGAAGTCCGCAAGCAATATGGCGACGAGCGGCGCAGCGAGATTGTCACCAAGACCGAGGATCTGAGCACCGAGGATCTGATCCAGCCCGAAGACGTGGTGGTTACGCTGTCGCACAGCGGCTACATGAAATCACAGCCGGTGGCCGATTACCGCGCGCAGAAACGCGGCGGACGCGGCAAGCAGGCGACAACCACCAAGGACGATGATTTCGTCGAAAAGCTGTTCATCGCCAACACTCACGATTTCATCCTGTGCTTTTCCAACCGGGGCCGCGTCTACTGGATCAAGGTGTACGAGGTGCCGCAGGGCAGTCGCGCCTCGCGCGGCAAGCCGATCGTCAATCTGGTGCCCTTGATGGAGCACGAGAAAATCACGGCGATCCTGCCGGTCAAGGAGTTCGACGACGAGCATTTTGTGTTCATGGCCACGTCCACCGGCACCGTCAAGAAAACCGCGCTGTCGGCGTTCTCGCGGCCGATGTCCAAGGGCATCATCGCGGTCAATCTGGACGACGGCGACTACCTGATCGGCGTCGCGATCACCGACGGCAAACAGGACATCATGCTGTTCTCCGACGGCGGCAAGGCCGTGCGCTTCAGCGAGACTGAAGTGCGCGTCATGGGGCGCGCTGCGGCCGGGGTGCGCGGCATGAAACTTCAATCAAAACAAAAGGTTATATCACTGCTGACACCCAGCAGCGAGGACAAGTCGGTACTCACCGCAACCGAGAACGGCTACGGCAAGCGCACCCCCATCGCCGAGTACACGCGCCATGGTCGCGGCACGCAAGGCATGATCGCGATCCAGGCCAGCGACCGTAACGGCAAGCTGGTCGGTGCGCAGCTGGTGACCAAGGAAGACGAGATCATGCTGATCACGACCGGCGGGGTGCTGATTCGCACGCGCGTGGCTGAAGTGCGGGAGCAGGGCCGCTCGACACAGGGCGTGCGCCTGATCAATCTCGATGACGGCGAGCATCTGGTCGGCATGGAGACCATCGTTGAAACGGATGATGAAGAGTAAATGGTGAGCGGTAAGCAGTAAGCGGTGGTCAGGGGGTACGGGTTTACCGCTCACTACTCACAGCTTGCCGCTCACGCTCTCAAGCACAGGAACCTTGATGACACGCGTATTCAATTTCAGTGCCGGACCGGCAGTATTGCCGGAACCGGTGTTGCGGCAGGCTGCAGCGGAAATGCTCGACTGGCACGGCAGCGGGATGTCGGTGATGGAAATGAGTCATCGCGGCAAGGAGTTCATCGCGATCCATGCGCAGGCGGAAGCCGACCTGCGCGAGTTGATGGGGATTCCGGCGAACTACAAAGTACTGTTCCTGCAGGGCGGGGCATCGGCGCAGTTTGCGACAGTGCCGATGAACCTGCTGCGCGGGAAAACCAAAGCGGACTACGTCAACACCGGGCAGTGGTCGAAAAAGGCCATCAGCGAAGCGAAGAAATACTGCAAGGTCAATGTGGCTGCGAGTTCCGAGACCGCCAGTTTCAGTCATGTGCCGAAACAGGCGCAGTGGCAGCTCGACCCCGAGGCCGCCTACGTGCACATCACCTCCAATGAAACCATCGGCGGTGTCGAGTTTCACTGGGTGCCGGATACCGGCAACGTGCCGCTGGTTGCCGACATGTCCTCGCATATCCTGTCGCGGCCGATGGACGTGAGCCGCTACGGGCTGATCTACGCCGGTGCGCAGAAAAACATCGGCCCGGCCGGCGTGACCATCATCATCGTGCGTGATGACCTCCTCGGCCAGGCGCTGCCTGTCACGCCGACGGTGTTCGATTACAAGGTGCAGGCCGACAATGATTCGATGTCGAATACGCCGGCCACCTACGGCATTTACATCGCCGGGCTGGTATTCCAGTGGCTGAAGCAGCTGGGCGGCCTGGCGGAAATGGAGCAGATCAACCGCGCAAAAGCTGCGCTGCTCTACGATTACCTCGATCAGACCGAGTTCTATCACTCGCCGGTGGCGCGCGATGACCGCTCGCTGATGAACATTCCCTTCACCTTGCGCAGTGCCGACCTCGACAAGACTTTCATCGAGGAGACCGAAGCCAATGGCCTGACCCAGCTCAAGGGGCATCGTTCGGTCGGCGGCATGCGCGCTTCGATCTACAACGCCATGCCGATCGAAGGGGTGCAGGCGTTGGTGCAGGTCATGCGCGAATTCGAGCGCAAGCATGGCTGAACCGCGGAAAATCCTCACGCTCAACGCCATCGCTGCAGTCGGCCTGCAGCGCTTTCCGAAGGACCGTTACAGCGTCGGTGGCGACATCGCGGCGCCGGACGCCATCCTTGTGCGTTCGCACGACATGCACAAGATGGATATCCCGGCGAGCGTCAAGGCGATCGGTCGCGCCGGTGCCGGCACCAACAATATTCCGGTCGAAAAAATGAACCGGCGTGGCGCACCGGTGTTCAATGCGCCGGGTGCGAACGCGAATGCGGTCAAGGAACTGGTGATCGCCGCGTTGCTGATTTCCGCCCGTAATCTGATGCCTGCGGTGCGCTTTGTCGATGCGCTCACCGGCGATGATCACGCATTGCACAAGCTGGTGGAAGACGGCAAAAAGCAGTTTGCCGGCATCGAGCTGCCGGGTCGCACGCTGGGTGTCATCGGCCTCGGCAAGATCGGCAGCCTGGTGGCGGATGCGGCGATCAAACTCGGCATGGACGTGCTGGGCTATGACCCGGAAATCACCGTCGATGCGGCATGGAGTCTGCCCGCCCAGGTGCGCAAGGCGCATTCGATCGAGGAGGTGCTGAAGGCCGCGGATTTCGTCACGCTGCATGTGCCGCTGGTCAATGCCACGCGCAACCTGATCAATGCCCAGCGCGCGCACTTGCTGCACAAGGGTGCGGTCCTGCTCAATTTCTCGCGCGATGGCATTGTCGACAATGCCGCCGTACTGGAAGCGCTGGCGGCAAAGCGCCTGCGCGTCTATGTCTGCGATTTTCCGGCGCAGCAGCTGATCGGCCATCCGCAGGTCGTCGCGCTGCCGCACCTGGGCGCTTCGACCCGGGAGGCCGAGGACAACTGCGCGGTGATGGTTGCCGACCAGGTCCGGGATTTTCTCGAGCATGGCACGATCCGCAATGCAGTGAATTTTGCCGATGCCGTGATGCCGCGCGAGTCGGACTTCCGCGTCGCGATCGCCAACGCCAATGTGCCGAACATGGTTGGCCAGATCTCGACGGCGATGGCGCGCGCCGGGCTGAACATCCACAACATGCTGAACAAATCCCGCGGCGAGATGGCCTACACGCTGGTCGACGTCGACAGCGCCGTTCCGGACGCATTGATTGCGGAACTGTCTGCCATTGGCGGCGTACTGGCCGTAAGATACCTGCCGGCAAACTGAGTCCGGACTCTGACCCGAATTTGCGCCTGCCCATGGCCACCTCGCTGAACGACATCCGCCGCAAGATCGACGCGCTCGACGCCCGTCTGGTGCAGTTGCTGTCCGTGCGGGCGCGCCTGGCGCAACAGGCGTGGCAGGCGAAGGGCGGGACGGCGGCCTACAAGCCCGAGCGCGAAGCGCAGGTCCTGCGCCGGGTACGCGAACTCAACAAGGGGCCGCTGTCGGGCGCTGCGCTGAACCGGCTGTTCACGGAAATCATGTCGGCCTGCCGTGCGCTGGAAGACCAGCTGGCGGTGGCCTATCTTGGCCCTGCGGGCACTTTCAGCGAGGAAGCGGTGATCAGGCATTTCGGGTCCGCGACGGGATCACGGCCGCACGCCAGCATCGACGATGTGTTCCGTGCGGTCGAGACCGGCGCCGCGGGTTACGGCGTTGTGCCCGTGGAGAACTCCACCGAGGGCGCGGTCGGACGCACGCTGGATTTGCTGCTCAATACGTCGGCGCGTATCTGCGGCGAAGTCAATCTGCCGGTGCGGCAATGTCTGATGAGCAATGCCCGCAGCCGCGGCGCCATCCGTACCGTGTATTCGCATACCCAGAGCCTCGGCCAGTGCCAGCAGTGGCTGGCGCGTCATCTGCCGGATGTCGAGCGCATTGCGGTGGTCAGCAATGCCGAGGCCGCGCGGCTCGCCGGCAAGGACCGCAGCGCTGCGGCGATCGCGAGCCGCACGGCGGCGACGCTGTACGGATTGAAACTGCTGGCGCGCAATATCGAGGATGACCCGAAGAACACCACGCGCTTTGCCGTGATCGGGGCTGAAAGTGCCGCGCCATCGGGCCGCGACAAGACCTCGCTGATTCTGTCCACACGCAACGTGCCCGGCGCCGTGCATGACCTGCTGACGCCGCTGGCGAAACATGGCGTGAGCATGACGCGGCTGGAATCGCGCCCTGCGCGCACCGGACGCTGGGAATATGTGTTCTATATCGACATCGAGGGCCACCAGCTCGAGCCGCGGGTGGCGCGGGCGCTGGCGGCGCTGGGGCGCAAGGCGGCCTACCTGAAAGTGCTGGGCTCCTATCCCGTCGCCAGTTGATCTATATAAGTAATTGTTTTTATTGAAAAAATAAACATGAGTGTCTGCGACCTAGCGCCCGGTTACATTCGCGCCATTGCGCCGTATCAGCCGGGCAAGCCGACGTCGGAGCTGGCGCGCGAACTCGGCCTGGCGGAGTCCGGCATCGTCAAACTGGCCTCCAACGAGAATCCGCTGGGTGTCAGTCCCAAAGCGGGGCAGGCGATTCGTACACTGCTCGATGGCCTGGCCCGTTATCCCGACGGCAATGGTTTCGAGCTGAAACAGGCGCTGTCGCGGCGCTACGGCGTCGGCATGGACGGCATCGTGCTCGGCAATGGCTCGAACGACGTCCTCGAACTGGCGGCACGGTCGTTTCTCGCCCCCGGCCTGTCTGCGGTCTACTCGCAACACGCCTTCGCGGTCTACCCGTTGGCGGTGCAGGCGGTCGGCGCGCAGGGCATCGCCGTGGCGGCGCGCGCCTACGGCCATGACCTCGAGGCGATGGCACGCGCGGTGCGGCCTGACA
>RPOR01000112.1 GCA_003820645.1 Betaproteobacteria bacterium
AGGGTAAACAGGTCCCCGGCAAACACGGCACCGAGCGCTGCACCCGCATAGAACAGCCCGGAGACCTGCTGGGTGTTATCCCGCTCATGCAGCGAAAATATGACATTGAGAAACACTGCGATCAGGAACACGTAGCCGAACAGCAGGCTCAGACGGTCGACGCGCATCAGCACCAGCGCATGGCCGAGCAGCTCGAAACGGGCAAATTCACCGTACGGCAACTGCAGCAGTACCACGAAGGCCGCCACCGGCAGCGCCAGCATGTACAGTTCGCGCAGCCGGCCACGCAGCAGCGGCACGAGCAGGCTGCCCGCCATCAGGATCAGCGCGACCGGAAACTCAGCGCTCATAATAATCCTCGGGCCGCTTCACGGCGCGGCGCAGTGCGACGGCCGCAAACACCAGGCCCACAATTGCAATAAAGCCGTACACGCCGTAGAAGCCGAACCACCCGGCGAAATCAAAATCCTCGTGCCGGTGCACCACTAGGTCTGCGAGGACCAGCAGGATTCCGACAACCCACAGCCCGCGATAAAGCCGGCTGACGTTGCCCGGATTGTCTAGCCAGTATTTCTTGTCTTCAGGCATGGGCACTCCTCATCAACCCGCGGCACCGCCGGCGATCTGCTGCGCAAAGCCGAGCAAAACGTCGGCCGCGCAGAAAAACGCCAGCACCAGTGTGGTCGTGACCGCCATCGCCGCGAGCATCGGCCAGGGCGCTTCGCCGTGCGGATGCGCCGCATCCGCCGGCGCACGGAAGTAGGCGGCGTAAATGATCGGCAGGAAATAGGCGGCGTTAAGCAGCGTGCTCAGACCAAGCACCGTCAACGCCGCCCAGTGCCCGCCCTGGGCGGCACCGAGCATGATGTACCACTTGCTGAAAAAACCCGCGGCCGGCGGAATGCCGATCAGCGACAGGGCCCCGACCGTGAACGCCCCCATGGTCCACGGCATGCGCCGCGCGATGCCATCGAGTTCGCTGACCTGCGTCTTGTGCGCCGCCGTGTAGATCGCGCCTGCCGCGAAGAACAGCGTGATCTTGCCGATCGCATGGGTCACGATGTGCAGGGCCGCACCGATCACCGACAGCGGTGTCAGCAGCGCGGCAGCCAGAACCACGTAAGAAAGCTGACTGATCGTCGAATAGGCCAGCCGCCGTTTCAGGTTGTCGGCGCGCAACGCAACCACTGACGCCGCAATGATCGTGAACCCTGCAACAAACGGCAGCCAATCCACGCTGGTCAATCCGGCAATGCGGTCGACACCAAAAATGTAGACGATCACCTTGACCACCGAAAACACGCCGGCCTTGACCACAGCCACTGCATGCAGCAATGCCGAGACCGGCGTCGGCGCGACCATCGCTGCAGGCAGCCAGCGATGCATGGGCATCACCGCGGCCTTGCCGATGCCGAATACGAACAATGCCAGCAGGCCGCCGACCGCGGCATTCGATATTTCGCCACCAAGAATGCCGCCGGGCGTGAACTCGACTGTCCCCGCGACAGCCCAGGTTGCCACGATGGCGATCAACATCAGTGTCAGCGATGTACCCATCAGGTAGCCCAGATACACGCGCCCGGCGTGACGCGCTTCTTCATCCTGATGGTGCGTGACCAGCGGGTAGGTGATCAGCGTCAGCAACTCATAGAACAGGAACAACGTCAGCAGGTTTGCCGCAAACGCGAGGCCCAGCGTACAGGCAATGGCCAGTGCGAAACAGGCGAAAAACCGGGGCTGGTGCAACTCATCGTTACCGCGCATGTAGCCGATTGAATACAGCGTGCTGACCGGCCACAGCACGGCCGCAACCAGCGCAAACAGCATGCCCAGCGGCTCCAGGCGGAACGCCAGCGCCGCACCGGGAAGGATTTCAAGCAGGACTACTTCGGGCCGCCCGCCGCTGAGCACCGACGGCGCCAGCGCCAGCACACATGCCAGGGCGATTCCGGCGGCGGCAAATGAAAGCGCTTCGCGCAGATTGGGGTGCCGCTGCGCCGCCACCACGCCGAGCGCGCCAAGCACCGGGGCGGCAACCGCCAGCAGCATCAGGCTCTGCGGGCTCAACGCAGGCCTCCCAGCAGCACCGCTGCGGCATCACGCGCGCCACCCAGAGAAAACGAGGTCTCGAAGCCGAAATAGATGCAGGCGGCAACCATGGCGCAGGCCGGAACCAGCATTTGCAGCGGCGCTTCGCTACGTGTAACGGCATCAGCCGGCGCCGGTTGCATATAGGCAACCTCAACGAACCGCCAGACGTAGGCTGCGGCAAGAAGGGAACTCGCCCCAACCACGGCAACAACCCACCACTGCCCGTCTTGCAGCGCGGCGAGAACCAGATGCCACTTGGTAATGAACCCCGCCGTCCCCGGCACCCCAACGAGACTCAGTCCCGCGATCACAATCCCGAAACACGTCACCGGCATGCGGCGCGCCAACCCGGCCAGCGCGTCAACCTGACAGGTTCCAACGCGCAGCACGATACCGCCGACCAGCATGAACAGTGCCGCCTTGGTGATGCCATGGTTGAACAGATGCGCGACAGACGCGGTAACACCGTCGTTATTGGCAAGACTCAGACCCAGCGTGATGTAGCCGATCTGAGCGACACTGGAATACGCAAGCAGGCGCTTCAGGTCTTTCTGGAACAAAGCCGTCAGAGATGCCGTGATCATCGCGGCCGCCGAGAAGATCATCAGCATGTCGAGCAAGTGCAGGTCAGGCAGCACCAGCCGGACACCAAAAATGCCGAACACGAAACGCAGCATCACGTACACCGAAACCTTGGTTGCGGTTCCCGCCATGAACGCGACCACCGCGCTCGGCGCACCGGCATAGGCGCCGGGCAGCCAGACATGCAGCGGAAATAACGCGATTTTCAGCGACAGGCCTACGGTGATGAAAGCCAGGGCGGCCCGCACCGGCCGGGTCTCCTCGACTGCAGCCAGCCGCACGGTCATGTCGGCAAGGTTCAGTGTGCCGGTCATCAGGTAAAGCAGCCCGACGCCGATGATATAAAACGTGGCACCGATGGTACCCATGATCAGATACTGGAAAGCGGAATGCAGCGCCCGCCGGTCACGCCCCAACCCGATCAGCACGTAGCCCGAGAGCGAAGAGATTTCCAGGAACACAAATATGTTGAAAACGTCGCCCGTAATGGCCATCCCGAGCAGGCCGCAAAGGCACAGGACGAACATCGAATAGAGCAGGTAATGCCGGTCGGCAGGCACCTCCGCGGCTATGCTCGTCCGCGCGTAAGGCAGCACGACCGAGGCGATCAGCGACACCAGCACCAGCACAAAAGCGTTGAGCGCGTCGACACGGTACTCGATGCCCCAGGGCGGCGGCCAGTTGCCAATGGCATAGGAGATTACGCCGACAGACTGCACACGCATGAAGAGCATCACCGCAACAGCCAACGCGAACCAGCTGACAAGCGTGGCAATCAGCCAGCCGGCGCGTCCGCTGCGCAGCAGCACGATCAGCGGCGCCGCCATGAGCGGCACCACGACCTGCAGCGCGGGCAAATGATCGAGGATCACGCCCGATCCCCGCCCTGTTCCTGAGCCGTCGTCTCGCGTTCCGCGATTTCGAGTATCGCGTCCTCTTCGATGCTGCCGTACTCTTCGTGGATCCGCACGACGAGGGCCAGCCCCAGCGCAAGGGTCGCCACGCCGACCACGATGGCCGTGAGAATCAGCACATGCGGCAGCGGATTGGAGTAAACCGTGAACCCTTCGGCGATGATCGGGGCGGTGCCGCCGATCAGCTTGCCCGGCGCGATATACAGCAGGTAGACCGAGGTCTGGAAAATCGCCAGACCAATCAGCTTTTTAATCAGGTTCCTGCGCGCGACGACGATGTACAGGCCCGCAATCATCAGCAGGATCGTTACCCAGTAACTGTAATGGCTGCCGACCGTCATCGCAGGCTCCTCAGTCCGGTGTGTTGCGGCTGCGACCGGCAAACATGTAGAAGATTTTCAGCATCACGGCACTGACAGTAACCAGCACGCCGACTTCGACCAGGAAAATGCCGCGATGCTGCCCGGCCACAGGATCCGCGGCCAGCACAAAGTAGTCCAGGAAATTACCGCCGAGCAGCAACCCGGCCACGCCCACACCGGCATAGATCAGCACGCCTACAGCGAGCATCGACTCGACCACGGCATCCGGAACCAGGGCACGCGCAGCAGGCAGCCCGAAAATCAGCGCATAAAAAATCACGGCGGCCGCGCACATCACTCCGGCCTGGAACCCGCCGCCCGGCCCGAAATCCCCGTGGAACTGCACGTACAGCGCAAACAGCAGCATGAACGGGATCAGCAGCTTCGCGATGACGCGCAGCACGAAGAAATCACGCATCAGCGATCCTTCTTCTCGTTGCGCCGCCGGCGCAGCAGCGCAATGACCCCGATCCCGGCAGTAAACACGACCGTGGTTTCGCCCAGCGTGTCGAATCCGCGGTAGCTCGCGAGCACTGCGGTAACGACATTGGGAACCCCGGTCTCCTTGGGCCCTTCATTGATGTAACGCGGCACCACATGGGCGTGGATAGGCGCTGCAGGATCGGAAAACGCGGGCAATCCCAGCGTGCCATAAACCAGCGCGCCGCTAACCCCGACAGCCATCAGCAATGCCGACCATGTCCGCCGCAGCGGTTGAGCCTCCTCGCCCCGCGTCAGGTGCAATGCGCCCAGAAATAGCACGGTCGAAATCCCCGCACCGACTGCCGCCTCGGTCATCGCGACATCGACCGCATCGAGAACCACCAGCACGGTGGCCATCAGGAAACTGTAGATCCCGCCCAGAACGACAACTGCAAACAGGTTGCGCTGGACCACCATGGCCAGCACCAGCAGCGCCATCAGCGTCAGCAGCACATTGATGATCAGCGCTTCGATGTTGCCTCCCCCTCCGCCAGCAGCGGCTTCAAATCCCGCATCAGTGCCGCCTTGCACAATGCATGAGTCGCCGTCGGGCTGGTGAACAGAATCAGCAGACCGATGATGATCAGCTTGACCGTAACCAGCGTGAAGCCCGCCTGCAGCATCATGCCCAGCAGCAACAAGCCTGCGCCTGCGGTATCGGTGACGCTGGCGGCGTGCACGCGGGTGTAGAAATCCGGCATCCGGATCAGCCCTACGGAGCCGATAATGCAGAAAACCGCCCCCGCCACCAGGCAGGCCCAGCTCAATGCATCAACCAGCGCGCTCATCACTCCGCGCCCCCTTTGCCTGGCTCGCCAAGATTGCCGTAGCGGAAAAATTTCAGCACGGCGATGGTCCCGACCACATTGAGCAGGCCATAGATGATGGCCAGATCGAGAAACTCGGGACGTCCGGTCAAAAAACCGATCACGGACAGCAGCATCACTGACAGCGTGCCTGTGGTGTTGGCGGCCAGGACACGGTCGAATACGCTGGGCCCGCGCACGGCGCGCACCAGCACCAGCGCCAGCGCGACCAGCAATCCCGCGGCGGCGGCAGTGAACATCAGTCGTCGCGCCTCATGCCTGTCCTTCGAAACGCCGCACCCGGCGATTCATCTCGCTGTCGACGCACCCATGTGCACTTTCCCGGGTCAGGCCATGGACAACAAACTCGTCATGCTGCACTTCAATCGCTATCGTGCCCGGAGTCAACGTGATCGAATTGGCATGAGTCACCAAGCCGACCACTGAACGCTGGCCGGGAATGAACTTCACCATTGTTGGTGACACCGGCAATGCGGGACTCAGGATGATCTTGGATACCGCCCACGCCGACTTCATGATTTCGAGAAAAAGCCACGGCCAGTAGACCAGCAGCCCGGGACTCAGTTGAACCGGATAACCCTCATGGTCCACAAACTGCATGCGTGCGGCAAAATACGCTACGGCCAGTGCCGAAAGAACGCCGGCACCGAGCAGAAATGCGGTAAAAAATCCGGATAGCACCACCCAGAACAGGAAAAGCACAATAAATAGACTGGCGAAACGGATCATGGGTTGCGAGTTTCGGGCCGCGAAGGACTGCTGCAAATTATTGTCTGGGTGATTCTACTTTTTCTCACCAGCCACCACAACCTGCGCAGTCACTGCTTTTACATCCTGTAGATTAATCTGCGGCGTGCCAGCCACTTCTCTGCCTCCACAGCCACCATTACCACAGCCGCACTTGCCACGCACAATGCCAATTCAGCAGCTGACAGCGGTGCGGTGTCAAAAATGCGGTTGAGTGCCGGCACGTAAACCAGCGCGAGCTGCAGTGCAACGGTCACCATCACCGTGATCAGCAGCGGCCGGTTCGATGTCAGGCCGATGGTTGCCAGCGATTCGCGGTCCGAGCGTATCACCAGCACATGCGCGAGCTGGGTAAACGTCAGCGCGGTGAACACCATCGTCTGCCAGTGCGCAATGCCGGCATTGATCGCCCAGGCCTGCAGGCCCAGCACCAGTCCGCTCATCAGCGTCCCCACCCACAGCACGTGCTGCCACATGCCCCGCGCAAACATCGTCTCGCCGGGCGGCCGCGGGCCGCGCTGCATGATGCCGGGCTCGGCGGGCTCGGCGGTCAGCGCCAACCCCGGCAGGCCGTCAGTCACCAGGTTCACCCACAGGATATGCAGCGGCAGCAGCGGCAGCGGCATCGCCAGGAAGGGCGCCACAAAAATCAGCAGCACCTCCGCCAGGTTCGTCGTCAGCACATACTTGATGAAGCGCCGGATGTTGTCGTAAATGCGCCGCCCGCCGCGCACGGCGGCGACAATGGTCGCAAAGTTGTCATCGAGCAGGACCATGTCGGAGGCCTCGCGGGCGACATCGGTGCCGTTGCGCCCCATCGCCACGCCGATGTCGGCGCGCTTCAGCGCCGGCGCATCGTTGACGCCGTCGCCGGTCATCGCGACGAATTCGCCATGCGCCTGCAGCGCCTCCACGACGCGGATCTTCTGCGCGGGATCGACGCGCGCATAGACACGGGTTTGCTGCACACGGGCGCCCAGTTCTGCATCGCTCAGCGCCGCCAGCTCGCGACCGGTCATTACCGCATCGTTTTCGCCGGCGATGCCCAGCCGCCGGGCGATGGCCTGCGCCGTGGCCGGATGATCGCCGGTGATCATCACCGGCGTAATACCTGCCATACGGCAGGTGGCCACGGCGTCCGCTGCTTCGGCGCGGGGCGGATCGATCAGGCCGACCATGCCGACGAATACCAGCTCGCTCTCCGCCGCATCGGGCGCGTTGAGGTCGGGTATTGCGCGCCACTGCCGGCAGGCCACGGCCAGCACCCGCAGCCCCTCCGCCGCCATCGCTGCCGCCGCCCGCTCCAGCGCACCGCGGTCAAACGCGGCATGATCCTGCTCCGACAATGCGGTCGTGCAACGCGCCAGCACCGCCTCCGGCGCGCCCTTGGTGTAGGCCATGACCGAATCGCCCGTCGCGTGGAACGTGGTCATGCGCATGCGCGCCGAATCAAACGGCAGTTCGGCGCGGCGCGGTGACTCACGCTCGAGCGCCTGCTTGTCGAAGCCCGCGCGATGTGCCGCTTCGTACAATGCCACCTCGGTCGGATCGCCGGCGACACCGCCGTCGCTGCCGACCGCATCGTTGCACAGCGCAATCGCCGCAAACAGCCGCTCGGCAACCGACCCTGTCGCCTGCTCGAGCGCAACGACCTGCCCGTGGATCAGCCAGGACTCGACGCGCATGCGGTTCTCCGTCAGCGTCCCGGTCTTGTCCGAGCAGATATAGGTGATTGAGCCCAGCGTCTCCACGCTGGGCAGACGACGCATCAATGCATTGTGTTCGACCAAGCGGTAGGCGCCCAGCGCCAGCGCGATGGTCACCACCGCGGGCAGCGCCTCGGGAATCGCGGCCACCGCCAGGCTGACCGCGGTCAGCAGCATCAACAGCGGCGGTTCGCCGCGCAGCAGGCCCGCGGCGAATATCACCGCGCAGACCAGCAGCACCGCGACGGCAAGCCGCCGGCCGAACACTGCCAGCCGCTTCTGCAGCGGCGTCCTGGCATCATCCTCGGCGGCGAGCAGCGCCGCGATATGCCCCAGTTCGGTCGCCATGCCGGTGGCCACCACCACGCCGCTACCGCGACCGTAGGTAACGATCGTGCCCTTGTAGGCCATGTTGCGGCGATCGCCGATGGCCGCGTCGATGTCCGCGCGCGCCGCGGCGTCCTTGTCGACCGGCACTGACTCGCCGGTCAATGCGGCCTCCTCGACCCGCATGCGCACGACATCGATCAGGCGCAGGTCCGCGGGAATCATGTTGCCGGCCTCGAGCAATACGAGATCCCCCGGCACCAGTTCGCGCGCCGCCACGACCATGCGCTGCCCGTCGCGCACGACCGTGGCTGTCGGCGCGGCAATGCGCTGCAGCGCAGCCATCGCCCGCGCCGCCCGGTATTCCTGCGTAAAGCCGATCGCGGCGTTGAGTAGCAGAATGGCGACGATGGCGAGCGTGTCGGCAATGTCGCCGATCACGCCGGAGAGCACCGCGGCGGCGGCGAGCACCAGGATCATGAAATCCGCAAACTGGTCGAGCAGGATGCGCCACGGTCCGCGGCGACGGCCCTCCCGCAGCAGGTTCGGCCCGGTGCGCGCCAGGCGCTGCGCTGCGTCGTCCGCAGCGAGCCCGCGCTCGACATCTGCTGCCAGCGCTTCCGCAGCCGCTGCGCTAGTCATGCCATGCCAATGCTGCAATTTCTCCGACTCCACCATCACCCGCCCTCAACCCCCGAAGAAAAACAGAAAGACCACATTAACGCCAAAAACCCAGATCATCAGCAGGCTGATCCAGCCGACCGTTCCCACCAGTCGCCCTGCCGGTTTGTACAGCAGTCCGGCAATCGCCAGCCCTGCCATCATCATCGCCGAGAGCGCGGATACCAGATGGATGGGTGAAACCGCAGCCAGCAGGGGCCCGGGAAGATAAAACAGGTCATCGACGGCCAGTATCGCGAGATTGAACAGATTGCTGCCGAGCAGATTGCCGATCGCGAGATCCACCGCGCCGATGCGCAGCGCACCGATGGTGACGGTCAACTCCGGCAGTGTCGTCGCAATCGCCACCAGGAAGGTGCCGACAAAGCTGTCGCTCCAGTGCATCTGCGTGGCCAGTTCATCGGCGGCAAAAGGCAAATAGAGCGCCGCGGCGACGACCACCGCGGCGGCTGCCGCATAGCGCCACAGCGCGTCACGCAGCGTGACGCCAGGATAACGTTCCGCGCGCTCCTGCACATACTCGGCACGCTGCCGCCGCTCAAAGCGAAAAACCACATTGACCGCGGCAACATACAACACCACCACCACCGGGGAGTAGAGCCCGACATGCCCGACGGCCAGCGTCACCCCGTGCGCGGCAAAGACCAGATTCAGGGCCACGAACGCGAGGATGATGAGACCGAATGCCGCCGACAGTATGTGGCCATGGCCGGCCTTGGTGTAGATCGATTGCTCACGGTAGACCAGGTCAAGCACCACGATCATCGCCAGATTCATCAGGCAGGCGCCGAGCAGATTGCCCAGCGCGATGTCCGGCACATCGGCCAGCGCCACCGCGCCGATGCCGGTGATCAGTTCGGGCAGCGAAGTCACGGTCGCGAGCAGCAGCAAGCCGACAATGTTGGCGCCGATACCGCTCTTCTCGGCAATGATGTCGCCATAGCGGGACAGCCGCACACCGGCAAAGCCGATCAGCGCCGCGCATGCCGCAAACTTGATCCAGGGAAACCAGATGGCCATCGGTCACAGTCTCGCAGTACTACCGCCCTCTGGGTTGCAGTGACGGCACAACGCACCGCAGATCACCGCGCAAACGCGAGACGGGACATCAATAATTTTCCGGCGCTGCAGCCTCGGCTCGTCTTGAGTCGCTGCGGAGGCAATGCAAAATCCGTCGCGGGATTACCGCGCCGGCGAATCAGCGCCCACTGCTGCCCTTGCGCAAGCTCCCGGGTCCAGCGGGTGAATCCGTGCCCGGCCCAGCCAACGTTGCCGATCCTGCGCCGACTGAACGCCATTCCTGTTGATCGAAATCAACCGCTGCAGTTTTTTTCGGTGCCGTCAGCCCGCGCGGTCGGCGAATTTCTTCACCTGCCCCAGCAAGGTTCCCAGCAGGTCGATCGGCACCGGAAACACGATGGTCGAAGTCTTGTCACCGGCAATCGACCCCAGCGTCTGCAGATAGCGCAGCTGCATCGCCTCCGGCTGCCGTGACAGCATCTGCGCCGCCTGCAGCAGCTTTTCAGCGGCCTGCAGCTCGCCTTCGGCATGGATCACCTTGGCGCGGCGCGTCCGCTCCGCTTCGGCCTGCTGCGCAATCGCCCGCACCATCGATGGATCGATATCCACATGCTTGATCTCCACCATCGCCACCTTGATGCCCCAGGCATCGGTCTGCGCATCCAGGCTCTGCTGGATATCGATGTTGAGCTTGTCGCGTTCAGCCAGCATCTCGTCGAGTTCGTGCTTGCCGAGCACCGCCCGCAGCGTGGTCTGCGCCAGCTGGCTGGTGGCCTCGTAGAAATTGACGACCTGGATGATCGCCTTTTCCGGGTCGAGGACGCGGAAATACACCACCGCGTTGACCTTGACCGACACATTGTCGCGTGAAATGACGTCCTGGCTGGGCACATCCATCACCACGGTGCGCAGATCCACGCGTACCATCTGCTGAATCCCGGGAATGACGACGATCAGCCCCGGGCCCTTCACTTTCCAGAAACGCCCCAGCATGAAAATGACGCCACGTTCGTACTCGCGCAGGATGCGCAGCGCCGATATCACCAGCACCAGCAGTGCGATCGCGACGCCCATGTAACCGATTTCCCAGATCATTTTCCGTCACCTCCTTGGTTAGCGGGCTCCACCACCAGCGTCAGGCCCGTTCTGGATTTCACGCGCAACGACTGGCCGCGCCGCAAGCCGTGTGTGCTGGTGGCATGCCAGCGTTCCCCGGCAACCAGTACCCAGCCTTCTTTTTCAAAATCATCCAGTGCAATACCCGGCGCACCGATCAGTTCCTCGCCGCCGCTCACCACGGGGCGCCGGCGGGCCCTGAGCGCAAACGCCACCGTTGCAAACACCAGCGCAGAGCTCACCGCGCCGATGGTCACGATAAAAGGCAGCGGCAAGGCGTACGAACCGGATGTATCTGCATCAAACAGGACCACCGCGCCCATCGTCAGCGCCACCGCGCCGCCAATGCCCAGAATGCCGAAGCTCGGCACGAAGGCTTCGGCGACGATGAAGGCCACGCCCAGCAGTATCAGCCCCAAGCCGGCATAGTTGATCGGCAACAACTGGAAGGCGTATGCGGCAAGCAGCAGACAGATCGCGCCGATCACGCCCGGGCCGGCCAATCCGGGGCTGGAAAACTCGAAAATCAGGCCGTAGATGCCGATCATCATCAGGATCAGCGCCATCCCGGGATTGGCAATC
>RPOR01000113.1 GCA_003820645.1 Betaproteobacteria bacterium
GGTGGTCCGCCCGGATCGAAAGACGCCGATGGCGACCGCTACATCGAGATCTGGAATCTGGTGTTCATGCAGTTCAATCGCGATGACAAGGGCGTGCTGCATCCGCTGCCCAGGCCGTCGGTCGACACCGGCATGGGTCTGGAACGCATTGCCGCAGTGCTGCAGCATGTGCATTCCAATTACGAGATCGACCTGTTTCAGGCGCTGATCAAGGCCGCGGCGCGCGAGACAGGCGCCAAGGACCTCGACAGCAATTCGCTGAAGGTCATCGCGGATCACATCCGCGCCTGCGCGTTCCTGATTGTCGATGGCGTGATCCCCGGCAACGAAGGCCGCGGCTACGTGCTGCGCCGGATCATCCGCCGTGCGATCCGCCACGGCTACAAGCTGGGCCAGACCAGGCCGTTTTTCCACAAGGTCGTACCCGACCTGTCCAAAGCGATGGGTGAGGCGTACCCCGAGTTGCCCGGGATGCAGGACCGGGTCATGCAGATCCTGAAACAGGAGGAAGAGCGTTTTGCCGAAACACTGGAGCACGGCATGAAAGTGCTTGAGCACGCGCTGACGCGGGAGGACAAGATGCTCGACGGCGAGACCGTGTTCCAGCTCTACGATACCTACGGTTTCCCGGTTGACCTGACCGCGGATATCGCGCGCGAACGCAACGTCAGGATGGATTACGCCGGGTTCGAGGCGGCGATGGAGCGCCAGCGTGAACGTGCGCGCGCCGCGTCGAAGTTCCAGATGGGGGCTTCGGTCGACTATCAGGGCGCGAAGACGGAGTTCCAGGGTTACGACACACTGGCCGTCGATGATGCCCGGGTCATCGCGATCTACCGCGACGGCAGCGCGGTGCCTTCGGTCAACGCCGGCGAAGCAGCAGTGGTCGTTCTCGATCGCACGCCGTTCTACGCCGAATCCGGCGGGCAGACCGGTGACGCCGGTGAACTGGTGGCCGGCGGCGGCACGTTCGTGGTCGCCGATACGCTGAAAATACAGTCCGACGTGTTTGGCCACCATGGCAAGCTCGAAACCGGCGCGCTGGCGGTCGGCGACCGGGTCGCGGCGCGCGTTGATGCGGTGCGCCGCGCGCGCACCATGCGCAATCACTCGGCGACGCACCTGATGCACAAGGCGCTGCGCGAAGTGCTGGGCCCGCATGTGCAACAGAAGGGTTCGCTGGTCGATGCCGACAAGACGCGATTCGATTTCTCGCATCATTCACCGATGTCCGAGGACGAGTTGCGCCGGGTCGAGGCTATCGTCAACGCCGAAATCCTTGCCAACGCCGCGACTGCGGCGCGCATCATGAAATTCGACGATGCGGTGAAACACGGTGCGATGGCACTGTTCGGCGAGAAATACGGTGACGAAGTGCGCGTGCTCGACATCGGCAGTTCGCGTGAACTGTGCGGCGGCACGCATGTAAAGCGCACCGGCGACATCGGCTTTTTCAAGGTACTGTCGGAGGGCGGTGTTGCCGCAGGTATCCGCCGCATCGAGGCGACTACCGGTGACCGTGCGCTCGCTCACGTGCAGGCGCAGGAACAGAAACTCGCCGGTGCGGCGGCTGCGCTGCGCACTTCGCCGCAGGAAGTCAGCCAGAAAATTACCCAGATCATCGACAACGTGCGCAACCTCGAAAAGGAACTGGCGCGGCTGAAGTCGAAACTGGCGTCCAGCCAGGGCGACGATATCGCCGGGCTGGCGGTCGACGTCAAGGGCATCAGGGTCCTGGCGGCCGCGATGGATGGCGCAGACTCGAAAGCCCTGCGTGAGGCCATGGACAAGCTCAAGGACAAGCTGAAGCGTGCGGCGATCGTGCTCGCCACCGTTGAGGGCGGCAAGGTCACGCTGATTGCCGGTGTCACCGCCGACCTGACCGGCAGGGTCAAGGCCGGCGAACTGGTCAATCACGTCGCCCAGCAGGTCGGTGGCAAGGGCGGCGGGCGGCCCGACATGGCGCAGGCCGGTGGCACCGATCCGTCCAAATTGCCGGCAGCGCTGGCCTCGGTGAAGGCCTGGGTCGAACAGAAACTTTAGACAGTCGGTGCGCAGCACAAATTGCAGAGCGCGAAATGGCTCCGCCATGCTCCTGCTGCGTCAGCGGGATTTCTCACTGCGCCGTGGAATCCGGATTTTTCCATTTGCAGTTTGCACGCTGCGTTCCGCGCTGTGTTTCAAAAAGGCAGCGTCGCGCCGGGTTTGACCGACAGCAGTGCCTTGCGGAATTCGGCCTGTATGCGTTTCAGTGCCTCGGTATTTTCCGCCTCGAAACGCAAGACGATGATCGGGGTGGTGTTCGATGGCCGTGCCAGACCGAAGCCATCGGCGTATTCGACGCGCAGGCCGTCGATGGTGATGATCTCCCGCGAACCGTCGAAGCGCGCGCTTTTCTGCAACGCATCCATCAGCGTGTAGTTCTCGCCCTCGCCCAGCTGCCATTGCAGTTCCGGCGTGCTGATCGAATCGGGTAATTCCTCAAGCACTGCGCCGGGGTCGGCGCTGCGGCTGAGGATTTCAAGCAGCCGCGCGCCGGCATACAGGCCATCGTCGAAACCGTACCAGCGTTCCTTGAAGAAAATGTGGCCGCTCATCTCGCCGGCGAGCGGTGCGCCGGTTTCCTTGAGCTTTTTCTTGATGAACGAGTGACCGGTTTTCCACATCAGCGGTTTGCCGCCGTGACGGGTGACCCAGCCGAACAGGTGCCGCGTGCATTTGACGTCGAATATGATTTCGGCGCCGGGGTTGCGCGACAGCACATCGGCGGCGAACAGCATCAGCTGCCGGTCGGGATAGATGATTTTTCCGGATTTGGTGACTACGCCAAGACGATCGCCGTCGCCGTCGAATGCCAGCCCGATTTCGGCATCACCGGCGCGCAGCGCGGCAATGAGGTCCTCGAGGTTGTGCGGCTGTGACGGATCGGGGTGATGATTGGGGAACGAGCCATCGACTTCGCAGAACAGCTCTTCAACGCTGCAGCCCAGCCGGCGGTAGAGTTCCGGTGCAGTGGCGCCCGCCACACCGTTGCCGCAATCGACGGCGATGCGCATCGGACGTGCAAGCTTGATCGAGCTGACGATGCGCCGGAGATAAGCGGCGCGGATATCCTGCGTGCGGTAGCCGCCGCTGCCGTCGGCGAGATCATTGTTCGTGATGCGGGCATGCAGGGCCTTGATGGCGTCGCCCGACAGTGTGTCGCCGGCAAGCATCATTTTCAGGCCATTGTACTGCGGCGGATTGTGCGAGCCGGTGACCATCACGCCGGACAGGGTGCCGAGTTCATGTGCGGCATAGTAGAGCATCGGCGTTGCCACCTGGCCGACGTCAACGACATTGACGCCGCTGGCCTGCAGGCCGCGCGCCAGCGCCGCGGCAAGTTCCGGCCCGGAGTTGCGGCCGTCGCGGCCGATGACCACGGTGTCGCGCCCGCGGGCCCGCGCTTCGCTGCCGATCGCACGGCCGATGGTCTCGACGCCGTTGACGGTGAGGGTTTCGCCGACGATGCCGCGGATGTCATAGGCCTTGAAAATCGCGGCGGGCGGAAGCATGGGAGACGTCATCGAATCATCCAATCGGAGGTTTTTAGGTGGTGGCGAGGAAATCAAGTGCACGTTCGGGCAGCCAGTCGAGTGTACCCGGGAATGCACCGCTGACGAAACCGACATGCCCGCCCGTTTCCGGGAATTCCGTGTTGACCGCGGCAGAGACGGCTCCGGGTGCGGGCAATGCCGTTGCCGGCAGAAAGGGATCGTTACGCGCATTCAGCAGCAACGTCGGGACCGTGATGTGTGCGAGCACGGGTTTGCTGCTGGCGCGGGTGTAATAATCGTCAACGCCATCGAAGCCGTGCAGCGGGGCAGTGACCAGATCGTCGAATTCGCGCAGCGTGCGCGCGGCCAGCATGCGCCGGGCGTCGAACAGGCGGGGGTGCAAGGCGAGACGGGCAAGCGAGCTGCGTTTCATCGTCGACAGGAAATTTTTCGTGTAAATCATGTTGAAGCCGTGCTCCAGCGCGTTCCCGGCGGCGTGCAGATCAACAGGCGCCGACACCGCGACGGCGGCGTGCACCGCTGCTGCTGCTGCCGTGCCCTGCTCGCCCAGCCATTTCAGCAGTGCGTTGCCACCGAGAGAAATTCCGACGGCATGACGGGTGCGTTCCGGGTGCAACAGCTGCAGCCGGCGCAGTGCCCAGTCGATTTCGGCGCTGTCGCCGGAGTGGTAGGCACGCGGCAGGCGGTTGAGTTCGCCGCTGCAGCCACGAAAATGGACGACCACGCCCAGCCATCCGCGTTGCGCAGCTGCGTGCATCAGCGCGCGCGCGTAATGGCTGCGCGAACTGCCCTCGAGTCCGTGGAACAGTGCCAGTAGCGGCCGCTGCCGCTCCTTGCTCCCCGATTCCCGATTCTGCTGTTCGGTCCAGTCCACGTCGATGAAGTCACCGTCCGGCGTGTCCCAGCGTTCGCGGCGGTAGCGGACGGCCGGGCGCGGTGCCAGCAGGGCCGGATACAGCGTTTGCAGATGGCCGCCCGGCAGCCAGAACGGTGCCCGGTATGCGGGATGCGATGCGTCCATGGCGCAATGGTAAGCGGTTTGAGCCGGCGGGTTTACGCCGGGTGTACGCTCATGCCACAATCGCACGAAAAACGCGCCAGATGCCGCTTCATCGGGTAACGCAGCAATAACCATGACAGGGAGACACGACCATGAACGATCCTGTGGCACAGACCCCAAGCGTTGACGATCGCAACCTGGCAATGCTGGCCCACCTGTTGGGCATCGTGTCCGGCTTTGTCGGTGCGCTGATCATCTGGCTGATCAAGAAGGACCAGTCGGCATTCGTCGACGAACAGGGCAAGGAGGCGCTGAATTTCCAGATCACGATGCTGATTGCGTTCGTCGTGGCGTGGATACTGATGTTCGTGCTGATCGGCATGCTGCTGATGCCGCTGCTGCTGATTGCCAATCTGGTGTTCTGCATACTGGCCGCAGTCGCCGTGTCCAAAGGTGAACATTACAAGTATCCGTTTGCGATCCGGCTGCTGAAGTAACGACGAGCAGTCGGAAAAAAAGGGGCCCCGCGGGGCCCTTTTCTTTGCGGGTGCCAGCTCAGTCCCGGTAGGACGGGTCGACGCGATCCAGCTTGCGCAGCAGGGCGGGCCACTCGAGCAGGCCGAAGCGGCGGCGCACGCCGGGCAGCATCATGTTGTTGGTGTACTGGGTGACTTCCGCCGGCGGCATTTGCAGTTCGGTATTGCACGACAACGCCATCACCTGCAGCTCGCAGGCGCGCTCGAGTCGGTACATGTTGTTGAAGCACTCGGGGATGCTGGCGCCGACGGTCAGCAGGCCGTGGTTGCGCAGCACCATCGCTTCGCGGTTGCCGAGGTTCTGCACCAGGCGCTCACGCTCGTCGAGGCGCAGCGCGACGCCTTCGTAGTCGTGGTAGGCGATGTCAAGAAAGCGCATCGACGACTGCGCGATCGGCAGGATGCCGCATTTCATTGCGGAGACGGCCATGCCGGGCAGCGTGTGGGTGTGGATGATGCACTCGACGTCGTGGCGCGCGGCGTGCACCGCACTGTGGATCACGAAGCCGGCCTGGTTGACGCCGTACTCGGTCGCATTGAAAAGGACGTTGCCTTCGAGATCGATTTTCAGCATCGATGAGGCCGTCATTTCCTCGTAGAGCATGCCGTACGGGTTGATCAGGAATTCGTTGTGCGTTCCCGGCACGCGCACCGAAATGTGGTTGGCGACCATCTCGACCATGCCGTATTGCGCCATCAGGCGGTAGCAGGCGGCGAGATTGACACGGGCTTCCCATTCTTCCTTGCTGACCTGTTCGCGGACAGGCTTGTTGATGATCACGGCGGGTGCGTTCATGACGGGCTCCTTCGGTGGGTCGTGCGGGGGATTCTACGCCCGGGCTTGTCGGGCGCAACGCGGGTTTTCACAGTCTGGAACATCGGGCCGCTTCAGGCCCTGGCGTACGCGCCGGCGCTGCCACCGGCGAGCTTGCCGAACACGGCGCCGGAGGTGAGGCCGGTGCCGCCCGGGTAGTTGTGATAGAACAGCCCGCCGACCATCTCGCCGGCGGCGTACAGCCCGGGGATCGGTTTGCCGGCGGTGTCTTCGACATTGCCCTCATTGTTCACTTTGACCCCGCCGAACGTGAACGTCACGCCGCAGGTCACGGCATAGGCTTCGAACGGGGGCTGCTCTATGGTCAGCGCCCAGTTCGACTTGTTGATCCTGAGTCCCTCGGTGCGGCGACCGTCCTTGACCGTGAGGTTGAATGGCACGTCGGTGCGCACGGCCTGGTTGTAGGCCTTGATCTCGCGCAGGCAGGCTTCGGCGTTGACGCCGTCGAGCTTGGTCACCAGTTCCTCCAGCGTGTCGGCACGCACCTTGGTGACCTGCTTGATGCGGTACTCATCGCGCAGCAGCGGAATCGACTGCGCATCGAAGACCTGCCACGCAAACATGCCGGGCTGATTCAGGACCACGGCGCCGTATTTGGCGTAGGTATAGTTGCGGATATCCGCGCCTTCATCGACGAAACGTTCGCCGTTGGCGTTGATCATGATGCCGATCGGGTAGCTGTGTTTCTGGAAATTGTCGCCGACGGCGAGGTCGCCGAAGGCCGGTGCATTCATGTCCCAGCCAACGGCATGACAGCCCGACCAGTGGCCGTAGGGCAGCGCGCCGGCTTCGAGCGCCATGCGGATCCCGGCACCGGTATTGAAGCGGGTACCGCGCACCTTGGCGAGGTCCCAGCCGGCGCCGAGATAACGCGTGCGCATTTCGGCGTTGGATTCGAAGCCGCCGCAGGCGAGCACCACGGCCTTGCACCGAATCTCGACATTCTTGCCTTTGTGTTTTGCTTTGACGCCGATGACTGTGCCGTTGTCGTCGGTAATCAGTCCAGTGGCCGGCGTTTCGTAATGGATGGTGATGCCTTCGCGCTCGCAGGCCTTGTGCTCGTTTTCGACGAGCCCGGGACCGCCGCCCCAGGTTTCGGCGGCGAGGCCACCAAAGAATTTGAACCTGCCGTCCACTTTCATTGCCTGGCGGCCAAAGCTCGCCTGGAACCTGACGCCTTTCTTGCGCATCCACGTCAGCGTCTCGAGGCTGCGCGACACAAGGATTTCGCAGAGGTCGGGATCGGTGCGGTACTGGGTGATGCGGCCCATGTCGTCGTAGAACTGGTCGGCGGTGTAGGTGCCGAAGTCCGTGTTCTTGATCTCGTCGTCGGTGAGGTCGGGGACCAGCTGCCGCAGATCCTCCACGCCGTTGAACAGTACGCGCATCGCGCCCGCGGTGTAGCGGCTGTTGCCGCCGCATTCCTCGATCGGTGCTGCTTCGAGCATGATCACGCGGCCGCCGGACTCGCGCGCGGCGAGGGCGGCGCAGGCGGCGGCGTTGCCGGCGCCGACGACGATGACATCAGCATTGCCGAAATTCGTTGTACTCATGAGCGGTCTCTGAAAATATACATAAAAACAATCACTTATAAACTAACGGTCGATCCCTGCGGGTCGCGAGTCATCGCCCGACAGCAGCGAATAGTTGACGGCACGGCCGACGCCCTGGCGGAAACCTTCGAGGCGCAGCACCTGGCCCGGCGCGATGTTGGCGAGATTCACGTCGCGGCCGAAGTCGCGCAGCATCTGCACGTGTTGCTGCGGGAAACGGTACGGGTCGGCTTCGATGACCACATGGTCGAACCAATCCTGGGCCGACAGCGCCTTCAGGCGGTTCGGCGAATCCTTGGCGAGCAGGTCCATTTCGCACTGTTCGACAGTGACGTGATGGATGCCCTGGGCGGCAACCGAGCGCACGATGCCTTCGAGGTAGTCGAGGCTCAGCGGATCTTCCGGATTCTTGCGGCCGAATTCGTAAACCACCTTGATGCCTTCTTTCTGGAAGCGCTCGATCATGCGCGCGCGCTCGTCTTCCGTCAGAGTCACGTAGTTCTCGGAAATTTCCAGGCCGGGAATGGCGAGCCGCTTCAGCAGCGCGACCAGGCCGGCAACTTCGTTGCGGTGCCAGGCGTATTCGAACAGGATGCCGCCGGCGAAGGGCATCACCCCGGCGTCGAGGTAGAGCTTCGTCGTGCGCTTGACCACTTCTCCCGGGATCAGCAGTGCATTCATCGCGTAGATCTTGGCGTAGTCGATGTATTCGGCGGCAACATCGAGCAAATCGGCAATGCCGCGCTCGCCACCGGTCCAGCCAAACGTGTCGGGGCCGAAGTCGATCATCGAGGTGATGCCGCGGCGGCGCGGCTTGCGGCTGCGCGGCGGCAGCGAGAGTTCCGTGGCAGATTGCTGAGCAGGCATGGTTTATCGGCTGTGATGTGGCAGGCCATGGCCTGCGGTAGCGGCTTCAGGCGCGGTGTGTCAGCGAGGAAGCGCGGGTGTCCATTAAACGGACTGCAAAAGTATAGCTGATGCACCGCGCAACTGCGGGCAGGAATCCGCTATGCGGACAGGGATTGCGGGTACGGGCTACGGCGCCGGTTCAGTGCAGTGTTTTGCTGACTGGCGTGCCGTCGGGCTCTGCGCGTACCGAGGCCGGTGCGGGTGCGGCATGGTGTGCAACCATGCGCCAGCCCCGCTCGGTGCGCTGATAGACGTTGGTGGCGATCATCGGTGGTCGCGCGCGCGGTTCGCCGGCAATCGAGATGTGCTCGTAGACGCTGTGCACCGCGAGCATCATGGTGTGGATCAGTTGCTGCTCGCGCAGGCTGAAGCGCAGGTCCTGGCCACTGGCGAAAATCTGCCGCCACGAGTCGCGGATGCGCTCGACCCCGCAGATGCGTGCGCTGCCGGGATGCACGCAATAGCTGTCGTCATCGTCCGACCAGACTTCCATCATGGCCTCGAGGTCGCGCTTGACCAAGGCGTCATAAAAAGCCGCTTCGGCGTCCTGCGGCGTCGCGAACAGCGTTTTTTTCACGGCAGTTCCTGGGGCCTGTTAACCATTACTTCATGAGTGCGACGGCGACGATTTGGCCACAGGGCGCGGAGCACTGAGCGCGGTGTGCCCGTCGGCAAATAAGCGAAGGTGCGACAATGGCCTGGGGCCAAATCGTCCCGTCCCTCCGGGTTGTGGCCAAAATCGCCACTGGCTGCGTTGCTCGCCTCGCTCATATTCTCGATATGAGCCGCGGCAAGCGCCTTGCCACTGACGATTTTGGCCACAACGCATCTCACGAAGTAATGGTTAACAGGCCCTGGGATCAGGCGCCGATTCTAGCAAAATCAATGGCTGCAAAAACGCGTTCGGGTGCAAGGTCGTTGAGACACCTGAAATGACCGAGCGGACAGGTGCGTTCGAAGCACGGGCTGCATTCCAGCCCGAGTGTGATGATCTGTGCGTCGGCGGCGAGCGGCGGCGTGAACTGCGGTGAACTTGAACCGTAGAGTGCGATCACCGGTCGCCCGACCGCAGCCGCGACATGCATCAGCCCCGAATCGTTGGTGACCACTGCCCGGGCAGCGGCCAGCAGATCGGCCGCTTCGGCGATATCGGTCTTGCCGCAGAGATTGATACAGGCGCCCGCGCTGGCGCTGGCGATGGTCTTCGCGACCGCATGATCCCTCGGGGAGCCGACCAGCCAGACTGCAATGCCGCGCGCCGCCAGCAGCCGTGCCAGTGCAGCGAAGTGGGCTTCCGGCCAGCGCTTCGCCGGACCGTACTCGGCACCCGGGCAGAACGCGACAGCCGGCTTACCCGGGGCGAGTCCCAGCCGTGCCAGCAACTGCTGCTGTTGTGCGGCGGTCGATTGCAGCATCGGCAGCGGCAGCGATGACGGCAACGCTGCACCGGCCGGCAATGCCAGCGCCGCAAAGCGCTGCACCATCCGCGGCAGCGCCTGTTGATCGAGTACCCGCAGGTCATTGAGCAGCCCCCAGCGCGCTTCGCCACGGAAGCCGGTTCGCCGTCGGGCGCCCGCAAACCACGGAATCAGGGCCGACTTCCAGGAATTGGGCAGTACCAGCGCGTGATCGTAGGCGCCGTGCCGCAATTCGCGGCCGAGGCGCCGCCGTGCGGCCAGTTGCAGTGCGCCGTGGCCGAACGGATTGATGATGCCCTGCCGGACCTCGGGCATGCGGGCGAGCAGCGGCAGGGTCCACGGCGGTGCGAGATAGTCGATCTGCGCGGATGGGTCGCGTTGCTTCAGCAGTTTCAGCAATGACTGCGAAATTACGGTGTCACCGACCCAGGACGGACCGACAACGAGGATGTTCATCCCTGGCGATGCGCGCGGAACGGCATCCGCGCCCATCGCTCAGTGGTGCCCGGCGGCCGCGCCGCCCTTCAGCGTGTAGCGGGTGCCGCAGTACGGGCATAGCGCTTCGCCGGTGGTCTCGATCGGTAGAAATACCCGCGGATGGGCATTCCACAGCAGCATCGCCGGCGTCGGACAATGCAGCGGCAGATCTGCGGCGGTGACCTCGATCAGCCGCGACTTGTTTTCGACGGGTTCGGTCATGGTCGTGTCAGGCGGCTACCGGCGACAGCCAGTTGCGATGCTCGACGGCTTTCGCGTTCACGCACTCAAAGAATTTCTTCTGCAGGCGCGCTGTGATCGGGCCGCGCCTGCCATCGCCGATGGTACGGCCGTCGACTTCGCGGATCGGCGTCACCTCCGCCGCAGTGCCGGTGAAGAAGGCTTCGTCAGCGATGTACAGGTCGTCGCGGGTGATGCGTTTTGAAGAAACGTCGTAGCCCATTTCCTGCGCGAGCGTGATGATCGAGTCCCGGGTGATGCCGATCAGCGCGCTGGTCAGTTCCGGTTCGTAGAGCTTGCCATTCTTGACCATGAACAGATTTTCGCCCGAACCCTCGGCGACGAAACCGTCGACGTCGAGCAGCAGTCCTTCGTCATAGCCGTGCTCGGTGGCCTCGAGGTTGGCGAGGATTGAATTGGCATAGGTACCCGAGTACTTGGCGCGGCACATCGACACGTTGACGTGGTGGCGCGCATAGGATGACGTCTTGACGCGGATGCCTTTTTCCAGTGCGTCGGTGCCGAGATAGGCGCCCCACGGCCAGGCGGCGATCGCGACATGCACGCTGGCACCCTTCGGCGACACGCCCATTTTCTCCGAGCCGAAAAAGGCGATCGGCCGGATGTAACAGGA
>RPOR01000114.1 GCA_003820645.1 Betaproteobacteria bacterium
ATCCCGGATGCCACGACGGTAATCGAGGCGGGCGACGAGGTGTTCTTCATCGCTGCCACCGAGCACATCCGCGGCATCATGCGCGAGCTGCGCCGCATGGATAAGCCGGTCAAGCGGGTAATGATCGGCGGCGGTGGCAATATCGGACAGCGGCTCGCCAAGTCCATCGAGGACCGCTACGACGTAAAGATCATCGAATACAGCAGGGCCAGTGCGGAGAAACTCGCCGCCCAACTGCGCACCACCCTGGTACTGGTCGGCGACGTCACTGACGAAGAACTGCTGCAGGCGGAGAGCATCGGCGACATGGATGTGTTTTGCGCGCTGACCAATGACGACGAAAACAACATCATGTCCTCGCTGCTCGCCAAACGCATGGGGGTGCGGCGGGTGGTGGCGCTGATCAACCGCAGTTCATATGTCAACCTGGTACAGGCGGGGCAGATCGATATCGCCATCTCTCCGGCGCAGGCCACGATCGGCACCCTGCTCTCCCACGTGCGGCACGGCGACTGCGTTGCGGTGCACAGCCTGCGCCGTGGCGCGGCTGAAGCGCTGGAACTGGTAGCCCACGGCGATGCGAAGTCCTCGAAGGTCGTCGGCCGCCGCATCGAGCAACTGGACCTGCCCAAGGGGGCCACCATCGGTGCCATCGTGCGCACACACCGGCACGATTCCGACGAAGGCAAGGCACCGGAGCACCAGGTACTGATCGCGCACCACGACACCCTGATCGAACCTGAAGACCATGTCATCGTGTTCGCGATCAACAAACGCATCGTGCCCAAGATCGAGAAGCTGTTCCAGGTCAATATCGGCTTCCTTTGAAATTGCAGCTGCGGGGAATATGCTTGCAATTTTATGCCTGCGGCGCCGTGCGGCCGATCACCGGAATTAATTGACAGGGCATGGCCTGGCTGTTGACCATCTCCCCCGTGGCCGGTCTGATCGCGATGGCGATGAGTCTGACTTACCTGCTCCCGATCGGGATATCGCTGGTGCTGCAAGACGGCGCGGCCGATGCCCTGATCCTGTCGATGGCGCTCAATTTTGCCGCGGGTGCAATGCTCTGGCTGCTGACGCGGCGCCACAAGCGCGAACTCAGTCTGCGTGAAGGCATCCTGCTGGTGGTCATTGTCTGGTCGGGCGGCGCGCTGTTCGCGTCGGTGCCGCTGCTGCTGACGATACCCGGACTGTCGTTCACCGACGCCTACTTCGAGGCCACCTCCGGACTAACGGCGACCGGAGCAACCTTGCTGTCCGGACTGGATCTGCTGCCTCCGTCCGTCAACGTATGGCGCGCGGAACTGCAATGGCTGGGCGGCATGGGTGTCATCGTACTGGTGGTCGCCATCCTGCCGATGCTGGGTGTCGGCGGGCGCCAGATCTCCAAGGCCGAAATTCCGGGGCCGATGAAGGATGAACAACTGACACCGCGCGTAACCCAGACGGCGAAGGGACTGTGGCTGATTTATTCCGCATTGACCGTCGCCTGCGGCTACGCCTACCACGCCGCCGGCATGGGTCCGCTGGACGCGATGATGCACAGCTTCACGACCCTTTCGTTGGGCGGCTTTTCGTCGCACGACGCGAGCTTTGGCTATTTCGACTCGCCCGCGGTGGAGCTGGTAGCCATCTGCTTCATGATCGTCGCCGGCCTCAACTTCGCAACCCACTTCCTGGTCTGGCGTTCTAAAAGCCTGCGTCCATACGCGCGCGACACGGAAGCGCGCTATTTCATCCTGGTGATCGTCACCAGCATCACCGGCATCGCCATCCTGCTTCACAACGCCGGCGTGTACCCGGATTTTCTGGCGGCAGTCCGCTACGCGGCGTTCAACATCATTTCCGTCGGCACCACCACCGGATACGCCACGGCAGATTACAACCTGTGGCCGGTGTTCGCCCCACTGTGGATACTTTTCCTTGGCACTTTTCTGAGCTGTTCGGGATCCACCGGCGGCGGCATCAAAATGATGCGCGCGGTCATTCTGTACCGGCAGGTGTACCGGGAAATCAAAAGCCTTGCCCATCCCCGCGCGGTGAACCCTGTAAAGGTGGCGGGTCAGGTCATCGCCGATCCGGTGGTGTTTGCAGTGCTCGGTTTTTTCTTTGTCTGGGTGGCCCTGCTGGTGACCATGACCCTGATCCTCGGCTGGTCCGGACTCGACGCGATGACCGCGTTTTCCGCAGTCGTCGCGTCACTGAACAATATCGGGCCCGGCTTACACCAGGTCGGCCCGGCAACGAACTTTGCCGTGCTGACCGACTTTCAGACTTGGGTGTTGGCCTTTGCCATGCTGCTCGGCCGTCTCGAGTTGTTCGCGCTTCTGGTGGTCTTTACGCCGGCTTTCTGGCGCAAGTAAACCTAGGTCCTCACCGCTTTGAACAGTTCGAGCGCGCGCAGGCGGGCCGCGGCATGGTCGACGACGGGCGCCGGATAATCGCGCCCGATCACCGCTCCGGCCAGGCGCTGCTCGTCCGGCGACATCGTCCACGGCGCGTGTATCGAGCGCCCGACGCAGCGCGCCAGCTCCGGTATGTATCTGCGGATAAATACGCCGTCAGGGTCGAATTTTTCAGACTGTGTCACCGGATTGAAAATGCGAAAGTATGGCTGCGCATCGCAGCCGGTCGACGCCGCCCACTGCCAGCCGCCGTTGTTCGCGGCCAGATCGAAATCATTCAGGTTTTCGGCAAAATATTTCTCACCCCAGCGCCAATCGACCAGCAGGTCCTTGACCAGAAACGAAGCGGCAATCATGCGCAACCGGTTATGCATATAGCCGGTCTGGTTGATCTGGCGCATCGCGGCGTCGATGATCGGATAACCGGTGCGCCCCTCGCGCCAGGCGGCGAACAGCGCGGGATCATTGGGCCAGCGGATGGCATCGTATGCCGGCTTGAAAGCCTGCGACACCACGCGCGGATGGTGGTGGAGGATCATGAAATAGAAATCGCGCCAGATCAGCTCCGATAACCAGGTTGCGGCACCGTCGCCGCCATCACTTGTCGCCTGCCACGCCGCCCGCGCCAGCTGGCGAACGGAGATCGTGCCAAAGCGCAGATGCACCGACAGGTACGAAGGCCCCTTCTGCGCCGGAAAGTTGCGACTTTCCCGATAGCGCGCCATGCGCGGCTGAAAATCCCTGAACAGCTTTTGCGCGGCGGCCGCGCCGCCGGCGATGCCCAGTCCCTGCAAATTGGTTGCCCTGAAACCGAGATCGGCGAGCGACGGCAGTAGCCGCTGATCGGGCGTCCGCGCCAGGTTCGCGGCATAGGACTCCACCGGATAGGCCTTCAGAAAAAACGGGGCAAGCTTTTTCAGCCAGGCATTCTTGTACGGTGTGAACACCGAGAACGGCGTGCCGCCCTGCGTCAGGATCTCGTCCCTCTCGAAGATCACCTGATCCTTGCGCGTCAGGAACTCGATGCCGGCGCGCTTCAGCGCTTGCGCCACTGCGGCATCGCGCGCCGCCGCCTCGGGCTCGTAGTCATGATTCGCGTACACCGCGTGCACGCCGAGGGTGTCAGCAAATCCGGGTATGGCCGACCGCGCGGAGCCGTGCAGTGCAATCAGGCCCCCGCCGCGCGCAGCCAGTTCGCGGCCGAGTTCTGCGACGGATTGCCAGATGAATTCGACACGGCGATCGGCGCGCGATGGCAGCGCATCGAGAATTTCGGTGTCGTAGACAAAAGCGCAATAGACGCGACGGGCCGATTTAAGCGCGGCATACAGCGCGGCGTTATCCGCACAGCGCAAATCGCGGCGGAACCACATCAGCGCACTGTCAAAACGGCTCATCGGGAATTTCCGTCGGGGAGATTCAATTGTCGCTGTCGCCCCCCGGCTTTACAATAGTGGCACAGCCCATGAACAGCGTCGACCTCACACAGCACTTTCTGATCGCCATGCCTGCGATGGTCGATCCCCACTTTGCCAAGACGCTGACGCTGGTCTGCGAGCACAATGAGAACGGCGCGCTTGGCATCATTGTCAACCGGCCGACCGACATGAACCTGCACGGACTGCTCGAGCAGGTCAAGATCACCCCGAGGGACGACACCTTCCATTCCGTACCGGTGCACTTCGGCGGCCCGGTTCAGGTCGACCGCGGCTTTGTGCTGCACCAGCCGGTGGGAATCTGGCAATCGACGCTCGCGGTCGGAACCGAGATCGGCCTGACCACGTCCAGGGATATCCTTGAGGCCGTCGCCCGCGGCGCGGGGCCGCGGCAGATCCTGGTCACGCTCGGCTACGCCGGGTGGGCGCCGGGACAGCTCGAACACGAGCTCGCGCAGAATGCCTGGCTGACCGTGCCCGCGCGCACTGACATCCTGTTCGACATGCCGGCCGAAGAGCGGCTTGCGGCCGCGATGCATGCACTCGGCGTCGATTACGCCAATCTGTCGGACGTGGCCGGACACGCGTGAACCGCCCGCTGCACGGCGCGGTGCTGGCGTTCGATTTCGGGGAGAAACGCATCGGGGTCGCTGTCGGCGAGATCGAGCTCGGCATACCCCATGCGCTGACCGTGATCACCGCAGAGGACAACCACAGCCGTTTCGCAGCCATCGCCGCGCTGATTGCCGAATGGCGGCCCGTGCTGCTGGTGGTCGGTGTCGCCGCCCACGCCGATGGCGCAGTCCACGAGACCGGGCGGCTGGCACGGCGCTTCGGCCAGCGCCTGACCGGCCGCTTCGGCATTGCCACAGCGTTTGTCGATGAGCGGCTGACCTCGTCCGCGGCCGAGTCTGCGCTGCGGGCCAGCGGTGTGCGCGCCGGCAAACGCGCCGCTTTGCTCGACGCCGCCGCCGCGGCCGAGATCCTCCGCACCTGGTTCACGACAATGCCGCAAAATCCGGCCTGAGTCCGGCGCCGGCATTCTAGAGGCGTGCCGATTGTGTTAGGCTACGGCCCGCCATGCCGGCTAAACAACCGCTGCCAGATGCCGAGCAACTGCTCGCATCGCTGATCGACCGGATGCGGCCCGCCGTCGGGCCGAACACCGGGCTGGTCGGCATTCATACCGGCGGCGTGTGGCTCGCTGAACGGCTGCATCAGGCGCTCGGCATCCAGCTGCCGCTGGGCACACTCGACATTTCGTTCTACCGCGACGACTTCAGCAAGAAGGGCCTGCGTCGCAACCTCAAGAGCTCCGACATTCCGTTCGACATCGACGACTGCGCTGTGGTGATTGTCGACGACGTGCTCTATACCGGCCGCACCATCCGTGCAGCAATGAACGAACTGTTTGATTACGGCCGTCCGGCCAGCATCCGGCTGGCAGCGCTGGTTGATCGCGGCGGACGCGAACTGCCAATCGCGGCAGACTTCACCGGCGCCAGCATCGTCATCGGCCCTGATGAACGCGTTGAACTGGCACGCGATGCGCAGGGCAAACTGAGTCTGCGGCTGGGCGGGGACTGATCCGCAATGTGGCTGAACCCCGCGAACCCGCAGCTCAACAAAAACGGCGAACTGCATCACCTGCTGTCGCTGGAAGGCCTGCCGGCCGACGTGCTGCGGCAGATACTCGACACCGCCGTATCGTTCGTCGGCGTCACGCAACGCGAAGTCAAGAAAGTGCCGTTGTTGCGGGGCAAGGCCGTGTTCAACCTGTTTTTCGAGCCGTCGACCCGTACCCGCACGACCTTTGAGATCGCCGCCAAGCGGCTGTCGGCGGATGTAATCAATCTCGCGATCAACGTTTCCTCGCAAAGCAAGGGCGAGTCGGTGCTCGACACCGTAGCCAATCTGGCAGCGATGCAGGCCGACATGTTCATCATGCGCCACGCCGCCAGCGGCGCCCCGTACCTGATTGCGCAGCATGTCGCGCCGGATATCCATGTCATCAACGCCGGCGACGGACGTCATGCACACCCCACGCAGGGCCTGCTCGACATGTTCACGATCCGCCACTACAAGGGCGATTTCACGCACCTGCGCGTGGCGATTGTCGGCGACATCCTGCACTCACGCGTTGCACGCTCCCAGATCCACGCCCTGACCACGCTGGGCTGCCCGGAGATCCGGGTGATCGGTCCGAAAACCCTGTTGCCGACGCAAGTCGCCAGGCTCGGGGTGCAGGTTTATCCCGACATGCGCCAGGGCCTCAAGGATGTCGACGTGGTGATGATGCTGCGTCTGCAGAATGAACGCATGAACGGCGCACTGCTGCCCTCGGCGCAGGAGTTCTACAAATATTACGGCCTGACCGACGACAAGCTGGCGCTGGCAAAGCCGGATGCGATCGTGCTGCATCCGGGGCCGATGAACCGCGGCGTCGAAATCGATTCCAGCGTGGCCGACGGCAAGCAGTCGGTGATCCTGCCGCAGGTGACCTTCGGCATCGCCATCCGCATGGCAGTGATGAGCATACTGGCAGGTAACTGACGCGCGATGAAAATCCACATCAAGAACGGCCGCCTGATCGACCCGAAGAACGGCATCGATGCGCAGCGCGACATCTACATTGCCGCGGGCAAAATCGTTGCGGTGGGCCATGCGCCTGCCAATTTCGCTGCCAACCGCACCATCGATGCCGCCGGCCGCGTGATCTGCCCGGGGCTGGTCGATCTCGCGGTGCGGCTGCGCGAGCCCGGCTATGAATACATGGCGACTCTCGAATCCGAGATGGACGCCGCCATCGCCGGCGGGGTGACCAGCCTTGCCTGCCCGCCCGACACCGACCCGCCGCTCGACGAGCCGGGTCTGGTCGAAATGCTGAAGTACCGCGCCAAAAACCTGAACCTGGCCCATGTTTATCCGGTGGGCGCGCTGACCGTCGGGCTGAAAGGGGCGCGGCTGACGGAAATGGCGGAATTGCGCGACGCCGGCTGCGTCGCCTTTTCCCAGGCCGAGGCACCGTTCGCCGACAACCAGGTACTGATGCATGCGCTGGAGTATGCCGCGACCTTCGGCTTTCCGGTCTGGCTGCGGCCGCAGGATCCGGCGCTGTCACACCTCGGCGTTGCCCACGACGGTGAGGTGGCAACCCGCCTCGGTCTGCCGTCGATTCCAGTGACCGCAGAGGTCATCGCCTTGTCGACGATACTGATCATCGCTCGCGCAACCGGTGCGCGCGTCCACGTCGCCCGGCTGTCATCGGCTGAGGGGGTCGCCCTGGTGCGTGATGCCAAGGCGCAAGGGCTGCCGGTCACCTGCGATATCGGCATCCACCACGCCCACCTCTCGGAGCTGGATATCGGCTATTTCGATGCGAACTGCCACCTGAAGCCGCCGCTGCGCAGCCGGCGCGACCGAGATGCGCTGCGCGCGGGGCTGGCTGATGGCACGATCGACGCACTGTGTTCCGATCACACGCCGGTCGACGAAGACGCCAAGCAACTGCCGTTTTCGGAAGCCGAGCCCGGTGCCACCGGGGTCGAACTGCTGCTGCCGCTGGCGTTAAAGTGGGCCGCAGAATCCGGCCTTGGACTCGCCACCGCCCTCGAGCGCATCACGATCAAACCGGCGGTCCTGCTCGGCATCGACGCCGGACACCTGTCGGTGGGCAGCGTGGCGGACATCTGCGTGTTCGATCCCGACTGCCATTGGCGCATCGGCGCCGACACCCTTCGCAGCCAGGGGAAGAACACGCCGTTTTCAGGCATCGAACTGCGCGGACGCGTAACCCATACACTGGTCGGCGGCACCTTGGTTTACGAAAAAAATAGTCAATAAAAACAATTAGTTATGATTAATCCGGGGCGTTCATCCGGCGCCGGCCTGTTAAACTAACCGCTGAGTCCGTGGTCTCATTGGCCACTTCCATGCAGAAGCCCATCATGAATCCCTTGCTCGATTTTTCGGGACTGCCCCGTTTTGCCGATTTCAAACCCGACCATGTCGCGCCGGCCGTTAAACTGCTGCTCGACGAAGGCCGCGCCCTGATCGCGCGCCTCACCGCCGATCCCGCAGCACCGACCTGGGACAACTTCGTCGGCCCGCTGGAAGATGCGAATGAACGGCTGCACCGGGCCTGGGGCCAGGTCGGGCACCTGAACGCCGTCATGAACAGCCCGGAGCTGCGCGAAGCCTATAACGCCAGCCTGCCGAGGATCACGCAGTACTACACCGAACTCGGCCAGCATGAAGGGCTGTACCGGAAATTCAAGGCGCTGCGCGCCAGCGCCGGATTCGCCGCGCTCAGCGCGGCACAGCAAAAAATCATCGACAACGAGCTGCGGGATTTCCGGCTCGGCGGCGCCGAACTGGGCGCGGACGGCAAAAAACGCTACACGGCCATTCGTGACCGGCTGTCAACACTGACCTCCCGTTTCAGCGACAACCTGCTGGATGCGACCAACGCCTGGTCACATATCGCGACCGACGCGGCGGAGCTTGCCGGACTGCCCGATGATGTGCAGGAGGCCGCGCGCGCGGCAGCGGACCCGCAGGCCGGCTGGAAATTCACGCTGCACGCGCCGTCGTATATGCCGGTATTGCAGTACGCCGACAGCCGTGCGCTGCGCGAACGGATGTACCACGCCTATGTCACCCGTGCGTCCGAATTCGGCGACCCCCAACTCGACAACACGTCGCTGATCGCGGAAATCGTCCAGTTGCGCAGGGAGATGGCGCAGCTGCTCGGCTTCCGCAATTACGCCGAATATTCGCTGGAACCGAAAATGGCCGAAACACCGGCCCAGGTGCTCGAATTTCTGCGCGAACTCGCAGTGCGGGCCAAACCCTATGCGCAGCGGGATCTTGCCGAACTGCAGGAGTTCGCACGCAAGGAACTGGGCATGCCGCAGCTCGCCGCCTGGGACTACGCCTACGCCTCGGAGAAACTGCGCGTAGCACGCTACGCGTTCTCCGAAAACGACGTCAAGCAGTACTTCCCCGAGACCACGGTACTGCCCGGAATGTTCAAGCTGGTCGAGACCCTGTACGGCCTGACCATCGCGCCGAGTGAAGCACCGCAGTGGCATCCCGACGTACGGTTCTTCTCGATCCGCGACCGCAGCGGCGCGCTGGTCGGCCAGTTCTATCTCGATCTCTACGCGCGGCCGAGCAAACGCGGCGGCGCGTGGATGGACGATGCGATCACCCGCCGCGCCACGCCGCAGGGCACGCAGGCGCCGGTTGCTTACCTGAACTGCAATTTTTCGCCGCCCGTCGGCACGCGGCCCGCACTGCTCACGCACGACGAAGTAAACACACTGTTCCATGAGTTCGGCCACGGCCTGCACCACCTGCTGACGCGCGTCGACTTCCTCGGCGTCTCGGGCATCAACGGAGTCGAATGGGATGCCGTAGAGCTGCCCAGCCAGTTCATGGAAAATTTCTGCTGGGAATGGGATGTCGTGCAGCCGATGACCCGCCACGTCGACAGCGGCGCGGCACTGCCCAGAACGCTGTTCGACAAGATGCTGGCCGCAAAAAACTTCCAGAGCGGCATGCAGACCATGCGCCAGATCGAATTTTCGCTGTTCGACCTGCGCCTGCATTACGATTTCGATCCGACCGGCGCGCAGACCGCATTGCAGTTGCTCGATGAAGTACGTCGCGAAGTCGCCGTCGTGTTTCCGCCCGATTACAACCGGTTCCCCAACAACTTTTCGCACATTTTTGCCGGCGGCTATGCGGCGGGTTATTACAGCTACAAATGGGCGGAAGTGCTGTCGGCCGATGCCTACAGCCTGTTCGAGGAAAACGGCGTGCTCGATCCGGCGACGGGGATGCGTTTCTGGGACGAGGTGCTGGCCGTCGGCGGCAGCCGGCCCGCGCTGGAATCGTTTGTGGCGTTTCGCGGCCGCGAACCCAAGATCGACGCCCTGCTGCGCCACAATGGCATGACTGCGCAGGCCGCATAGTGCAAAAAAATGCCGGTGGCCAAGGTATCATGCAGGAACGCGGCCGCATGACAGACATGGCCCGGGCCAGAACTATAGCGAGGTGCTCACATGACGAGAATCGTTTTTTTGCTGGCTGCCCTGCTGATCGCAATCCCGGGACAAACAGCACAACTTTATCGCTGGGTCGACGACAAGGGTCGGGTCGAGTGGCGTGACACACCACCCCCCGCTACCGCTAAGAAGGTTGAGCGGCGCTCCGTCGGGGGCAGCGTCATCGAAACGTCCAAGCTGCCCTACAGCCTGCAACAGGCGGTGCAAAACCATCCGGTTACGCTTTTTGTCAACAACTGCGGCGAACCCTGCGACAAGGCGCGCGCCCATTTGATGCGGCGCGGCATTCCGTTCACCCAAAAGAATCCACAGGACAATATCGAAGGCTACAAAAAACTGACTGAGGGCGGCATGGAAGTACCGCTGCTGTTCGTGGGCAAGGAACAGCTCAAGGGGTATCTGGACAGCAGCTGGGACAGTGTGCTCGACACCGCCGGCTATCCCCGCCAGTCGGTTCCCGGCTACACCGCTCCGAAACCACCGGCAGCGCCAGCAGCAAAACCGGCGCCTGCTGCAACGCCTGTCGCGGGCGCCGCCGCTCCGGCAAACGCAGCCCCGGCACCGGTGCCGGGGCAATGAAATACACGCCCTGAATCCTTCGACCCCTCGCTCCGCCAGGCAATATCGCATAGTATTCCACGACATTCAGACTTGGCGTGAGCGAACATCATGAATGAACACTTTGTGGTGAGTTACATGCAAGCCTGTGGCACCGGGAAACTGGCATTGTCCGAATGCGGTGCTGTCTGGCAAATGGGCGTCATCGGCCTGCTCTTGGTATCTGCCATCGCAGCGCTGCTGGTGCTCAGGATGCGTGATCGCGCGGATTCGGCGCAGGCGTAGCTGCGGCCGTTCCCGGACCCGGGATTTGTATCATGCGCGGCTTTCTGCCCGGCCAGATCGATGGGGCGCATGCGACAGAAAAATTGCCGGCGCCCTGCCTTCACCGTGGCTTCATCAGCAATTGCACCGACCCCATTTACACGGGTGTTTTCCGCCGGTTTTGATTTTTCAGCCGGATATCGGCCGCGGTTTTATCAGGCTGCTGCCTTGCAGGAATCGAATACAGCGCTGTTCGCCGCACGGCCTAAACCGCAGAGTTTCAAGCAGGAAACCGGCACTCAAAAACAGCTGCCGTG
>RPOR01000115.1 GCA_003820645.1 Betaproteobacteria bacterium
GACAAGGCCAAATTTCATGCCTTTCTGGCGCAGGTTGGTTATCCGTGGTGCGATGAAAGCCGTAATCCGGCCTACCGCTTGTTTTTGTCATAAATATGTTTATAATCAATATCTTATGATTTTTCTTTGGCTTCGGGCAACAATCGCCGCAAGTTTGCTGCTAATCGCCGGTGCCACCGCTGCGGCGAGTCTGGACGACGCGTTTCAGGCGGCACGCGAAGCCGCGCGCAGCGGCGACAGCAAGCGACTGGAACAGATCGCGCCGCGCTTCCAGGGCCATCTGCTCGAGCCCTATGTGCAGTATTGGCGGCTGAAGGCGCAGCTGGAAACGCGCGCGCCGGAAGAAATCCGGCCCTGGCTGGCTGCCAACCGCGATACACCGCTTTCGGACTACCTGCGCCGCGACTGGCTGAAACTGCTGGGCAAGAGCGGGCAATGGGAAATGTTCGACGCCGAACGGCCGGCTCTGGTCAATGATGATCTTGAATTGACCTGTTATACACTGCAGGCACGTGTGCGCACCGACACGCTGGCGTTGCGTGAAGCACGCCCGTTGTGGTTCATCGCGCGCGATCTGCCCGGCAGCTGCGAACCGCTGTTTCAGGCGTTGATCGAGGCGCAGCTGTTGTCCAAGGAAGATATCTGGACCCGGATCCGGCTGGCGCTGGAGGCCGGGCAAGTCAGGCTCGCCAACCACGTCGCGACGTTTCTGCCCAAGGGGCAGGGGCCTGATGCCCGCGTCTTGTCGGCAATTTCGGGAAATCCGGCAGCGCATCTGAACAGCGCGCGCGCTGATCTTAAATCGCGCGGCGGGCGCGAGGCGACGATGTTCGCGGTCTACCGCCTCGCGCGCACCTCTCCGCAGCAGGCGGCGGCGCACTGGGTCAAGCTCGCACCGCGCTTCTCCGAGGACGAGCGGGCCTATGTCTGGGGCATGATCGGTTATTTCGGGGCAATGCGGCATGATCCGGCGGCGCTCGACTGGTTTGCCCAGGCGGCCGGCATGAGCGACCTGCAACTGGCATGGCAGGCGCGCGCCGCGCTGCGCGCACAGCGCTGGCCGGAGGTGCTGTCCGCGATCGACGCGATGACGCCGAAGGAAGCCGACACGCCGGCCTGGCGCTACTGGAAAGCCCGTGCGCTGCGAACACTGGGCCGCGATGCGGAGGCAGCGGCGCTGCTGAAGCCGTTGTCGGCCGAATATCATTTCTACGGCCAGCTCGCGCTCGAGGATCTCGGCGGCGCAGTGCAGGGTCCGGCATCCACCTACAAGCCGGCGGCGGAGGACATCGCGGCCATTGCTGCACGGCCGGGCATACAGCGTGCGCTGGCGCTGTTCCGGCTGGACGCACGGCTCGAAGGGGTGCGTGAATGGCTGTGGGCGATCCGCGGCCTGAGCGACCGGGAGCTGCTGGCCGCAGCCGAACTCGCGCGCCGCCATTCGGTGTATGACCGCGCGATCAATACCGCCGACCGCACGGTGTTCGAACATGATTTCGCCCTGCGTTATCTTGCCCCGTACCGCGACCAGCTCAAGGCGGCAGCCCGCCAGCTCGACCTCGACGAAGCCTGGGTCAACGGGCTGATCCGCCAGGAAAGCCGGTTCATCGCGCAGGCCAAATCGCGTGTCGGTGCCAGCGGCCTGATGCAGCTGATGCCGGCCACGGCGCGCTGGGTCGCGCAAAAGATTGGGCTCAAGGACTGGCACTGGTCGCAGGTCACCGAGGTCGATACCAACATCAGTCTTGGCACGTATTACCTCCGGCACGTGCTCGACACGCTGGATGGCAGCCCGGTACTGGCCTCTGCGGCGTACAACGCCGGACCCGGACGGGCCCGTGCGTGGCGTGCCGACCGGCCGATGGAGGCAGCCATCTATGCCGAGAGCATTCCGTTCAGCGAGACGCGCGATTACGTGAAGCAGGTGATGGCCAATTCCAGCTATTACGCACACAACTTCAGCCAGCAGGTGCAATCGCTGAGGGCGCGTATCGGTGTCATTGAGCCGCGGCTGCGCGACCGCGAGAAATCACTGGGCGACACGCCTTGATCCTGCTGACTGTTGAAGGTGGAAGGGTAGAATAGGGCGATGCAAATTACCGAGATCTGTGTCATCGGCGGCTCCGGCTTTGTCGGGCGCCATCTCTGCCGGCAGCTGGCGGCAAAGGGTTACCGCGTGCGCGTGCCTACCCGCGATCGTGAGCGCGCGAAAGCACTGACCGTGTTGCCCACCGTCGATGTGCTGGTCGCTGACGTGCACGATCCCGCCGCGCTGGCGGCGGTGGTGAAGGGCTGCGATGCGGTGATCAATCTGGTCGGCGTGCTGCATGATGCGCGCGGCCCGCACGGCTTTGGCGGAGCCCATATCGAACTCGCGCGCAACATAGTCGCCGCCTGCCGCGCCGCCAACGTGCGGCGGCTATTGCAGATGAGTGCGCTGGCTGCCGCGTCCGGCGCCCCCAGCGCCTACCTGCGGAGCAAGGGCGAGGCCGAGCGCATCGTGCTGAATGCCGGGCTGGATGTGACGGTATTCCGCCCTTCGGTGATTTTCGGGCCCGATGACAATTTTCTGAACCTGTTTGCCGGCCTGGCGAGCATGCTGCCGGTGCTGGCGCTGGCGAGCCCCGGTGCCCGTTTTCAACCGGTATATGTCGATGACGTTGCTGCCGCATTCGTGCACGCGCTGACGGAACCCGGGACCTGCGGGCGCAGCTACGATTTGTGCGGACCGCGGTGCTACACCTTGCGCGAGCTGGTGGCCTATGCCTGCAAAACTGCCGGTCATGACCGGCCGATCATCGGATTGAACCGCGGGTTGTCCTATGTTCAGGCGTGGGCCATGGAATTGCTGCCGGTGAAGCTGATGACACGCGACAATCTGCGCTCGATGGAAATCGACAGCGTATGTGACTGCGCATTTCCGTTCGGCATCAAACCGCAGGCACTCGAGGCCGTCGCTCCGGCATGGCTCGCGACACGCACACCGCGCGCGCGTTACGACCAGCTGCGCGGCCGCGCCGGCCGCTGAAGCGCCCGTCCCGGCGCGCCTGCCGCCCGCGCTGCCTTGAATCTTACGACAGGATTGCTCGCGCCCGGCTGGTTGGCCGTGCTCTGGGGCGCCTGGGCACTGACGCTGCTGCCTTTGCTGTCCCGCAGCGCATGGCAACCATTGCGCCAGCCCGCCCGCTTGAACCTGTGGTGCGCCGCGACCGTCGTCGTGTTCACGCTGTGGTGTATCCGCACCGGTATCAGGCCGGGGCTGGGCCTGCACCTGCTTGGCGCGACCATCTTGACGCTGATGTTCGGTCCGCGCCTCGCGCAGCTCGCGCTCTATGTGGTGGTCGCGGCCGTGGCAGCGACGGGGATGGCCGGAATTGAGGCCTATCCGGCCAACGCGCTGCTGAACGGCGCACTGCCGGCGTGGTTGTCGTGGGCCCTGTTCCGGCTTGCCGAGCGCTGCCTGCCCGCAAATATTTTTGTATTCATTTTTGGTGCCGGATTTTTTACCGGTGCGCTGGCCATGGCCGCAAGCGCGCTTGCCGCAGTCGCGCTGCATGTTGCCGCGGGCCCGTATACCCTTGCCTACCTGACGGAGTACTATCTGCCCTACGCCCTGCTGCTGGCCTGGGGCGAAGCTTTCATCACCGGGATGGTCATTGCATTGATGGTCGCGTATTACCCGCAATGGGTCATGCTGTTCGACGACAAACGGTATCTCGCGCGGCGCTGAGCGATGGCGATTGAAATCTACGTCGTGGGCGGCGCGGTGCGCGACGAAATGCTCGGCCTGCCGGTGCAGGATCGCGATTACGTCGTCGTCGGTGCCACGCCCGAGGAGATGGTGAAGCGGGGTTTCCGTCCGGTGGGCCGCGATTTTCCGGTATTTCTGCACCCGCAAACGCATGAGGAACACGCGCTGGCGCGCACTGAACGCAAAACCGCACCCGGTTACCACGGGTTCGCGTTCCATGCGGCGCCTGATGTCACGCTGGAGCAGGATCTGCAGCGGCGCGACCTGACCATCAACGCGATGGCGCGCGACGAGGCGGGGCGCCTGATCGATCCGTACCACGGCGCCGAGGATCTCAGCCGCGGCGTGCTGCGTCATGTCAGCCCGGCGTTTGCCGAAGACCCGGTGCGCATCCTGCGGGTAGCGCGTTTTGCGGCGCGTTTCGGGTTCACTGTTGCACCGGAGACGCAGGCGCTGATGGCGCAAATGGTGCGGGCCGGAGAGGCCGATGCACTGGTTGCCGAGCGTGTCTGGCAGGAACTCGCCAAGGGGCTGCTGGAACGCGAACCGTCAACGATGTTTGCGATTTTGCGCGACTGCGGCGCGCTGGAGCGTGTGCTGCCACAGCTCGATGCGCTGTATGCTGAAGGGCGGGCCGATGAAGCACTGCGCGCTCTGGACGCTGCTGCGGAACAGGCGGCGCCGCTGGATGTGCGTTTTGCCGCGCTTGTCCGCGCGCTGGAGCCCGAGGCAGTGGAAGCGCTGTGCGCGAAACTGCGGGCGCCGGCGGCCTGCCGTGATCTCGGGGTGCTTGCGGCGCGTCACGGGAATGCGCTGGCCGATGCCGCGCATCTCGAGGCGGAGGAGTTGCTGGTGTTGTTCGAGGCGGCGGACGCCTGGCGGCGCCCGGAGCGTTTCACGGCGCTGGTGCAGGCCGCGCTTGCCGGCGAACCGGACAGCGAACCGGCGCGCCAGCGGCTGCAACGTGCCCACGACGCGGCGCTTGCGGTCGATGCCGGCGCTGTTGCCCGTGATTATGCCGCCGCTGCCGACATCAAGGCGGCGGTGGCGCAGGCGCGTCTGGCCGCAGTGCGGGCTTCAATCAAGTGAGTGAAAATGGACACTAACGGAAGGAAGGACTGAGATGATCGATTTCTATACCTGGACCACGCCGAACGGGCGCAAGGTTTCCATCATGCTGGAAGAGTGCGGCCTGCGATACCGTACACATGCGATCAACATCGGGCAGGGCGACCAGTTCAAGCCCGAGTTCGTGGCGATCAATCCCAACAGCAAAATCCCGGCGATCGTCGATGCCGACGGTCCCGACGGTCAGCCGATCACGCTGATGGAGTCCGGTGCGATCCTGGTTTACCTTGCCGGCAAGACCGGAAAATTTCTGCCGCAGGCCGTGCGCGGTCGTTACGACGCGCTGCAGTGGCTGATGTTCCAGATGGGTGGTGTCGGTCCGATGTTCGGCCAGGTGCACCATTTTCTGCGTGCGGCAAAAGAACCGGTGCCTTATGCGATCGAACGTTATGTCAATGAAACGCGGCGGCTATACGGTGTGCTCGACAAACAACTTGCCGGCCATGAATGGCTGGCCGCCGGCGAATACACGATAGCCGACATCGCGACTTACCCGTGGGTGGCGCGCCACGAATGGCACAAGACCGATCTCGGCGACTTTCCCAACGTCAGGCGCTGGTTCGACAAAATTTCCGCGCGGCCGGCGGTGCAGCGCGGCATGGCGGTGCCGAAGGTCTAGAACCCGCCGACCATCACCCTCGGCCGTGAGGCGGCACTGATCTGCTCGACATGCCGGTGAGCGGTGCTGCGCCGATGGCCGGCTGCCGCAGCCGGCGGTCGGTTTCCGGTGCGCACGAGATCGCCACCGGCAGCGCAGCGTCACGCGCAGGTCGCCGGAAAACAGCGCACAGGCCCGCATGCCTCAGCCGCCGGGTGTCACCTGCAGCACCGCCGCGCCATTGAAGCGGCCGTCGCGCAAGTCCGCCAGCGCCTCGTTGGCCTGGTGCAGCGGGTAGGCATGTATCGCCGTGCGGATGGGGATTTTCGGGGCCAGCGCCAGAAACGCTTCGGCGTCGGCGCGCGTCAGATTGGCGACCGAACGGATGCTGCGCTCGCCCCACAGGATTTCGTACGGGAACGCCGGAATGTCGCTCATGTGGATGCCGGCGCAGATGACCGTGCCGCCCTTGCGAACTGCGCGCAGGGCCTGCGGCACCAGGGCGCCGACCGGCGCAAAAATGATCGCCGCGTCGAGCGCGTCGGGCGGCAGCGTATCGGAGTTGCCGGCCCAGACTGCGCCGAGCCCGCGCGCAAAGTTCTGGCTGTCGGTATCGCCGGGGCGGCTGAAGGCATAGATGGCACGGCCCTGGTAATGCGCGACCTGCGCGACGATGTGTGCGGCCGCACCGAATCCGTAAATGCCCAGGCGCTGCCCGTCACCGGCCATGACCAGTGCGCGGTGACCGATCAGCCCGGCACACAGCAGGGGCGCCGCGGCGGCGTCAGCATAGGCGTCAGGAATTGCGAAGCAATAACGCTGGTCAGCCACGGTGTACTCGGCATAGCCGCCGTCGATCTGGTAGCCGGTGAAGCGGGCATCGTCGCACAGGTTTTCACGGCCCGCGCGGCAGTGTGCGCAGGTACCGCAGGTATGGCCCAGCCACGGCACGCCGACCCGGTCGCCGATCGCGAATCGCTCGACGGCAATGCCTTTTTTGACGACGCGGCCGACAATTTCGTGTCCCGGGATCAGCGGCAGCCTGGTTTGCGTCAGCTCGCCGTCGAGCACGTGCAGATCGGTGCGGCACACGCCGCAGGCGCTGACTGCGATCAGCAGCTGATGCGCGGCCGGCTCAGGACGCGGCAAATCCCGCAGCTGCAGGGCGGTGCGCGGGGTCGTGAGCACCATGGCTTTCATGGAACGCGGGCCTGTTGTCGTGCGTGGCGTTGCAGCAGACGGATGATTTCTGCGGTATCGAGTACCGGATTGGTCCGCAACTCGCTGACGCCGACCACGGTATTGGCCCAGGCCATGTGCTCCTGCATGCGCTGGACCACCGCGGGCCATTCGCGTGCGGTGTGGCGCTGCGGATCCGGCAGCGCATGGCATTGTGAACAGGCGATGCTGTACATCTGTCCTGCGGTGGTGCGCAATGCCGGGTGCTGCGGGGCGATTTCCCGTTGCCCGTGTTTCTCCAGATAGGCGCCCAGCGTGGCAACCTCGGCCACGGTGGGTGCGGTGATGTTCTCCATCATTTCCTTCATCAACGCGCCCATGTTGCCTTCGCCGCGCATGCGCCACACCATGCGTTCGATGATCGGTCGCCAGCGCTCAGCAGTGTGCATCTGCGGGTTCGGCAGGTAATGGCACTGGACACAGTAACGGACAGTGAGCCGGGCACCGGCCGATTGCGGTTCCGGGAGTTGCCGCGGTTCGATCGACGGCGGCAGGATGCGTTCGAGCATGCGGCCGTACGGATTCTGCGACCACAGGTACTGGGCACGGACCACGGCCGGGGCGTCCGTGCCATGCGTATTGCCGGCTGCCAGCAGTGCAGCGGTGACCAACAGGCAGTGGCGGCGGGCGGTCATGGCGGAATCCATGATAGCGGATCGGCACCGGGCGCTTAAAGCGTGTGCGATTTGTCGCCGCGGCGGAAACCCAGCAGTGGCGGATCGATACCCCTACCCAGCGCAATGACTTTGAACAGTTCGCCCATTTCCGCCGGCGACAGCAGTTTTTGCGCCTGCGCTGCCAGTGGTGCGTAGCGTGCGGTTTCTGTCGCCGGCACCGCGGCCAGCAGCTCCGTAATGCCACAGTTGATCAGGAACTGCGCCTGATTCGCATAGCCGAGCAAGTCGAGTCCCGTCCCGGCAAGGGCGATCGCGCTGAAGTCGACATGCGCAGTGATGTCCTGCAGACCCGGCCACAGGAACGGATCGGCGTGCGCATGGTGGCGGTAGTGACACATCAGCGTGCCGCGATTGCGCTGCGGATGATAAAACTCGTGTGCCGGGAAGCCGTAATCGATAAACAGCAGGACGCCGCGCTCCAGGCGGCGGCCCAGATCGGCGATCAGCGCCGACGCCGCAGGGCCGATTTCAGTCTCGTAATCATCGGGCAGGCTGAGCTGGTGCGCGGCCTGTGCCAGTGCGCCGCTGGCGGGGCGTAGCGCCGAGGCGAACTCATTGTTGCTGACGCGGACGCCGATTTCGAGCAACGCGCCTTTGTCCGTGCGGATGCGGTGCACGGGAATCGCATCGAGCACTTCATTGCCGATGACCACACCGTTCAGGCGGTCGGGCAACATCTCCAGCCAATGCACCCGATCCGCCAATCGCGGAACCGTCTGCACCAGGTGCGACTGCTGGCGTTCGCGCAGATCCGCGCTGACTTCGAGGATCAGATAGCGCTGCGGCAGGCAGTCGAGCGCGGCGAGTTCCGTGAGCGCCGCCACCGCCAGTGCGCCGCTGCCGGCGCCAAGTTCGAGGATGTCGGCCAAACCCTGGCGGATCAGTTCTGCCAGCTGCCGGGCCAGCGTGCGGCCGAACAATGGCGACAGTTCCGGTGCGGTGACGAAATCCCCGGCGGGCCCGAGTTTGCGGCTGCCCGCGCTGTAATAGCCGAGGCCCGGCGCGTAAAGCGCGAGTTCCATGTAGCGGGCAAAGCTGATCCAGCCCCCGGCAGCGATGATTTCGCTGTCGATCAGCGCATGAAGGTGCGCACTCACTTCGAGCGCGTCTGGGGGTGGCAAAGGCAGGCCGGTATGCTGCTGCGGGAGAGTCATCGGGGAATAATACGATAAAATAAACAATGGATTACGAGATCATTGGCAGAGCGGGGATGGAGCGGAGCGGCATGCCATGAGCGGCGCGCTGGCAGGCAAGGTGGTACTCGTCACCGGTGGCGCGCGACGCGTTGGTGCGGCGATCTGCCGCCGGCTGCATGCTGCAGATGCGAACGTGGTGGTCCACTATCACCGCTCCGCGGCCGATGCGCAGGCGCTGCTGCGCGACCTGAACAGTCGACGCGCGAATTCAGTGGCGCTGGTGTGCGCGGATCTGCTGGTCCAGGGCGCGCTGTCCCGGTTGGTGAAAGATGCACTCGCGGCGTTCGGGCGGCTCGACGTGCTCGTCAACAACGCATCGACGTTCTACCCGACGCCGGTTGGCGGAATCAACGAGCAGGCGTGGAATGACCTGGTCGGCACCAATCTGAAAGTGCCGCTGTTCCTCGCGCAGGCGGCAGCGCCCGAGTTGCGCAAGGGCCAGGGCAGCATCGTCAATATCATCGATATCCACGCCGAGCTGCCGCTGAAAAATCATCTGGTCTACAACGCCGCCAAGGGCGGCCTGCTGGCGCTGACCCGGTCGCTGGCCCGCGAACTCGGGCCGCAGGTCCGGGTCAACGGTGTGTCGCCCGGTACGATACTGTGGCCGGACGACCCGGCATGGCAAAATGACGTCGAGCGCCAGCGCATCGTCAACCAGACGGTGCTGAAACGCACCGGCGAGCCGGACGATATCGCCAGGGCCGTCGAATTTCTGATTACCGCACCGTACGTTACCGGACAGATCATCGCCGTCGACGGCGGGCGCAGCATCTCGATCGCGTGAATCCATGAATGACATTGCAACGCACGTCGTGACCGTCATCAAACCGCGGGCAGTGTACGAATCGAACAAGCTGGCCAAACGCCTGCGCCGCCAGGTGGGCCAGGCCATTGCCGACTTCGACATGATCCGCAACGGCGACAAGGTGATGGTGTGCCTGTCCGGTGGCAAGGACAGCTATGCGCTGCTCGACATCCTGTTGCGTCTGCGCAGCCATGCACCCATCAGTTTCGACATCGTCGCCGTTAACCTCGACCAGAAGCAGCCGGGCTTCCCGGAACATGTGCTGCCGGACTACCTGCGGCAGCTGGGCGTGCCGTTTCGCATCGAGGAGCAGGATACCTACAGCATCGTCAAACGGGTGATCCCCGAAGGCAAGACGATGTGCTCGCTGTGTTCGCGGCTGCGGCGTGGTGTGCTCTATCGCGTCGCCCAGGAACTGGGGGCAACGAAAATCGCGCTGGGCCACCACCGTGATGACATTCTGGAGACATTCCTGCTGAACCTGTTCTACGGCGGCAAGCTGAAGGCGATGCCGCCGAAGCTGGTATCCGACGACGGCCGCAACGTGGTGATCCGTCCGCTGGCCTACTGCGAGGAAAAAGACCTCGTGGCGTATGCCGAACTGCGGCAGTTCCCGATCATCCCCTGCACGCTGTGCGGTTCGCAGGAAAACCTCAAGCGCAGGGAAATGAAAGCGATGCTGCGCGAATGGGAAAAGCGCAGCCCGGGCCGGGTCGAGACGATACTCACCAGCCTGCAGAATGTGCGGCCTTCGCACCTGCTCGACCGGGCGCTGTTCGATTTCGGCGCCGTGACGGCGACCGGTGCCCCAGTGGCCGAAGGCGACACCGCCTTTGATGTCGAATAGCGGCCGGTTGCACAGGCTGCCAAACCGACCGTATGGCGGTGCGATCAACCGGCGGTGCCGGCACGATCCTAGGCCACACTGCAACCCGGTTGCGGCAACTGCGCCGGCGGCTGCCGCTGCAGTTGCACCGATTGCCGCAATGACCCGCGTGTAGTCGTCCGGGTTCGCCGTTGCCGCAATGGCCGTGCCCACTCTGCCTTGGGCACCGCCGCGATTGTGGATCCGGATCTGCTGATCGCGTTCCCGGCTTAAACCGGCTTGCACGGTGCGCGACACCCAAGCGGTACCGCTACCCTTAGACGGCGGCACAGCAGCGGACGTCGGTAAAAAACTGTTTAAAAACAATCTGTTGTTGCATGTTTTCGCCGCAGAAACGATCTTGTCAAAATTAATTTGCCATGATACATTGCGCATCGTTTCCGGATCCTTTGGTCACACATCTATTGCCCGCTTGCCGATGAATTGCGCAGAACGCCTCGTTGACCTGTTCGGCAGCCAAGCCGAAGTGGCCCGCCGTTTCCGGCTGGACCGCGCGGTCGTCAATCACTGGGTAAAGTCGGGTTATGTGCCGGCGCGCTGGGCGATGGAAGTCGA
>RPOR01000116.1 GCA_003820645.1 Betaproteobacteria bacterium
CCTTAAGCTCACCGGCCGCGAGCTGCGCGACTGACATGGCCACCAGCAACTGGACACTGCCGCAATTCAGCCTGCGTTACTCCCAGGTCTGGCGGCGCAACCTGCTGGTCTGGCGCAAACTGGCGATCCCTTCGATGCTCGGCAATCTGGCCGACCCGCTGCTCTACATGTTCGGTCTGGGCTACGGCCTGGGACGCATGCTCGATGATGTCGGCGGCATGTCCTACATCGGTTTTCTCGCTGCCGGCATCGTCTGCTCGAGCACGATGATGAGCGCATCCTTCGAGGCCATGTATTCGGCGTTCTCGCGCATGCATGTACAGAAGACCTGGGACGCAATACTCAACGCGCCGCTGACGCTGGATGATGTGGTGCTCGGCGAACTGGTGTGGGCCGCGAGCAAAAGTTTCCTCTCCGGTAGCGCCGTGCTGATCGTCGCCACCGCGCTCGGGCTGGTGCCCTCGGTGCTGGCGCTGGCCGTGGTGCCGCTGATATTTCTGACCGGGCTGGCGTTCGCCGGGCTCGGCCTGATCATGACTGCACTGTCGCCCAGTTACGACTTTTTCATGTACTACTTCACGCTGTGCGTGACCCCGATGATGCTGCTGTGCGGCGTGTTTTTCCCGCTCGACCAGTTGCCGGCTGCGGCGCAAATCGCCGCGCAGTTGCTGCCGCTGACCCACGCCGTCAGCCTCGCCCGCCCGCTGGTCAGCGGCGAAGTACCAGTGACATGGCTACTGCATGTCGCGGTACTGGCGATTTACGCATGCGGCAGTTTTTATATCGCCCTCGCCCTGACCCGTCGCCGGCTTTTACAGTAACATCAACAAGATGTTGTGGGTCAAAATTTTCCATCTGTTTTTTGTAATCTCGTGGTTCGCCGGGCTGTTTTATCTGCCGCGCATCCTCGTCAACCTGGCGATGGAAAACGAGCCCGCCGCGCACGCGAGGCTGCTGATGATGGCGCGCAAGCTCTACCGCTTCATGACGCTGATCGCCATACCGGCGCTGGGCTTCGGCCTGTGGCTGTGGCTGGGTTACGGTTTGAACGGCGGCTGGCTGCACGTCAAACTGGTACTGGTGATGCTGCTGATCGGCTATCACCACGCCTGCGGCCGGCTGCTGCGCAGGTTCGATCAGGGCCGCAACACCCGCTCCCACGTCTGGTTTCGCTGGTTCAACGAAATACCGGTGCTGATCCTGCTGGCCACGGTCATCCTGGTTGTCCTCAAGCCGTTTTAGGTGTCATGCACCGCTTTGCCGCACCGCTCGCACTGGCAGTTGCGCTGATCGCTTCCGTTCATGCGACGGATGCGTACATCATCGTCCAGAAATCGCCGCTGGCCGGTTTCCAGTATTACGACGGCAAGGGGTTGTGGGACATGATGCGTGTCGGCGATACGCTGCAACTGGCGCGGGAGCCGCAGAATCCGCATGACGCCAATGCCGTGCGTGTCGAATGGCGCGGACAGATGCTCGGTTATGTGCCGCGCCGCGAGAACGGCGACGTTGCGCGGCAAATGGATCGCGGCGTGCCGGTCAAGGCGCGCATCGTGCAACTGAAACCGGCGCGCAACCCGTGGCAGCGCATCGAGTTCGAGGTCTATGTCGAGCTCTCCCCGACAAGGCGCTGATATGGAAACGTTCTTCACCACCTGTCCGCGCGGCCTCGAAGCCGTGCTCGCCGACGAACTGAAGGCGCTGGGCGCAGCCGACATCCAGGCTGCCGACGGCGGCACCGGCTTCCGCGGACCTTATGCGCTATGCCGGCGCGTCAACCTCGAAAGCCGCATCGCCAGCCGCGTGCTGTGGCGTATCGGCCATTGCCGTTACCGCAGCGAGAACGACATCTTCGACGCGGCCCGAAAAATCCGCTGGGCGCAGTGGTTCGGCCCGAAACAGACCATCCGCGTCGATACCGCGGCGATCAAAAGCCCGCTGCAGAGCATCGACTTCGTCACCTTGCGTGTGAAGGACGCCGTCTGCGACGTGCTGCGCGAGGCGGAAGGCCTGCGGCCCGACGTCGACACCCGCCAGCCCGACGTGCGCATTCATGTATTCCTGACCCGGGACGAGGCAGTGTTCTACCTCGACACCTCGGGCGATGCGCTGTTCAAGCGGGGCTGGCGCACTGCGACCGGTGAGGCGCCGCTGCGCGAGAACCTCGCCGCCGGCATCCTCAAGCTCGTCGGCTGGACGCCGGACCAGGCGCTGCTCGACCCGATGTGCGGCAGCGGGACATTCCTTGTCGAAGCGGCGCTGATGGCGCGCCAGCGCGCACCCGGCCTCGGCCGCAGCTTCGGTTTCGAAAAGCTGCGCAACCACGACGCCGCGGCCTGGAAGGCGCAGCATGCGCAAGCCGCGGCACGCGAAAATAAATCAATAAAAACAAATATTTACGGATATGACCGCAGTGGCGATGCGATCGCCATCGCCACCCGCAACGTCGCCGCGCTGGGCCTGGAAGACATGATCTCGCTGAAGCAGTGCAGTTTCGAGGACTCGAAACCGCCGCTGCCTTCCGGCCTGCTAGTCACCAACCCGCCGTACGGCGTCCGCCTCGAGGAACTCGACGACCTCGCCGCGTGGTATCCGAAACTGGGCGACATTCTGAAACAGCGCTACAGCGGCTGGACTGCGTTCATCCTCACCGGCGACCTGCGGCTGGCCAAGCTGATCGGATTGAAGGCGTCGCGGCGCACGCCGCTGTTCAACGGCGCGCTGGAATGCCGTTTGTTCAAATATCAGCTGGTTGCAGGCTACATGCGCAAGGACGCACCGGCGAAATCGTGAACGTCTAGCTCCGCAACACGCGCGCGGTCAGCGATGTGCCGATCAGCAGCAGCAGCACGCCGATCACCTTCAGCAGCGTTTCGCGCGAGGTCTTGAGCTGGATGCGGTGCCCCGCCCAGATGCCGCCCAGCGCGAACGGCAGCAGCAGCAGCGCGCCGATCACGCGGTCCCACAGGATCAGTCCGCCGGCGAGAAATACCAACGCGCGGATCGAGGTCGACAGCAGCACCATGTTCGACAGCGTGGCGCGCAGCACTGTCTTGTCGGGCAGGCGCCGCGACAGGTAGATCGCATAGGGCGGCGCGCCGACGCCGAACAGCGTGCCGGCCGCGCCGCCGCAGAATCCGGAAATGACCGCCCAGGGATGCCGCGCGATGCCGGCCTGCGGCGCGCCGGCAAACAGCGAATACAGGCCATAGCTGAACAGGAACAGGCCGAAGGCGGCAATGGTCGCCTGCTGCGGCAATGTCACTAGCGCGGTGACGCCGGCCACCGCGCCGGCCAGCGAACAGGGCGCCATCCATTTCAGTTCGCCGCGGTCGGCATCGCGCGAGAACCGCGAGCCCAGCGCGAAGGCCGCCGACACGTCGAGCAGCACGCACAGCGGCAGTACAAAGTTCAACGGGAAAAAGAACGACAGGGCCGGCACCGTGAACATCGCCGCACCGAAGGCGGTGATGCCGAAAATCACATAGGCGCCGCCGACGATGGCCGCACAGGCCATCCAGGTCGGCACGTCAAAGGGAATGGCCATCAACAAAAACGCCGGCCCCCGGGCCGGCGTTGTCCCGCGCGCAGCCGGCGCGGGTCAGACAAGGTTCAGGTGCTCGATGCCGGTCATCACGTCCTTGTCCTTGGCATCCTTGCTGTTCAGTTTGATCATCAGCCGCAGCTCGTTCATCGAGTCGGCATTGCGCAGCGCGTCTTCATAGCTGATGTCGCCGGCCTCGTAGAGATCAAACAGGTGCTGGTCGAAGGTCTGCATGCCCATCTCGCGGGACTTGGCCATGATGCCCTTGATCTCGTGCACTTCTCCCTTGAAAATCATGTCGGAAATCAGCGGCGAATTGAGCAGGATCTCGACTGCAGCCGAACGCCCCTTGCCGTCCTTTTTCGGAATCAGCCGCTGCGACACCAGCGCGCGGATGTTCAGCGACAGGTCCATCAGCAGCTGCTGCTTGCGCTCCTCGGGGAAGAAATTGATGATCCGGTCCAGCGCCTGGTTGGCACTGTTGGCGTGCAGCGTGGCCATGCACAGATGCCCCGTCTCGGCAAAAGCGATCGCATGGTCCATGGTCTCGCGGTCGCGGATCTCGCCGATCAGGATCACATCGGGGGCCTGGCGCAGCGTATTTTTCAGCGCGGCGCTCCACGAATCGGTGTCGACACCGACTTCGCGCTGTGTCACCACGCATTTCTTGTGGTCATGCACGAACTCGATCGGGTCTTCGATGGTGATGATGTGGCCGTAGCTGTTTTCGTTGCGGTAGCCGATCATCGCCGCCAGCGACGTCGATTTGCCCGAACCGGTGCCGCCGACCATGATGACCAGGCCGCGCTTGGTCATCACCACGTCCTTCAGCACCGGCGGCAGCTTCAGGTCCTCAAACTTCGGAATCGCGGTGTTGATGGTCCGCAGCACCATGCCGACGCGCCCCTGCTGCATGAAGGCGTTGACGCGGAAACGTCCGATGTCGCCGGGGCTGACCGCAAAATTGCATTCCTTGGTCGCCTCAAACTCGCCGGCCTGCTTGTCATTCATGATGCCGCGCGCAAGGTCGGCGGTATGCTGCGGCGTCAGCGTTTGCTGCGCGACGGGGGTCATCTTGCCGTCCACCTTGATCGCCGGCGGAAAACCCACCGTGATGAACAGGTCCGAAGCCTTTTTCGCGACCATCGCCCGCAGCAGGTCGTGCATGAATTTGACTGCCTGCTCTCGTTCCATGCGTTGCTCCTGTTGGTTGCCGAAATATCCGCCGGATTCAGCGGAACATATCCTTGTTCATCGCCTTGCCGCGCGCCTCGTCGACCGAGACGATGTTGCGCTTTACCAGATCCTGCAGGTTCTGGTCCAGCGTCTGCATGCCCAGCTGCGCGCCGGTCTGGATCGCCGAGTACATCTGGGCCACCTTGTTCTCACGGATCAGGTTGCGGATCGCCGGGGTGCCGATCATGATCTCGTGCGCGGCGGCACGGCCGCTGCCGTCCTTGGTTTTCAGCAGCGTCTGGGAAATGACCGCGCGCAGGGACTCCGACAGCATCGAGCGCATCATCTCCTTTTCCTCCGCGGGGAAGACGTCGATGATCCGGTCGATGGTCTTGGCAGCGGAACTGGTATGCAGCGTACCGAATACCAGATGGCCCGTCTCAGCGGCTGTCAGTGCCAGGCGGATGGTTTCCAGGTCGCGCATCTCGCCGACCAGAATGATGTCCGGGTCTTCGCGCAGCGCCGAACGCAAGGCGTTCGCAAACGACAGCGTGTGCGGTCCAACCTCACGCTGGTTGATCAGGCATTTTTTGGATTCATGGACAAACTCGATCGGGTCTTCCACCGTCAGGATGTGGCCCTGCTCGTGTTCGTTGATATGGTTGATGATGGCCGCGAGCGTGGTCGATTTTCCGGAACCCGTGGGTCCCGTCACCAGCACGACACCGCGCGGCTGGTTGGCGATCTCGACAAATACCTTGGGCGCCTTCAGATCCTCCAGACTCAGTACTTTAGACGGAATGGTCCGGAACACGGCGCCGGCGCCGCGCTGCTGGACAAAGGCATTGACGCGAAAGCGCGCGAGGTTGGGTATCTCGAACGAAAAATCGCAATCGAGGTTTTCCTCGTAGAACTTGCGCTGACCGTCGTTCATGATGTCGTACACCATGGCATGAACGTCCTTGTGCTGGAGTGCCGGCAGGTTGATGCGACGCACGTCGCCATGCACGCGGATCATCGGCGGCAGTCCGGACGACAGGTGCAGGTCGGAGGCCTTGTTTTTGACAACGAAAGCCAGCAGCTCGGAGATGTCCATTTATAATTCCCTCGGGGATGGTCGGGTCAGGGCACCATTATCGTTCAACGATGCGCTGCGGCGCCTGCAACTGAAAGCGCTGAAATTATGGCCATAATCGCTGCGAACTTGCAAGCCGTGCGCGAGCGGATCGCACATGCTGCAACCGCTGCAGCGCGCGCGCCGGCCAGTGTACATCTGCTCGCCGTCAGCAAGACTTTTGGCGCCGCCGAGGTGACTGCGGCATGGCAGGCCGGCCAGCGCGCTTTTGGCGAGAATTATGTGCAGGAAGCCGTGAACAAAGTCACCGCGCTTGCGGACCTGCCGATCGAGTGGCACTTCATCGGTCCGATCCAGAGCAACAAGACGCGACCCGTCGCCGAACACTTTGCCTGGGTGCACAGCATCGAGCGCGAAAAAATCGCGCAGCGGCTCAACGACGCCCGCCCGGCGCATCTGCCGCCGCTCAACGTGCTGATCCAGGTCAATATCAGCGGTGAGGCCAGCAAAAGCGGCGTGGCCCCCGGTGCAGAACGAGCGCTCGCGACAGCGATCAGTCGCCTGCCGCGCCTGCGCCTGCGCGGTCTGATGGCCATTCCGGAACCCACCCCGGATGTAACGGTGCAGCGCGCGCGCTACGCGCTGCTGCGCCGGCTCAAGGAAGACCTGCAGGCCGATGACGCCGGCATCGACACCCTGTCCATGGGCATGTCGGACGATCTGGAGGCGGCGATTGCCGAGGGTGCGACCATCGTGCGTGTCGGCACGGCAATTTTCGGCAAGCGGCAGGCTGTGCACAGCGAAGCGTGAACGACAAGCGGTGAACCGTATAATGCGGGAAACGTTCACAATCCCAGACACCGCCCGTGTTCGATGTTTACCCCTCACTGCTTACTGCCCGCCGCTTACCAGCAAGCTGCCCTTATTAACCAATGAACGTCCTTTTCATCGGCGGCGGCAACATGGCGGCTGCAATCATCGGCGGGCTGGTCGCCAAAGGCTGGCCGCCGTCGGCCCTGCATGCGGTCGATGTGCTGCCGGATGCGCTGTCCCGCCTCGAGCGGCAGTTCGGCATCGGCACTTCCGCCGACGCCACCGCGGCCGCCATCAATGCCGAATGCATCGTGCTGGCGGTCAAGCCCCAGCAGATGCGCGAAGTTGCTGCTGCCCTCGCCCCGGCACTCAGCGGACAGTTGATCATCAGCATCGCCGCCGGCATCCGCAGCGGCGACCTCGCGCGCTGGCTGGGACCTCGGGCACACATCGTGCGCGCAATGCCCAATACCCCGGCGCTCGTTGCCGCGGGCATCACCGGGTTGTACGCCATGCCCGGCGTCAGCAGTGCGCAGCGCGCGCGCGCGGAAAGCATACTCGCCGCCGTCGGGGCGACCTTCTGGGTCGAGCAGGAAAGCGGCCTTGATGCCGTCACGGCGGTGTCCGGCAGCGGTCCCGCCTACGTCTTTTATTTCATCGAAGCGCTGGAGCAGGCTGCGCGCGAACTCGGCCTGCCCCCGGAGATCGCCAGGCAAAGCGCACTGGCCACCTTCGCCGGCGCGGTCAAGCTTGCCGCTGCCAGCGACGACGATCCGGCGACGCTGCGCTCACGAGTAACCTCCAAAGGCGGCACCACCGAACGCGCGATCAGCGTCCTTGATGCCGCCGCAGTAAAAGCAGCATTCGTCCGCGCCGTGCGCGCCGCGGCCAATCGCGCCGCCGAAATGGGCGGCGACTTGGGTAAAGATTAGGATGCTGGGCAACGCGCTGATTTTCATTGCGCAGGTCGCGTTCGGGCTGCTGACGCTCACGCTGCTGCTGCGCTTCTACCTGCAGTGGGTACGTGCGCCGTACCGCAATCCGCTGGCGGATTTTATCAATGCACTCACGGATTTCATGGTCCGTCCCGCGCGCCGCTTCATTCCGGGGTTATGGGGCCTCGATCTGCCCACTCTGCTGCTCGCCTGGTTCCTGCAGGTGCTCGAGTTGCTGGTCGTCCTGCAGGTTCGCGGTTACCGTTTTGGTGCCGAGGTCGGCCTCGCCGCCATCGGTATCGCGTCGCTCGCTGCAATGGCAATAGTCAAAATGCTGATCTACATCGTAATGGTGGCGACACTGCTGCAGGCGCTGCTGTCGTGGATCAACCCCGGCAGTCCGGTGGCACCGCTGCTTGATGCCATGACGCGGCCGTTGCTGCGCCTGTTCCGTCGCCACATCCCGCCAGTGGGCAATGTCGACCTGTCGCCGCTGCTGCTGATCGTGGTATGCCAGTTGCTGCTGATTCTGCCGCTGGCCTGGCTCGAGTCCGAAGCGCTGCAAATGCTGTAATGACCGGACCCGCGCAGTGGTACCGTTTCGACGCCGCTGCCGCCCGCCTGACGCTGCACATTCATGCCCGGCCCAACGCCAGAATCACCGGGGCCGCAGGCCTGCACGGCGATGCCCTGAAAGTGCACATCGCCGCCCCGGCGGTGGACGACAAGGCCAATGCGGCACTGATCACGTGGCTGGCCCAGGCACTGGAATTGCCCCGCGGCGCATTTCGCCTGAAATCGGGCACCACCGCACGGCGCAAAGTCATCGAGGTACAGTCGGCCAGCGCCGCGGTCGCCGCACGGGCGGCAATGCTGGCCGGCTAATCATCGCCTGCGGCGGCGGCATTGTCCTCGACGCCGCCCCGGCGGATACGCCACGCCCGTACCAACAGTGTCACGGCAATCCATAGCGCCATTACGGCAAGCGGTACGGTGATGGCCAGCGGCGCAACCACCGCGATCCCCGCCAGCAGCAAAAACGCCAGAGCAATGCTGAACATCATGCCGGATTCCGCGGGGCCGAGTATGCGCCGGTTGCCGAATGCCGCGCCGACGGTATTGCCGATGCGCAGTGCGCCGGCGGCGGCACGGGCGGCACGACCGCCGGACCCGGCTGCCGGACGCCGTCTCCTGACGGAGGGGCGAACGCGGCGCCGGTCGCTGAGCATGATCTCCGTCGCGTTAGCCAGATCCTCCTCATACATGTCCTGCATGTCGCGCGCGCAGGCTGAATCCTCGATTGCCACATCCAGTTCGTAGTTGTTGATCCAGCTGGCAAGATTCAGGTTGCTGGAGCCGACGCGCGCCCAGCGGCAGTCGGCCACGGCAGTCTTGGCGTGCAACATCGCGCCGTTCCACTCGAACACGCGGATGCCCGCTTCCAGCAGCGGGCGATAGCCCGAACGCGACATGTACGCGAGCATCGGCACGTCACTGGTCCCCGGCACCAGCAGCCGGACATCGACGCCGTCGCGCGCAGCCGCGCGCAGTGCCTGCACATAGGGCACGAAGCCGACGAAATAGGCATCAGTCAGCCACAGCGTATCGCGGGCCATCGCGGCAATCATCTGGTCGAGCCGGTAGAGCCCGGCAATCGTCGGCTGGCTCGCCAGCACCCGCACCAGCACATTGCCGGCCGGCGGCACGTTGCCAGCATGATTCAGATCGAGGTCGCCGGCGCCGCCGGCCGCGGTCCAGGTCTGGGCGAAGGCACGCTCGATGTCGGCAACTGCGGGTCCGCAAATTTCGATGCCGGTATCGCGCCAGGGCGCGATACCGCGCTCCGGTACACCCAACCATTTGCTGCTCACGCAGAGACCCGTCACGTAGCCGACCGCGCCGTCAACCGCAACCATCTTCCGATGATCGCGCATCAACCAGCCGAACGGACTGTCAAACCGCGGCGGATTGAAGCAGCGCACGATGCCGCCAGCCGCGACCAGAGGCTGCAGCAGGCTGCGGGTGCGGAAACCCAGTCCTCCCAGCCAATCGTAAATGACCCGCACTGCGACACCGGCCCGCGCACGCTCGGTCAGCACCGCCACAAATTCGCGACCGGTGGCATCGTTGGCGATGATGTAATTCTCGAACAGCACCGACCGGCGGGCGCCGGCGATCGCAGCCAGCCACGCGGGATAGTTGTCACCGGCATCGCGCAGGATGCGCACGCTGTTGCCGGCCACCAGCGGCGCACCGGCCGCCCGGGCAAACATCTGCTCGGCAAGCAGGCGCAGTTCGGAGCTGGTGCGGCGCAGCGGCGTGGTGACGCGGGATTGCGGTACTGGGGTTGTCGCCATGATGCGGCCTCGGAAACGGCAAGGATACACCGCGGAAATGCGCGCCTGCGGCGCACGGCCCGGTTACATCAGCACAATGTCGAACTGTTCCTGATTGTAGGCCGACTCGACCTGCAGCGAAATCGGTTTACCGATGAAATCAGAGAGCATGGCGAGATTGTGGGATTCCTCGTCGAGAAACATGTCGATGACATGCTGCGAAGCGAGAATGCGGAACTCACGGGCATCAAACTGCCGCGCTTCGCGGACCAGTTCGCGCAGCACTTCGTAACAGACGGTCTGCGCGGTTTTCAGTTCACCGCGGCCGGCGCAGGTCGGACAGGGCTCGCACAGCACGTGGGCCAGGCTTTCGCGGGTGCGCTTGCGCGTCATCTCGACCAGGCCGAGCTGGGTGAAGCCGTTGACCGTCATTCGTGTGCGGTCACGCGCCAGCGCCTTGCGAAATTCGTTGAGCACCGCATTGCGGTGCTCTTCGGTATCCATGTCGATGAAGTCAATGATGATGATGCCGCCGAGGTTGCGCAGGCGCAATTGGCGGGCGATGATCTGGGCCGCCTCCAGATTGGTCTTGAAAATCGTGTCGTCAAAGGTACGGCCGCCGACAAAGCCGCCGGTGTTGACATCGACGGTCGTCAGCGCCTCGGTCTGGTCGATGATCAGGTAACCTCCGGACTTGAGGTCGACGCGGCGCGCCAGCGCGCGCTCGATATCGTCCTCGACGTTGTGCAGATCGAACAGCGGGCGCTCGCCCTGGTAATGGTTCAGGCGGGCCAGCACGTTCGGCGTGAACTGGCCCGCGAACTGGCACATCGCCTGATGGGTTTCGCGCGAATCGACATAAATCCGCCCGGTGTCCGGATGCGCAAAGTC
>RPOR01000117.1 GCA_003820645.1 Betaproteobacteria bacterium
CGATACCGCCGGCGTTGTCGGTGATCGGGCCGTAGGCGTCGAGCGCGACGATGATGCCGGCCATCGACAGCATCGAGGTGGCGGCAATCGCGATGCCATAGAGGCCGCCCAGCGTGTAGGCCACGTAGATGGCCACGCACACGGCGAGCACCGGCCACGCGGTCGAGCGCATCGACACGCCGAGCCCGGCGATGATGTTGGTGCCGTGGCCGGTGGTCGAGGCGGAAGCCACGTGCTGCACCGGTGCGTACTGCGTGCCGGTGTAGTACTCGGTGATCCACACCAGGAACGCGGTCAGCGCGAGACCGACGACGGATGCGCCGTAGAGCTTCATCACCGACAGGCTGGGGTAGTGCTCGGAAATGTTGCCGAGCACCCAGCTGGTGATCGGGTAGAACGCGATCAGTGCCAGTACGCCGGCCACGATCAGGCCGCGGTAGAGCGCGCCCATGATGTTCTTGCCGTCGGAAGTCTTGACGAAGAATGCACCGACGATGGAGGCGATGATGGCGAAGCCACCGAGCACCAGCGGGTAGATCACCGCGCCCTGCACGACCTCGGGCTTCGGCAGCATCAGCGCGGCCAGCACCATCGTGGCGATGATGGTCACCGCGTAGGTTTCGAACAGGTCGGCGGCCATGCCGGCACAGTCGCCGACGTTGTCGCCGACATTGTCGGCAATCACCGCAGGATTGCGCGGGTCATCTTCGGGAATGCCGGCTTCAACCTTGCCGACCAGGTCGGCACCGACGTCGGCCCCCTTGGTAAAAATGCCGCCGCCCAGACGCGCGAATATCGAAATCAGCGACGAGCCGAAGGCCAGGCCGATCAGCGGTTTGATGATGTCGTTCATTTTCGCGCCGCTGCCGGCCGTGCTGGTCAGGTACCAGAAGAACAGCACCGTGCCGAGCAGGCCCAGGCCCACCACCAGCATGCCGGTGATCGCGCCGCCGCGGAAGGCGATATCCAGCGCCGGGTTGATGCCGTGACGCGCCGCTTCAGCGGTGCGCACATTGGCGCGCACCGACACGTTCATGCCGATGTAGCCGGCAGCACCGGACAGAATTGCGCCGACCGCGAAAGCCGCGGCGGTGGTGCCGCCGAGCGCGATCCAGATCAGCACGAACAGCACTGCGCCGACAATGGCGATGGTGGTGTACTGGCGATTGAGATAGGCCTTGGCGCCGGCCTGGATGGCCGCGGCAATTTCGCGCATGCGGTCATTGCCGGTGGGCTGCGCGACGATCCACTGGATCGACAGGCCGCCATAGACCAGCGCGGCGATGGCGCAGACCAGCGCAAAGATCAAACCATTCGTCATGATTACTCCTAACCTATTGTTTTAATTGAATAAACTTTGCCGGCGCGAGGCCGGGGCCGCGCTAGGGTGCCTTTATTTCGGATCGAGCGCAAGACCTCCGGTGAATCGCGTGCCCGGTTTGAACCCGAATATCCGCTGTCAATCGAGTTCCGCGATCAGCTCATCCACGGCGGACTGACCGTGTTCGCGCATGACCTCGGAGAGAATCAGGTTGGCGGAATTCGCATTATAAAACCCCCCGAACTCCGCTTGCACCTTCAGCAGCGCGCGCGCGGTCCAGCGTCATGAAATATTCCGGAATGCGGACTGCAACTGCCGGCGCACCGGCTGCCGCTTGAGTCGCGCATGGACCGGCAGACCGGCGGCGAACGGCGGCCAGGCCTCGCCCCGGATCAGCGGCAGGAAATAGGTGCGGGCGCGGGCAGTGAGGCGGTAGCCGTCGGCACTGAGGAAACGGCGCGGCAGGCGTTTTTCCCGATTCATGATGCCGGCAAGTGCCACCGGCGCGATCCGCCAGCGATAAGGCTGATCAGCCAGACGTTCGATCACCGGCATCACATCGGTTTGGCCCTGCAGCGCAAAGCGCACTGCGGCGCGGCCGACGGCGTAGGCCTGGTCGACGTCGGTTTGGGACGCAAGGTGGCGTGCTGCACGCTGCACGTAATCGAGCGAGCCCCAGTGCACTTTGACCTGCAGCGCGCGACGGACCATGGCGGCGATCAGCGGCGCCACGCCGCCCAGTTGTTCGTGGCCGGGGATGCCGTCGCCGCCAGCTTGGGTCAGGCGCCGGCCGTCGCGCAGTCTCAGTCCTTCGGCCACGGCGACCGCGCACCAGCCGTGTCTGGCAATCCGCGCGCGCACTGCTGCGAGAAAACGTGTCCGGTCGAAGTCGATTTCCGGCACCAGCACCAGCAGCGGACCGTCGCCTCCCGCCGGCAGCGCCAGTCCGCAGGCGGCGGCGATCCAGCCGCTGTAGCGCCCCATGACTTCCATGACGAAGACCTTGGTCGAACTGTGGGCCATGGAGGCAAGGTCGGCCATGGCTTCGCGCATGCTGGTGGCGACGAACTTGGCAACCGAACCAAAGCCGGGACTGGAGTCGGAATGCACGATGTCGTTGTCTATGGTTTTTGGCACCGCGATCGATACCACGGGATATCCCATCCGCGGCAGTATGGTCGCGATCCGGTGTGCCGTTTCGGCGGACCCGTTGCCGCCGTTATAGAAAAAGTAGCCGATGTTGTGGGCGCGGAAGACGGCGATCAGCCGCTCGTACTGGGCGCGGCCCTGCGGCAGCGGCGACAGGTCGAAACGGCAGGAGCCAAAGGCACCGCCGGGTGTGTACAGCAGTGCGCGGATGGTGGCAGCGGATTCAGCGGAAGTGTCGATCAGGTCTTCCGCGAGCACGCCGAGAATGCCGTTGTGCGCTGCGTAGACGCGGCCGATGCGGGATCGATGCCGGCGTGCCGTTTCGATCAGGCCGCAGGCGGTGGCGTTGATGGTGGCGGTGACACCGCCGGACTGGGCGTAAAGGGCGTTTTGTGGGGACACGGGTCTGGCGGCACAGTGGCGATGCGGTGAAGATAAACGCTATCCGTGGTCGGGACCCGGAGCGCGGCGCAACAATTATTGTAATTCCGCTCCGGTCTTCCCCGAGGCTGCGCCGGCGCGGTCTTTCTGATGGTCGGCCTGCAGCCGCAGCGTGATGCCGACACACTCGGCGTCGGAAAAATCGGCAATGCTGTTCATGGCCTCAGGCCCTGCCGCCGGCGTCGGGACGGGTACGCGCGGTGTGCGACTCGATCGCGGCCATCACCTTGTCGCGGATGTGCTCGACCGAACCGCGACCGTAGATATTGACGTAATGCGGTGCCCGCGAATCGCCGCTCGCCGCCCAACTGAGGTAGTAGTTGATCAGCGGCTTGGTCTGCTCATGGTAGGTCCGGATGCGGCGCTTTACCGTTTCCTCATTGTCGTCAGCGCGCTGTACCAGTGGTTCCCCGGTGACGTCGTCCTTGTCGGGCACGCGCGGCGGATGAAAATCGATATGGTAGGAACGACCCGATGCCGGGTGCACGCGGCGGCCGCTCATGCGCCGCAGGATCTCGCCGTCGCTGACCTCGATCTCGACCACGAAATTGATGTCGATACCGGCCTGCCGCAGCGCTTCCGCCTGCGGCAGCGTCCGCGGGAACCCATCCATGATGAAGCCGTTGACGCAATCCGGCGCCTTGATCCGCTCCTTGACCAGTTCGATGACGAGCTTGTCGGGCACCAGCGCGCCGCGGTCCATGTAAGCACGGGCTTCGTTGCCGAGGGGGGTATTCGCCTTCATCGCCGCGCGCAGCATGTCGCCGGTGGAGATCTGCGGGATCTTGTAGCGCTCGATCAGGAATTGGGCCTGCGTGCCTTTGCCGGCGCCGGGCAGGCCGAGGAGAAGTATCCGCATGGAGTCACGCTGGGTCGGAGTCGGGGGGTCAGAGTATAGCTGCGCGGCCGCAGCGTGCAAAATCAGCGGGTCTTTCTGTGCGTTACCGCTGCAGCAGCCGGCGCAGGCGGCGCAGATCCGCCGGGGTGTCGACGCCGGGATGCGGCCCCGCCGCCGTGAGGGCGACGCTGATGCGGTAGCCGTGGGCCAGTGCGCGCAGCTGCTCGAGCGCCTCGGCGCGTTCGATGGCTGCCGGTCTCAGGCGGCTGTAGGCACGCAGGAAACTGCAGCGGTAGGCGTAGATGCCCAGATGGCGCAGCGCCGGCAGGCCTGCGGGCAGCGCGCGGATGCCGCGTGCAAAGGCATCGCGGGCGTACGGAATCGGGGCGCGGCTGAAATACAGGGCATAGCCGCGGTCATCGAGCACGACTTTGACTACATGCGGATTGCTCATGTCGCGCGCGTCGCGGATGCGGCAGGCCGCGGTGGCGATTGCGGCGTCGCGGTGTGCGGCGAGGTTTTCGGCGACGCGGCGGATCAGCGCCGGCGCGATCAGCGGTTCGTCACCCTGCACATTGACGACGATCTGCGGTCCGGTCAGGCGCAACGTTGCCGCGACCTCCGCCAGCCGGTCGGTGCCCGAAGGGTGGTCGCTGCGCGTCATCATCGCCTCAAAGCCGTGATCATTGACCGCCGTCGCGATGCGTGCGTCATCGGTGGCGACCACGACGGCGGTGGCGCCGCTTTTTGCGGCGCGCTCGGCGACGCGCACCACCATCGGCTTGCCGCCGATGTCGGCCAGCGGCTTGCCGGGGAACCGCGAGGACGCGTAGCGGGCGGGAATGACGACGGTGAAGTTCATTTTCTGGTGAGCGGTGAGTGGTGATCGTTTTGACCGCTTACTGCTTACTGATTACCGCTCACGCTGCTTGCTGACGGTAAATGTCAGATTTCTTCCTCAGGCGGCAGCTTGCGCGCATCTTCCTCCAGCATCACCGGAATGCCGTCCTGGATCGGATAACCCAGGCGGCAGGGTTTGCAGATGAATTCGCTGTCCGCCTTGCGGTACACCAGCGGTCCCTTGCAGATCGGGCAGACGAGTATGTCGAGCAGTTTTTCATCCATGGCGGCGGGCCTTTGCGAGGCGGGTGAGGATCATCTCACCCAGACGGACATCGGGTTCAGCGTTGACGACGAGTGCCCAGTGGCGCCCGGTCGCGAAAGGCTCGCATTTTACCGCATCCTTCTGTGTCATCACGATGCTGTGGGCATCGGGAAAGTCGACATCCTGCGGCCGGAATATGTGATGGTCCGGAAATGCGTGGGGTATGCAGTCAAGGCCGAGCTGCCGCAGGTGCGCGAAGAAACGCTGCGGATTGCCGATGCCGGCGACCGCATGCACGCGCTGGCCACGAAACTGCGCGGCGTCGGCCGCGTGCGCCGGATTCAGCAGCTTGCGGAATTGATTGCCGGCAAGCCGCATGATCGTCGCCTGCGCATGCTGTTGTGTGATGCCGCAGGTGTCCTCGCCGTTGATTACCACCGCATCGACTGTTGCCAGCCGGGACGCCGGTTCGCGCAGCGGGCCGGCCGGCAGCGGCCAGCCGTTGCCCAACCCGCGCGCCCCGTCGATCAGCGCAATCTCGAAATCGCGCGCCAGCCGGTAATGCTGCAGGCCGTCGTCGCTGATGATGACGTCGGTCTTCGGCTGCGCGACGAGCAGTGCGCGCGCGGTTGCCGCGCGGTCGGCGCCCACCCATACCGGGCAGCCGGCGCGGCGCGCCAGCAGGCAAGGCTCGTCGCCGAAATCCCGCGCCGCGCCGTTTACCGGCACTGCCCTTGAATCCGTACGGGCCGCGCCGTAGCCGCGGCTGATAATGCCGGGATGCCAGCCCTGTTGCTGCAGGAAATGCGCGAGCCACAGGGTCAGCGGCGTCTTGCCCGTGCCGCCGACCGTGATGTTGCCGACGACGATCACCGGCACACCGATGCGCTGGCCGCGCAGCAGGCCGCAGCGGTAAGCCCCGCGCCGCAATGCCGCGACTGCCGCGAACAGCATCGCGACAGGCAGCAGCAATACGGCCGTCAGGTCGCGCGTTTGCCAGTGGTCTGGGGAAGTCATGACGGGCGAAGGGTAGCCCGTTTGGCGATTGCCGTCGAGAAACGATGGCGCTGCGGCTTACTTGCGCGCGGCCTGCGTGGTGAAGGTGATCCTGGCGTAACCGGCCAGTTGTGCGGCTTCCATCACGCGCACCACCGACTGGTGTGCGGCATTGGCATCGGCATTGATGACCACGACCGGATCCTTCATGTCGCCGGCGGCGCTTTTCAGTGCAGCGCTCAACGTGGCGGCGTTGTTGGCCGGCACCGGGGCCTTGTTGATCATGTAATTGCCCTTGGCATCGACGGCAACGTCGAGCTGTTCCGGCCGGTCAGCGGGTTTCTGGGCGTCCGCGGTCGGCAGGTTGATCTGCAACTCGGCAAAACGCGAGTAGGTCGTGGTGACCATCAGGAAAATCAGGATCACCAGTAGCACGTCGATCAACGGAATGAAGTTGATCTCCGGCTCCTCGCGGAAGGCGCGGCTGCGGATTCTCATGCGCCGTGTCTCGCGTCCGTCATTTCAGGCATCCCGTTCGCCGTGGATGATCTCGACGAGCTTTACTGCCTGGATCTGCATCTCGACCAGCAACGCATCGACCCGGGTGCGGAAGTAACGGTAGAACACCATGCTCGGCACGGCGACGACCAGGCCGAAGGCGGTGTTGTAGAGGGCGATCGAGATGCCGTGTGCCAGTGCCAGTGGATTGGTGCCCTGCGGGCCCTGCGAGCCGAAAATCTCGATCATGCCGATTACGGTGCCAAACAGGCCGAGCAGCGGCGAGATCGCAGCGATGGTGCCGAGGCTGGTCAGGAAGCGCTCGAGTTCGATCGCGACGACATAACCGGCTTCCTCGATCGCTTCCTTCATCACTGCCGGGGCGTGCTTCTCGTTGCGCAGGCCGGCGGCGAGGATCTGGCCCAGCGGCGCGCTGGCCGTGAGCTGGGTCAGCAGTTGCGGCGTGACGCCGTTCTGACGGTAGGCCTGCACGGCGTGGACCAGCAGGTTCTTCGGCAGGACCACATTCCGGCGCAGTGACCACAACCGCTCGCCGATGATGGCCAGGGCAATGACGGAACACAAAATCAGGGGCCAGATCGGCCAACCGGCTGCTTCAATGATGGATAACACGCGGGATTTTCCGGAAGAAAGTTGGGTGGTTGCAAAACATCGTCATTAATCAGCGGGCCGCAAAAAAGTCGCGTAACTGTAGCCGCCACGCGTCGAATCAGCAAGCATCGTGGCGTGCTCGATGAACAAAAGCTGTTGAGCCACAACAGATTTTTCCGCTTTTCCACAATTGCTGTGGATAAGCCTGTGCGCAGCGTGTCAACTAAGCCCGTAAGTGGTATCCCCGACTGGAGTTTTCGTCTATTGCCTAATTGTTAAACCCTTATAAAATTTCAATAAAAACAATTACTTGTAAATATTGCCGGCTGCTGACCACGCGGGCGACACGGCAGCGGGACGGCAGTGCCGACGGCTGTGGATGGGCCGCTACGAAAAAACCGTTTTGTGCCCGCGGGTTGCTGCGGTTTGCCGCAGTGGGCTGGTCCGGAGACACGGGCCATGACCGTTATACTCGGGCGATGGCCTTGTTAACGATAGACAATGCCGAACTCGCGTTCGGCCTGCAGCCACTGCTCGACCGTGCCAGCCTGACGGTACAGGACGGTGAGCGCATCGGCCTGATCGGCCGCAACGGCACCGGCAAGTCTTCGCTGTTGAATGTGATTGCCGGGCATGGCGTGCTCGATGATGGCGAGATCCGCCGCGCGGATGGCCTGCATGTGGTGATGGTCGAGCAGGAACCGGTGCTGCCCGAGGCCGACTCGCTGCGCGCGAGCCTGACCGTGCGCGGCCGGCTCGACGACATTCACGATGAACGACAGCGCTGGCGCACCGAGGCACGGCTGATCGAATACCTGCACCGCTTTAGCCTCGATGACGCGCGCCCGCCGCAGACCGCCTCCGGGGGCGAACGCAAACGTGCCGCGCTGGCGCTCGCGCTGGCGATGCAGCCGGATTTGCTGCTGCTGGATGAGCCGACCAACCACCTCGACATTGCCGGCATCACGCTGCTCGAAGATCTGCTGCTGAAGGGCACGCTCCGGTCTGCGATCGTCATTACCCATGACCGTGCCTTCCTCGACCGTGTCGTCACCCGCATCGTCGAACTCGACCGTGGGCTGCTGCGCTCGTATCCGGGCAATTTCGCGGCCTATGAGGCGCGCAAGGCCGACCAGTTGGCCGAAGAAGAAAAGGCCAACCGCAGGTTCGACAAGTTCTGGGCGCAGGAAGAGGTGTGGATCCGCAAGGGCATCCAGGCCCGCCGCACGCGCAACGAAGGCCGGGTGCGGCGACTGGAGACGCTCAGGGTCGAACGCGCCGCGCGGCGCGAGCGCATCGGTCATGTCAAACTCGCACTGGACGCCGGCGAGCGTTCGGGCAAGCTGGTCGCGGAACTCAACGATGTCTGCAAGAGTTACGACGGCATGCCCCTGATCAGGAACTTGTCATTGCGTATCCTGCGCGGCGACCGCATCGGCCTGATCGGTGCCAACGGCGCAGGCAAATCGACGCTGATCAGGATCATCCTCGGCGAACTCGCGCCGGACTCCGGCGACGTGCGCCGGGGCACCAATCTGGAGATTGCGTACTTCGACCAGATGCGCGAGCAGCTCGATCCCGAGCGCACGCTGGCCGACACCATCAGCCCCGGCTCGGAATGGGTGGAGACCGCCGACGGCCGCAAGCATGTGCTGAGCTATCTCGGCGATTTCCTGTTCCCGCCGCAGCGTGCCCAGGCCAAGGTCAAAATGCTCTCCGGGGGCGAGCGCAACCGGCTGCTGCTGGCGCGCCTGTTTGCGCGGCCGGCCAACGTGCTGGTGCTCGACGAACCCACCAACGATCTCGACATCGAATCGCTGGAGCTGCTGGAAGACACGCTGCAGGCCTATCGCGGCACGCTGCTGCTGGTCAGCCACGACCGCGCGTTCCTCGACAATGTCGTGACGCAGACGCTGGCCGCCGAGGGCGGGGGCCGCTGGAAAGAATACGTCGGCGGTTACAGCGACTGGCTGGCGCAGCGCACGGCACCGGCCGTTGCGCCTGCGGGCAAGGCGGCGCCCTCAAAAAGCATTACACGTGCCGCTGTTCCGGCAAGGGTCAAATTCAGCTTCAGGGAACAGCGCGAGCTTGAGCAACTGCCGAACGAGCTGGAAGCGCTGGAGCAGGAGCAGGTTGAACTGGCCGCGCGCATGAGCGGCGCGGATTATCACAGGCAGGGGGCGGCGCAACTGAAGGCCGACCGCGAGCGGGCGGCGGCCATCGAAAAACTGCTGGCCGAGAAATTCGAGCGCTGGTCGCTGTTGGACGAGAAGGCGGGGGCCGCCGGCGCATGATCAGAATGTTACGTGCCCTGCGGGCGTGCCGCGACGTTGCTTAAGCTTTGGGCCCGGCGGATTCTGATCTCGACCGCATGTTCCAAATGATCATCAACCAGGGGAATGGATCCGCCCTGCTGGCCGACGCCGTCGACTGTTATGCTGGTGTCGTGGTCTGCGGCGTGTGTTTGAGAAACGGTGATGTGGTAGATCGTTTCCCGGTAGCGGTAATGCAACTTGAAAGTTTCCCAATCTGCCGGAAGACATGGCGCGAAGCGCAGTTTGTCGACTTCCAGATTCAGCCCCAGCAGTGATTCCACGATAAGCCGGTACAGCCAGCCGGCCGATCCTGTGTACCAGGTCCAGCCGCCGCGGCCGGTGTGCGGTGCAATCGCATAGACGTCGGCCGCGACCACGTAAGGTTCTACCTTGTAGATGGCAATCGCTGCCACGGAATCCGCATGGTTTACCGGGTTGATCATGTCGAATAATTCCCATGCACGCCGGCTGTCGCCCAGGGCAGCGAATGCCATCGCCGTCCAGATTGCTGCATGCGTGTATTGCCCGCCGTTTTCGCGCACGCCCGGCACGTAGCCCTTTATGTAGCCGGGGTTCAATGTCGACTTGTCGAATGGCGGGTCCAGCAACTGGATCAGCGTGTCATCCCGGCGCACGAGGCGCTTGTCCACCGCTTCCATCGCCATGCGCGAGCGTCCGGCACCGCCCGCGCCGGACAGTACCGACCAGCTTTGCGCAATCGAATCGATCTGGCACTCGGTGTTGCTCGCCGATCCCAGCGGCGAACCGTCATCAAAGTATGCGCGGCGGTACCACTCGCCATCCCAGCCGTGCTGCTCGATGTTCCGGCGCACTTGCGCCGCCTCGTGCTGGCAACGCTCGACGAAGGACGTATCACCATGCATGCGGGCAATCTCGCTGAACCGCATGAGGACTTCATACAGAAAAAAGCCCAGCCAGATGCTCTCGCCTTTGCCGTGAATGCCCACAAGATTCATGCCGTCGTTCCAGTCACCGGAGCCGATGAGCGGCAGGCCGTGCTCCCCGACAGCGAGACCACGCAGGATTGCGCGCACACAGTGCTGGTATAAAGTTGCCGTCTCGTCGGACCGGCCGGGCAGATCGAAATACGAGTCCTCATCACTGCCGACTGGTCGTCCTTCAAGGAATTGGATGGGTTCATTCAGCACTCCCGTGTCCCCTGTGCTCAGAACGTAGCGGCACGTCGCCAACGGCAGCCAGAGGTAATCATCCGAACAGCGCGTGCGCACCCCCCGGCCCGATGACGGATGCCACCAATGCTGGACATCGCCTTCCCTGAACTGACGGGCCGCGCAGCGCAGCAGGTGCTCGCGCACGAGTTCGGGCGCGGCATGGATAACCGCCATCACGTCCTGCAGTTGATCGCGAAAACCGAAGGCACCTCCCGATTGATAGTAACCGCTGCGCGCCCACAGACGGCACGCTATGGTTTGGTAGAGGAGCCAGCCGTTGGTCAGCATGTTGAG
>RPOR01000118.1 GCA_003820645.1 Betaproteobacteria bacterium
CTGGACAACGCCAAGGAGATGAGCGTGCTGTTCGGCGGCGCGGAGATCACCCGCCGCGGCATCCATGTGCTGGCGATCGACGGGCCCGGGCAGGGCGAGGCGCTGCGGCTGCAGGGCATCCCCAGCCGCCATGATTACGAGGTGCCGGCGCGGGCGGCGTACGATTTCCTCGCCGGCCGCGGCGACGTCGATGCCGCACGCGTCGCGGTGATGGGTTTCAGCATGGGCGGTTATTACGCGCCGCGCGCGGCGGCGCTGGAGCCGCGGTTCGCCGCCTGCGTCGCCTGGGGCGGGCATTTCGACTACCACGAGGCGTGGGTGCGGCGGCGCAAGATCATGGAGACGGGCGGCACCAAGGTGTCGGCGCCGTCGTTCCAGCTGCCGTGGGTGCTCGGCATGCCGGACATGGCGGCGTGCATGAAGAAACTCGAAAACTACCGCCTGGCCGGGATCGCGGAAAAAATCCGCTGCCCGTTCTATTGCATCCACGGCGAAAACGACAACATCGTGCCGCTGGAATTCGCGCAGCGCCTGATCGAGGCCGTGGGTTCAAAGGACAAGACGCTGAAAATCCTCACCGTGCACGACGGTGGCAGTGATCATTGCCAGGAGGACAACCGCCAAGTGGGCGCGAACCTGGTGGCCGACTGGCTGGCCGAACGCCTGGGCGGACGGCTGGCCTGAACCGGTGTTCGGGCCGCGTCGGCAAATCCGGCCGGCAGGATGGAAGCAACCGTGCGCTGTTGCCGGGATCAACGCTGCGCATCACGTCTCGGGTGAATCGCAAAATGGCGGGAGCCGTTTCATTCCTCCCGCCCCATGGTGGTTTGGAAACCCGTTCGGCCGCCCGATGTTTACGGTTTGGTAAGGTCGGCGCCGGTGCCGTGTTTGCGCCTTGTTGGGCCGGCGCGACTGGGCTATGTTACGGGCCGGTTCGGGATTCCCCGCGGGCTGTCGAATCCCGGCCGAATCGTCCATGAAAATACTGCTGATCGAAGATGATGCGCACACTGCGACGTTCGTGGCCAACGGACTGCGCGAGCACGGCCACGTGGTGGAGCACTCGGCGAGCGGTCGCGACGGACTTTTTCTCGCCTCCGGCGGCGGCCACGACGTCATGGTCATCGACCGCATGCTGCCCGTGGTCGATGGCCTGACCATCGTGAAAACGCTGCGCGGTGCAGGTGTCAAGACCCCCGTGCTCCTGCTGACGACGCTGGGCGGAGTCAACGACCGTGTCGACGGGCTGGAGGCCGGTGCTGACGATTACCTGACCAAGCCTTTTGCGTTCGCGGAATTACTGGCGCGGGTGAATGCCCTCGCGCGCCGCCCGCCGATGGCCGGCGAATCCACGGTGCTGCAGGTAGGCGACCTCGAATTGAACCGGCTCAAGCGTACAGTGACCCGCGCCGGCAAGCGGATCGAACTGCAGTCACAGGAATTCAGGCTGCTCGAGTACCTGATGCGCCATGCGGGTCAGGTGGTCACCCGGACAATGCTGCTGGAGAACGTGTGGGAATTCCATTTCGATCCCCACACCAGCGTGGTCGAGACCCACATCAGCCGGTTGCGTGCCAAGGTCGATCGGGATTTCGACGGGGAACTCATTCATACGATTCGCGGTTCCGGATACTCCCTTGATGTCGCCCGGTAACTTTCTGCGCAGCACGAGCTTCCGCTTACTGGTCTGGTATGCCGGCATTTTCGGGGCATCGGTTGCGGCGCTGTTCTTCATCGTCTACTGGATCACCCAGGCCACCCTTAGCCAGCAGCTCAGCGACTCCGTGGAACGCGAAAAGGAGGTTTTGACCGAGTTGTATCGCGGCGGCGGCCTCGATCGTCTGGCGCGCGCGATCCAGTTGCGGGTGGTGGATCTGCGCCCGCCGCGCCGGTATTACCTGCTGCAGGATGCGGCGGGAGAGCACATTGCCGGAAATCTTTTTCCGATGGACCCTGTCGAGGGTGCGAGGGAGCTTCCCGTGTCCTCCCTGTTTCCCAACCGGGGTTCTAAGAAAGAAGAACTGGAAGATATCTATCCCGTCGTTGTCGATGGCAGCCTTCTCGACGGTGGAGAGTTTCTGCTCGTGGGTGAGAACAAGTACCGGGCGGAGAAAGCGCGGGAAGCGATCATCAAGGCGTTCGGCTGGGGAATTGCGATCATGGTGCTGCTGGCGGCTGGCGGCGGCGCGGCGCTGGGCGGCGGCTTCCTGCGCCGCATCGAGGAGATCAACCGGACTACCCGCTCCATCATGGACGGGGATCTTTCGCAGAGGGTGCCGACGCGCAGCGGCGGTGACGAGATGGACCAGTTGGCGGTCAACCTGAACGCGATGCTCGACCGCAATCAGCTGCTGATGGAGAGTCTGAAGCAGGTTTCCAACGACATTGCCCACGATCTGCGAACACCGCTGAGCCGCCTGCGGCACCGGTTCGAGGCCGCCCGTCCGCAAACGGAGGCGGACTGCGCGTTTCTGATCGAACAATCTATCGCGGAAATCGACGCCATACTGGAGACGTTTTCAGCACTGCTGCGTATTGGCCAGATCGAGTCCGGAGCGCGACATGCCGCTTTTTCCGATGTGGATCTGGCGCAGATCGTGTCTGCCGTCGCCGAGGCGTACGTTCCGGTTGCGGAAGACCGGGGTCAGCAACTGCAGGTCGTCGTCAATAGTGCTCCGGCTATCCGCGGCGATCGCGAACTGTTGACGCAAATGGCGGCCAACCTTATCGAAAACGCCATCAACCACTGTCCGGCAGGGGTCGTGATTACGGTAGCACTGGAACAGGATGCCGCGATCCCGGTGCTGTGCATCGCCGATACCGGTCCGGGCATTCCCGCTGCAGAGTTGAACAAGGTGCTGCGCCGTTTTTACCGGCTGGAGGCCAGCCGGACCACGCCGGGCAGTGGTCTCGGTCTTGCGCTGGTCAAGGCCATTGCCGAATTGCATGGCGCGTCCGTCGAGTTATCGGACAACCGCCCCGGACTTCGTGTCACTGTCCGTTTTCCTGCCGCAGGCAGACGTGAACTGTTGTCGGGCCCGCGTGCAATGCGCGGGTCTCCATCAACGGCTTGATTGCTGCGACGTGCCGGACAGGCGTCCCGGCTGCGCAATCGTAAGCTCCGCGTAAGATCCAGGCGCGAACTGCCCGCGAGGATTGCGTGCTGCTTTACGCACAGATTACATGTTCGTAAGAGCGCGAAATTCCCGCATATCCCGATTATCTTGCGTTCGTCCAACGGATCGTTGGTCGAACGACAACGTTCAACTTTTACCGTCACAGGAGACACACATGAACCGCAAGACACTGCTCGCCCTCGCGCTCGCCAGCGCGTTTGCCGCTTCGACTGCAGCCGTTTACGCTGACGAAGACAAGAAAGAAATGCCGAAGCCTGAATTCACTTCCCAGAGCGATGAGAAACCGACCCCGCCGGCACCGGCCCCGGAACTGATTGCGGAAGGTGAAGAGAAGCCGACCCAGCCGGCACCGGAACTGATTGCCGAAGGCGATGAGAAGCCGACGCAGCCGGCGCCGGAACTGATCGCCGAAGGCGAGGAGAAGCCCACGCAACCTGCCCCTGAGATGATTGCCGTCTGAATCGGCGTAAATCGCAAGGTTGGTTCCTTGTGACGGGCACACCGGGCGATCCTGCCGGCGTGCCCGTTTTCACTTGTGCAAACCAAAACAAGCTGGCGGCGCGTGGTCAAAGCGCAGCTTGCCCGAGGCGTTGTTCCCGAGGCGACCGGTAAACTGTGCCACTTTGCGGAGCAGGTTGGAGGAGACGGCATCGGCGATTGCGGATACACAACTGCAGGCGCGGCCGTCCTGGCACCGCCGCCGACTGCCGACAGGCCAGCAGCAACGGCAAAAATTCAGTCCATATATTGACTATGCAATGGCGTCACTGCCGCGGTGCTCCATATAATGACGTCCTTTGGTCATTCGTTACCCGCAGCAGGAGTTCGCCATGCCCCAGATCGCATCCTTCGAAGACGTCAAGGCCCGGCGCACGGAACGCCAGGTGCCGACGGGCACCGCATGGCGTACCAGTTTCATCGATCCCGACGAGCACAACCCCGCATCGGCGCAGGCGTTTCTGGTGGAGGGCACGGCGGGCCGGGTAATCAAGCCGCACTTCCATGACCACGACCAGTACCAGGTAATCGTTGGCAGCGACGGCCTGATGGGCAAGCACCGGGTGACGGCGAATGCGGTGCATTTTTCGCGCGCCCACACGCCGTACGGCCCGATCGTGTTCGGGGAGGGCATGGGATTTCTGACGTTGCGCGCGCACCGCGATGCGGGCGCGCAGTACATCGACGATCCGGAGAAACGCAGCAAGCTCGAGGCCATCAACAACCGCCATCCCTTCCAGGTCACCGAAGCGCCGAAGTTCCCGGCCGTTGCGTCCGGCGCGGCCGTGCATGCCTTCAGCGAAATCAATGACGAGCAGGGGCTCGCAAGCTACTCGATCAGCGTGGCGCCGCACGCGAAGGCGCTGGCGCCCGATCCGGCGGATAGCAACGGCCAGTACCTGATCGTGGTGCGTGGCAGCCTGGCGTATGGGGGCCGGGAATACAAGGCGCTGTCGGTGGCGTTTGTGCAGCCGCAGGAAGGGCGCTTCGAACTGGTCGCGGGCGCGCAGGGGCTGGATGTGCTGGTGCTGCATTTTCCGCGTACGGTGGCACAGGCGGCAACGGCACCGCAGGTCGCACGGGGTGCGCCGGGCACCCGCGTCTGGCAATGCATGCTCTGCGCGTTTGTGTATGACGAGGCCAAGGGGCTGCCTGACGAAGGCATTGCGCCGGGCACGCCGTGGGAAGATGTCCCGGAAAACTGGTATTGCCCGGACTGCTCGGCGGGCAAGAGTGATTTCCAGATGGCGCTGATGGGCTGACTCGCCACGGCTGGTGCGTGCAGCGCTGGCCAACACCGGAAGCTCCCGATTTCCATGAAAATCCTGCTGGCCGTAGATGGAAGCCCACAGTCGCTGGCGGCGGCGCGGTATGTTGCCGACCGCCTGGCGATGGAGGCGCGTCTCGGCGAATTGCGGGTGCTGCATGTCTGTTATCGCGTGCCGCCGCATGTGGCTGCTGCGGTCGACCGCAGCGTCCTGGTTACCTATTACCGCGATATCACCGAAGAGGCGGTGGCGGCGGTGCGGCAGCTGCTCGACAGCCGCAGCGTGCCGCACCGCATCCTGCGCGGCACCGGGTATCCTCCGGTGGAAATCGCGCGGTATGCGGAAACCGGCAAGTTCGATCTGGTGGTCATGGGCACCCATGGCATGGGCGCTGCCACGGCGCTGTTGCTGGGCTCGACGGCCCAGGGCGTGATTGCCGGCAGCCGCGTGCCGCTGCTGGTGGTGTGCAACGGTGGTGGCAACAACCGCGGTGGCGTGGTGGTGGCCACCGACGGCAGCGCCCATGTACGGCGTGCCGTTGCCTATCTGTTGCGGCATCGCGCGCACCTGGCTCCTGACGCGGAGATTACGCTGCTGCATGTCAGTCCGCAGGCTCAGCATCACCTGCCTCCGGCCGGCCGACGGGCGGTCACTGAAGCCCATGACGCTGCGTTTGAGCGCGCAATGCACGGGCCACGCCGCCTGCTGCAGCGTGCGCACGTGCCTTGGAAGGAGGTGCGCACCAAGGGTGATCCGGGTTCGCAGATCGCCGACCATGCCAAGCGCAATGACTGCAGCTTGATCATCATGGGCTCGCGCGGCCGCAGCGGCGTCAGCGGATTGCTGCTCGGCTCCGTAGTCCAGAAAACCATCGCTGCCTGCCGCACGTCGGTGCTGATCGTGCGCTGAACGGAACATCGCTACGCACGGCCTGGATTGGAATGAAACGGCATGACGGAAATTGCAGAAACTGCTGCCGCCTGGAATGCGGCCGAACTCGAAGCTGATCGGCGCTGGCTGTTCACGCTGGAGGAACGCGCGCGTTGCGATCTCGTTGCCGCGCTGACCAAGGCGATCGACCGCGACAAATCGCTTTTCGTTTATCGCCGCGAGGATTTCGACCTGGGTTCGGCGGAGCCGGTGCTGCGCGCGGCATTTGCCGAGATGCAGGGCGGGCGCGGTGTCGCGCTGGTGCGCGGGCTGCCGCGCGAAGGACTGGATGAGAAAGACTTCGAGTTGCTGACCTGGGGCATAGGCCTGCATTTCGGCGTCGGCCGCCCGCAGGGCGGGCAGAGCCATTACATTTCCGCGGTGCGCGATGCCGGCAATACCTACCGCAGCGGCACCGGCCGCGGTTACAACACCAATGCCGAGCTCGATTTCCATACCGATTCCGCCGACAGCGTCGTGCTGAGCTGCTACAACAAGGCTGCCGCAGGCGGCATGAGCATCACCACCAGTTCAGTGGCGGCGTATCAGGCAATGCGGCGCGAGCATCCGGAGCTGGTGGAGTTTCTGCACCAACCGATCCACTTCAGCCGCCAGGGCGAGCAGGCGCCGGACGAGACGCCGTCCTATCCGCATCCTGTTTTCGATACGGTCGACGGCAAACTCTTCAGCAAGTGGAACCGCAACCGCGTGACCTCGGCGCAGAAGATCGAAGGCGTGCCGCAGGTGTCGAAAAAGCACTGGCAGGCGCTGGAGGCGTTTGACGCGCTGGTGCGCCGTCGCGACCTTGCGCACTCGATGTGGCTGCAGCCGGGCGACCTGCAGATCATCAACAGCCACGTCACGCTGCATTCGCGCACCGATTTCACCGACCATGACGATCCGGCGCAGCAGCGGCTGCTGTTCCGGCTGTGGCTGGCGCCGCCGGATGGCGATCAATTGCCGGAGAGCTGGCGCGTGCTGTATAAATCAGTAGCCAGGGGCACCGTGCGCGGCGGCATCATCGGCCAGCACCACGACGCCGTGCGCAAAGCCTATGAACGGCGTCAAGCGGCGGCCTTGGGTATGCGCCTCTTTGATTAAAAAATACAATAAAAACAAATACTTAAAATGTATTCCCGGCAGCGCGGGCAATTCTAGTCGTTCGCGGGTTTGGTGGCGGCGGGCTAGCGCTGGCGCACTGCCTGCAGCTGTATGGCGGCCGCGTGCAATTCCTTGCCCGCTGCGGTTAACTGACCGTCGTCGATCAGCTTGCTGGCCGCAAACAGCTTGGCCTCGACTTTTTCCATATCGGGTACGAACAGCGGATCGCCGGCTTGTGCGTCGAAGTTCTTCTCACGAAACAGCCGCCATAGCCGGTACAGCTCCTCCATCGCTACGCGCGAGGCGTCCTGGTTCGCTTTGCCGGCGGCAGCAACGGTTTCCGCCAGAGCACCGTCCAAGATAACGATGTCGGTGTTGAATTCGCCGGGCATCTGCGCGCGGGCTTGCGGCGATGCGGCGATGCCGCCCAGCACAAGCAGCAGGGCGACGAGCCAGCGGCGGAAATTCGGGGTGCGGGTCATGTCATGGCGTGAGTATATTTAATAACCATAAGACAACGTAGCGGCTCGCATGGTTCCGGGCCAGCGACCCGGGTCAGGCGAGTTTGATGGCGACGGCGCCTGCGACTACGACCAGAGTCGCCACCCAGCGCACACGGGTGATGCGTTCGTGCAGCAGCGTGGCGGCCAGCAGTGCGCCGAAAACCACCGAAGTCTCGCGCAGCGCAGCGACCAGCGCGATCGGCGCCTGGGTCATCGCCCACAATGCCAGCCCATACGAACCCAGCGAGCAGGCGCCGCCGGCGAGGCCGCGCCGCCAGTGGCGCTGCAGGTAACTCGCGGTGGTGGTGCCATTGCGGGCGAGGAACAAGCCGGTAAACGGGATCGCGGTCAGCACGAACACCCACCCCGTGTATGCCGCAGCGTGGCCCGACAGTCGCGCGCCTGCGCCATCAACCAGCGTGTAGATGACGATCGTCGCGGCAGTGGCGAGCGCAAACAGGGCCGTGCGGCCCTGGAAGGCGCCGGTGCGCCACGATGCTCCGGCAAGCAGCACGACGCCGCCGCAGATCAACAGCACGCCCAGCCAGCCGCCGGGGGACGGTACTTCAGCGAGCAGCACCGCTGCGGCGACGGCCGCTACCGCCGGAGCCGAGCCGCGCATGATCGGATAGGCGAAACTCAGTTCGCCGTGGCGGTACGACAGCGCGACCAGCAGGAAATAGACGACATGGAGCAGGCCGGAGGCGATCAGGAATGGCCAGCTTGCGGCAGCCGGCAGCGGTGCGAAGGGCAGTGCACACGCGGCGATCGCCGCGCCGCCGGCGACGATCAGCACGGTGTCCAGCGTGCGGTCGGCGCTGCCGCGGATCAACGCGTTCCAGCTTGCGTGCAGCAGCGCCCCGAGCAGCACCGCAAGCATCACGTCAGTCGTCATCATCTGTGCTGGGCCGCGTCAATCGAGCGGTGCCGGCATATCCGCATGGCCTCGTCACGCAGTGCCGCGCCACCACCGTACCGCGATGATCAGCAGTGGCACCAGCAGGAGAACCCAGCCCAGCGCACGGATTGCCAGCGGTGGCGTGGGGCGATCGATGCGATTGAGTCCCCATCCCCGGCCCGTGCTGCGGCTGACGCTGCCGGGATACCAGATCAGTGCCAGCGGTATGGCCAACGGGACTGCCAGTGCCAGCGCGCCGGGCCAGCCTTCGCGCCGCCACATCGCACTGAGGTAGCCCAGCGCAATCAGTCCGGAGACCAGTCGCTGACGATCGACCATGGAATCAGAATTCGGCCGCGCTATCGGCGCACGCGGCGGCACAGACTTCGGCCTCGAGCTGCAGCGTGACGTGCTCGATGCCAAAAAGGTCGTGCAGCATCTGCTGCGCTTCATGCAGTATGCGGTCTGTGCTGTGTGCGCTGCCGATTACCAGATGCGCGGTCAGCGCCGGCTCGGCCGTGCTCATTGCCCACACATGCAGGTCGTGCACCGATACGACGCCGGGGAGGGACTGCAGCGATGCGCGCACCTCGGGCAGCTTGATATGTTCGGGCACACCATCGAACAGCAGGTGCAGCGATTGCCGGAACAAAGACCAGGTGCCGATAATGACCACCACTGCAATGACAAGGCTGGTCAGTGGATCGATCCAGGCCCAGCCCTGCCATAGATACAGTGCGCCCGCGGCAACGACACCCAGTGATACCAGTGCATCGGCGGCCATATGCAGGAAGGCGCCGCGGATATTGAGGTCTTTTTCGCGTCCGGCCATGAACAAGGCTGCAGTGACGGTATTGATGAGCACGCCGATGGCGGCGACGACCATCACTGTGCCGGCCGCGATGGGCGCCGGATGCTGAACGCGCTGTATCGCTTCCCAGCCCAGCGAGCCCATCGCGACCAGCAGGACCACGGCATTGACGAAACTGGCGAGGATGGAGCCGCGGCGCCAGCCGTAGGTTTTGCTGTCGCTGGGTTTCAGTCGCGCTGCGGCAAAGGCGGCCCATGCCAACAGCAGACCGCCGACGTCGCCGAGGTTGTGCGCCGCGTCGGCCAGCAGTGCCAACGAACCGGTCACCCAGCCGTAATACGCCTCGATGATGACGAAGCCGATGTTCAGTACGATGCCGATGCCGAAGGCGCGACCTTGCCCAGGCAACGGATGGTCATGGCCGTGGGGGTCGTGCGCCGGCGAATGCGGGTGATGATGGGCGTGGCCGTGCGGTAGGCTCATGCCGGCACAGGATACGCCATCCGCGGCAGCTTCAGGCAGCCTTGTCGCGGGCAGCGATTATTGCGTCGATGACCGGGTGGATGTCAGCCGGTTCCTTTGGAAATTTCGCCGGCATTTCCATCCTGATGAGGTCGCGCAGCGTCGCGATGGTGGCTCGGGTGCTGCGGTCGGCGGAACCCATTTCGTGCAGCAATTCCAGGCATTCCTTCATCTCGTGGAGGCGCCGTTCGCAGTGTACCGCGGTGCCGCTGATATAGCGGCGGATGATTTTCTCGAAGGGAATCTCGTTGAAGGTAGCCGAAACGTCCCCGGCCACCTCGTCGAGGACGTTACGACGGCGCGCCGCTTCCATGCTTTCGATCAGGATCGCGGCGAGGCCCTTGGTGAGCACGCTGCGGATCAGTTTCATCGCGCTGGCATCGCCGGGGGCGCTGCCGACGACGCGGATGACCATGCCGTGCGGCGTCATCCGGTCGCGGAACTCGGCGGCGTGCGGGCCGCTGGCGACGAACGGCGATTTCAGACCCATCAGGTCCACCGGGGCCATGATCGCCGCATCGACGAACTTCGCGGCACTGCCGACGATTGCCGCAGCCTGTTCCATCGCCTTCGCCGAATTGCTGCTGGCGTCGACATACAACTGGTCGGGGCGCAGGTATTTGCAGATTTTCTTCAGCGCCGGCAGCGCCGCCTTGCCGGGCGTCAGCGCGAGGATCACGTCGGATCGTTCCGCCAGCGCGCCGACGGTCCTTACCAGTGTCACTCCGGCGGCCTGCGCGCGGTCGTAAGCGGGGTCGCCCGGTTCAGCCTTGGCGCCGCTGCGGCTGTAGCCTGCAATCGAGGTGACGCCGGCCCGCGAAAAATCCCTGGCGAAGTGGGCTGCTGCTTCGCCGAAACCCAAAAAACCGAGACGCAACGACACAGAATTCATGGAGTACTTTCCGGAAAATTGGTGACCACGCAAAGCGTCGCGCGCAAGCACCGGCTGCAGGATCATTGTTGATCTGCGTGACCGGAAAATAGCATATAAAAATGATACGCTATGATGGATTCCAACGCGC
>RPOR01000119.1 GCA_003820645.1 Betaproteobacteria bacterium
CAGCGCCACCGGTTTGCCCGTAGTGGACATTACCGAAAAGGCGGGGGCCGGGTCGCCGACCTTGAGCGTCTGTGCCTGCGCGGCACCGGCACACAGCGCAGCGCCACCCAGCAGCCCAACTGCGATCCAGCGTCGCAACAGCAGCATCGGGGACATCGAGCACCTCCAGTGGTATTAACAGACCCTAGTTGCGGGCCAGCGCGCGCACGTACTTGCGCAGCACCTGACCGTCGAAATCGACATGGCCCAAACCGCGGGCATTGATCATGCCCTTGCGGTCGACGATCACCGTGGACGGCACGCCGCGAACGCCAAAGCCGCGCGCGACTTCCATGTGCTGATCGAGCAGCGCGGGCATGGTGTAGCCGCCCTTGGCAAAAACCGGTTTGACTGCGGCCTCGCCGGTGCCGTCAATGGAAACGGTGATGACCTGGATGCCGTCTTTCTTCAGTTCGTCATGTGCCCTCTGCACGGAGGGCATTTCGCGGACGCAGCTACTTCACCAGGAGGCCCAGAAGCGGATCACCGTGACCTTGTTGCGCAGGTCGGCGTCGCTGCCGCGGGTGCCGCTGATGCCGGGAATACTGAATGCCGGCATCGGTGTCGGCGGCGATACCGGCGCCAGCGCATCGGCGGCGGCGGGTTGGGTCAGCGCGAGGCCGAGCGTGAACGCGGATGCGGTGCCCAGCGATGCAAGCAGCTTGGTGATCAGGTGCATTGGATCTCCGGCAGGTTGGACAGGCGCAACGGATGTTGCGCTGAGATTCTAGCCCGATTGCCGGGATGCAGGCGGCTGCGGTAAAACTTGCCGCCGCCTGTCATGGACGCGGGCCCGGCAGCCGCATTGTGCGACCACCGGGGACAGCCGGTTAGCGCGGTTCGACGCCTGCGGCCTTGGCGATTGCGGCAAAGCGCTTGACGTCCTCACGGAACAGCTTGGCCCATACCGCGGGCGGGTCGCCGTTCGGCTCGTAACCGTTGTCGACGAAATGTGCCCGGACTTTCGGCTCCTGCAGCGCTTTGTGGATCGCTTCCTGCAGCCGCTTCGCTGCTGCTGCCGGCATTTTTGCCGGGCCGAATACCCCGTGCCAGCCGGCATCGGCGACATAGCCGGTCACGGTCTCTCCGACTGTCGGAATGTCCGGCAGCGACGACAGGCGTTTCGCGCCGGTGAAGGCGATCGCGCGCACCCGGCCCGCCTTGTGGTGGGGGACACCGACCGATCCGGCGGGGTAATGCACCTGCACTTCGCCGCTGATGCAGGCGGCAACCGCCGGCCCGCCGCCCTTGTACGGCACGTGCAGCATGTTGACCTTCGCCATGTTGGCGAGCAGGGCGCCAGCGAGGTGCTGGCCGTTGCCGACGCCTGCGGTGCTGTAGCGCACCTGTTCCTTTTTGGCGAGCGCGATCATGTCCGCCACTGATTTCACCGGCACTTTCGGGTTGACCACGACCAGGTAGCCGAGTCCGGTGGCGACATTGGTGACCGGCGTGAAATCGCGGACGATGTCGAACGGCATTTTCTTGATGATCGCCGGATTCACCGCGAAGCCGAACGACGTGTTGAGCACCGTGTAGCCGTCGGGGCTCGCGTTCTTGACAACGTCGGCACCGATCATGCCGTTGGCGCCGCCGCGATTGTCGATGACGAAGTTGGTGCCGATCTCGGCTTCGACCTGGCGGTAGAGCACGCGCGCGAAGACGTCGACGTTGCCGCCGGGCGGGAAGGGCACGATCAGCCGGATCGGGCGGCTGGGATATTGCTGGGCGAGGGCGCTGCCGGCGAGCGCCAGCGCGAGCAGGCTGAGTACGATGGAAATGCTGCGTTGCATGATCTCTCCTCCGATGTTTTGGGACATGGATGCCGGATGCGCGTGTTTTTGTATGCGCGTCGCCGACGTCGCCATTCTAGTGGAACCGACCGGGGTGCAGGCAACAAGTTTTGGTCCGCTGCGCGGGAATGGGATAATCGGCTCGCCCGAAAGAGCAGTTTCATCAGTGGAAGGGAACGTGGATTGAGCAAACCGATCGTGCTGGTTACTGCGGCGACCGTCTCCGATCTCGCGCAGGATCTGCTGCGCGCAGGCGGCGCCGACATTGCATTCATGCCGGATCGCGTTGACGAAGACGCGCTGGTTGCGGCCCTTGCCGGGCAGAACGTTGCTGCGGTGCTGCTGCGCGGCTCGCCGCCGTTTACGGCGAAAGTATTCGCGGCGGCCCGTGATCTCAAAATCATTGCCAAGCACGGCGCCGGCGTCGACTCGGTGGACATCGCCAGCGCGAGCCGGCATGGCGTCGCAGTGATGGTCGCCGGCGGTGCCAATGCCGATGCAGTGGCCGAGCATGCGCTGGCGATGATGCTGAGTTTGTCGCGCGAGCTGCCGCGCTTCGACCGCGATACCCGTCAGGGTGCGTGGCGGGACCTCAATCATTTCGTCCGCGATTTCCGCGTGCGTAGCGTCGGCATCGTCGGCTACGGCCAGATCGGCGAGCGCACGGCGCGGCTGGCCCAGGCCTGCGGCGCGCAGGTGGTGATTCACACCCGCTCGGCAATCGCACTGCCGGCCGGCATGGCATTCGAGCCCGACCTGAACCGGTTGCTGGAACGTGTCGACATCGTCAGCCTGCATTGCCCGCTGACCGAAGCGACGCGCGGCATGATGGGCGCGGCGCAGTTCGCGCGCATGAAGCCCGGCGCACTGCTGATCAACACCGCGCGCGGGCCGGTGGTCGATGAACCGGCGCTGGTCGATGCGCTGAAGAGCGGACACCTCGCCGGTGCGGGACTGGATACGTTCGCCGTGGAGCCGCCGGATCCGGCCAATCCGCTATTCGCCCTGCCCAATGTGCTGGTCACACCGCATATCGCCGCGGCCACCACTGACGCGATGGTCCGGATGGGCACGATCGCCGCGAACAACATCATCAGCTACCTGCGCGGGGAAGTGTATGACCCGCGCAATTTTCTGAATCCGGAAGTGTTCCGTGGGGCATAGCCCGGAACGCAGTGTGGTCGGTCGGTGGACCCGGGGCTGACCGGCATGTTCAACTACGGGATTCAGGCTGCAGCATCACCCGCAGTCCGCGACAGGCACAGGCCGATCAGGGAGAACACATGACGACAGACAAAATACTGGCCAGTCGGGAAGGCCCGATCGGTTTCCTGGTTTTCAACAATCCCGAACGCCGCAATGCGGTGTCACTGGAAATGTGGCAGCAGGCGGGCGAGGTGATCGCGGATTTTGCGCACGACGACAGCGTTCGCGTCATCGTGCTGGCCGGCGCGGGCGACAGGTCGTTCGTGTCCGGTGCCGACATATCCAGATTCGAGGATGAGCGCGCCAGTGCCGGCGCGCAGGAACGTTATGCGAAAACCTCGTCGGGCATGCGCAAGATCCTGCGCGAAGTGGGGAAACCGACGATCGCCATGATCCGCGGCTATTGCATCGGTGGCGGCATGTCGCTGGCACTGAGCTGCGACATGCGCATCTGTTCCGATGATTCCCAGTTCGGCATTCCGGCGGCACGCCTCGGCATCGGTTACGGTATCGAAGGCCTGCGCCGGCTGGTCGAACTGGTCGGCCCGTCGGCGGCCAAGGAATTCATCTATACGGCACGTCGTTACAGGGCCGAGGAGGCGCTGCGCATGGGCATCGTCAATCAGGTGTTCCCGGCGCAGTCGCTGGGCGCTGCCGTGCGCGAGATCGCGAACACCATTGCGGTCAACGCGCCGCTGTCGATTCTGACTGCGAAACGCGTGGTCGATGAGCTGATGAAGGATCCTGCTGAACGCAATGTCGCGCTGTGTGAACAACTGGTGAAAGACTGTGGTGCGAGCGAGGATTTCATCGAGGGGCGCCGTGCATTCATGGAAAAACGAAAACCGGTGTTCGAGGGACGCTGACTCCCCGGGGATAATCACTGCGGCGGAAACGCACGGAGGAATTGTGATGACAAAGCGCTGGGAAAACCGTCCCGCGGGATCGAACTGGGGCGAGTTCGGGGATGACGATCAACATGGCCGGTTGAACCTGCTGACGCCGCAGCGGCGGCTTGCTGCGCTGAAAGAAGTGCAGGCGGGCGAGGTATTCTGCCTGTCGCATCCGCTCGACAGGCCGGGCGGCAGCGTGCTGAATCCGTTCCGCAAACCGCCGGAGTTCCATCCGGTCATGCGCGAGGGCAAGGTCTATTTCAATCTCGACATGGGGGAGACCAATCCGCGGTTCACCGACATCGGCTCCGACGAGGCGATATTCCTGTACTCCCAGTATTCGACCCACTGGGACGGCTTTGCGCACAAGGGCACGCGCTTCGACGCGGACGGCGATGGCGTGGCCGAAAAGGTGTCGTACAACGGGTTTCGTCTGGTCGATGCCGACGGCCGCGGTTTGTACGGCGATCTTGGCGCGCTGGCGCTGTCGGTAGCGGCCATGGCAGAGACCGGCGTGCAGGGCCGTGCAGTACTGATCGACCTGCGCCACCATTTCGGCGACGCGCGCACCGCGGTGACCTGCGAAATGCTCGAGCGCGTGATGAGGGATGACGCGATTACCGTCGAGCAGGGCGACATCCTGTGCCTGCACACGGGGCTGGGGCAACTGATCCGCGACGCCAACGGCAAACTCGACAACTCGGTCAGGACGCAGTGCGCGGTGCTCGACGGCCACGACAAACGCCTGCTCGAATGGATTTCCGATACCGGCGTCGCGGCCATCGCCGCAGACAACCTCGCCGTGGAGCGTTCCGGCACGCTGGGTATCGATCCGCGCGCGCCGCACCGCGGGCCGCAACTGCCGCTGCACGAGCATTGCCTGGTCAAGCTGGGCATCCATCTCGGCGAGTTGTGGTATCTCACCGAACTCGCGGCGTGGCTGCGGGAGAACAGGCGTAGTCGATTCCTGCTGACCGCGCCGCCACTGCGCATGCCCGGCGCCGCGGGTTCGCCGGTGACGCCGGTGGCTACGGTGTGATTTTTGGGTGCGGGTACGACGTTGGGTTTGATTTGAATCAATCTGGCGAAACCTGAGATATATAGTCTTCAGTCATGAACATGACCGGATGGAAGCGCTGGGTGCTGTCTGCTGCCATTGTGTTGGGGGTCGCTACGGCTGGTTTCTTGGCGTGGCGCGGGGTCGCCCCGTCCGGGTCGCACGCAGGGTTTGTCAGCGGCAACGGGCGGATCGAAGCGACTGAGATTGACATCGCGGCCAAACAGGCCGGCCGTATCCGCGAAATCCTGGTCAACGAGGCCGACTTCGTCGAAGCCGGCCAAATACTGGCGCGGATGGATGTGCAGAGCCTGGAGGCCGATCTCGCTCAGGCCCGGGCCCAGGTGCGGCGCGCGCAAAGCGCGAAAACCACCGCAGTCTCGGTCGTCGCGCAGCGGCGGAGTGCGCGGACGACGGCGCTCGCGGTGGTTGCCCAGCGCGAGAGCGAGCTCGCATTTGCGGAAAAAGAGTTCCAGCGCGCCGAGGCGCTGGTGGCCCAGGGTTTCGTGTCGCGGCAGCGACTCGACGATAGCCGCGCAAAAATGCACGGGGCGCGGGCGGCGCTGGGCGCAGCGCGTTCCCAGGTGCTCGAGGCGGAGTCCGCGATCACCGCCGCCGAGTCCCTGGTCGTCGAAGCGCAGTCGGCGATCGAGTCGGCGCAGGCCACGGTCGAACGTCTGCAGTCGGAAATTGCCGATGCCACGCTGACCGCGCCGCGCGGCGGGCGTGTCGAGTACCGGATTGCGCAACCCGGCGAGGTCATTGCGGCGGGTGGCAAGATCCTGACCGTGCTCGATCTGTCCGAGGTTTACATGACCTTCTTCCTGCCCGAGACTGTGGTGGGCCGTGTCGCGATCGGCAGCGCGGTGAGGATCGTGCTGGACGCGGCGCCGGACAGACCGGTGCCGGCACAGATCTCGTTCGTGGCCAGTACTGCGCAGTTCACGCCAAAAACCGTCGAGACCGCGGAGGAGCGGCAGAAGATGATGTTCCGGGTCAAGGCGCAGATCGACCGTGAACTGCTCGCGCGTTACCGCACGCAGGTGAAGACCGGCCTGCCCGGTGTCGCCTGGGTCCAGCTCGATCCGGCGGCTGAGTGGCCGGCGCACCTGCAGGCGGACTGGGCACGGAAATGAGCGGGTCGCCCGCGCCGGTTGCGCGGCTCGTCTCGGTCACCCATCGTTACGGCGGCACGCGGGCACTCGACGGCGTCAGCCTTGACCTGCCCGCCGGTTGCATGGCGGGCTGCATCGGCCCCGACGGCGTCGGCAAGTCGACGCTGCTGGGGCTGATTGCCGGCGCGCGGGCGATGCAGTCAGGCACCATCGAGGTGCTCGGCGGCGACATGGCAGACCGCCGTCATCGCGATGCGGTATGCCCGCGCATCGCCTACATGCCGCAGGGCCTGGGCCGCAATCTCTATGCGACGCTGTCGGTTTACGAGAACGTGGATTTCTTCGGGCGGTTGTTCGGCCACGGCCGGGAGGAGCGCGAGTGGCGGATCCGCGAGTTGCTCGCGAGTACCGGACTCGCACCGTTCACCGATCGCGCGGCGGGCAAGCTCTCCGGCGGCATGAAGCAGAAGCTCGGGCTCTGCTGCGCGCTGATCCACGATCCCGATCTGCTCATCCTCGACGAGCCCACGACCGGGGTCGATCCGCTGTCGCGCCGCCAGTTCTGGCAGCTGATCGCGCGCATCCGCGCGCGCCGTCCCGGCATGAGCGTGATGGTGGCCACCGCGTACATGGAGGAGGCCGAGCAGTTCGACTGGCTGGTCGCGATGAACGCGGGCAAGGTGCTGGCGACCGGCAACGCGCAGGCGCTGAAGGCGCAAGCGGGGTCTGAAAATCTGGAGCAGGCGTTTGTTGCGCTGCTGCCGGATGAACGGCGCGGCGAGCATCGCGCGCTGGTCATTCCGCCGCACCAGCCGCGCGACGGCGAGATGGCCATCGAGGCCGAAGAACTGACGCGGCGTTTCGGTGATTTCACGGCAGTGGACCGCGTGAGCTTCCGCATCGCGCGCGGCGAGATTTTCGGTTTTGTCGGTTCCAACGGCTGTGGCAAGACCACCACCATGAAAATGCTCACCGGCCTGCTGCCGCCGTCGGAAGGCACGGCACGGTTGTTCGGCCGCACAGTGGCGGCGAAGGACGTCGACACGCGCCGCCGCGTGGGCTACATGTCGCAGGGGTTTTCGCTCTACAGCGAACTCACGGTACGACAGAACCTGGAGCTGCATGCACGACTATTCCACGTGCCGGCGCCGGAGGTGCCGGTGCGCATCGACGAGATGCTGCGCCGCTTCGGTATCGCGCATGCCGCGGACCTGTTGCCCGATGCACTGCCGCTGGGCATGCGCCAGCGCCTGTCGCTGGCAGTGGCGGTGATTCATCGGCCGGAAATGCTGATTCTCGACGAGCCGACGTCGGGCGTGGACCCGGTGGCACGCGATGCGTTTTGGGAGCTGATGATCGGCCTGTCGCGCCGTGACGGCGTGACCATTTTCATCTCGACGCATTTCATGAACGAGGCCCAGCGCTGCGACCGCATATCGCTGATGCATGCCGGCCGCGTGCTGGCGACCGGCGAGCCCGCAGCACTCGCCGGCGCACGCGGCGCGGCCACGCTCGAGGACGCTTTCATTTCGTATCTGGAGGAGGCAGAGGCCGGGGTGGCCGATGCCGCCGGTGCCGATCTGCCGTCGGCCTCCCGCGCCGGCACAGATGCCGCGCGACGGGCAACCGGCACATTCAGCCTGCGGCGTCTTGCGAGTTATGCTCATCGTGAGACGCTGGAACTGCTGCGCGACCCGATCCGGCTCGCGTTCGCGTTGCTCGGAACTGCGCTGCTGATGGTCATTCTCGGCTACGGCATCAGCATGGACGTGGAGAACCTGCCGTACGCGGTGCTTGACCGCGACGGCACGCCGGCGAGCCGCGATTACGCGCTCAACCTGTCCGGGTCGCGCTATTTCGTCGAGCACCCGCCGCTGCAGGATCATGCCGAGCTCGACCGGCGCATGCGCACGGGCGAACTGAGTCTCGCCGTCGAGATTCCTCCGGGTTTCGGCCGCGATCTGAAGCGCGGCCGCGGCACCGAAATCGGCGTCTGGGTGGACGGCGCGATGCCGTTTCGCGGCGAGACCGTCGCCGGATACTTTCAGGGCATGCATTACAACTATATGGCCGAGCTAGTGGGCCGCGAAACCGGCGCAGTGTCGGCGACGGAAGCGGCGCGGGTCGAGGTGCGCTACCGTTACAACCCGGATGTGCGCAGCATCAACGCGATGGTGCCCGCAGTGATTCCCATCCTGCTGATGCTGATTCCGGCGATGCTGACCGCATTGGGCGTGGTGCGCGAAAAGGAGCTGGGTTCCATCGTCAATTTTTACGTGACCCCGGTGACCCGCATCGAATTCCTGCTCGGCAAGCAGCTGCCGTATGTCGTGCTCGGCATGATCAACTTCTTCATCCTGGCCGCGCTCGCGGTGACCGCGTTCGGGGTGCCGCACAAGGGGAGTTTCGCCGCACTGACCTTGGCCGCACTGCTCTACGTGATCGTGTCGACGGGTTTCGGCCTGCTGATGTCGGCCTTTGCGCAGACGCAGATCGCTGCGCTGTTCGGCACGGCGATTGCCACGATGCTGCCGGCGGTCCAGTTCTCGGGCCTGATCCATCCGGTGTCGTCGCTCGAGGGGATCGCGGCGGTGTTCGGTAATTTCTTTCCGACCGGCTATTTCCTGATTGTCAGCCGCGGCACGTTTTCCAAGGCGCTCGGGTTTGGCGATCTTGGATACTATTTCTGGGCGCTCGCGGCGTTCGTGCCGGTGCTGACGGTGCTGAGCCTGGTGTTCCTGAGGAAGCAGGGCCGATGAACAGCCGCCGCCTCGCCAACGTGCTGTACCTGGGCGTCAAGGAACTGCGCAGCCTGCGCCGGGATCCGTTGATGCTGTTCTTCATCGTGTTCTCGTTCTCGATTGCCATCTACAGCGCGGCCAGCGTGTCGATGGAACTCAACAAGGCGCCGGTCGCGGTCATCGACGAGGACCGTTCGCAGCTGTCGGCGGCCATCACCGGCGCGCTGCTACCGCCGCACTTCAAGGTGTCAATGCTTGCGGACATGGCGGCGGCCGACGCCGGCATGGACCGCGGCAGGCTCACGTTCGTGCTCGACATCCCTTCCGGATTCCAGCGCGACATGCTGGCCGGGCGACAGCCGGCGATACAGCTCAACGTCGATGCCACGCAAACCAGCCAGGCATTTCTGGGGGCAAGCTACATCCAGAGCATCGTCGCCGGGGAGGTGGCGCATTTTCTCGACACCCGGAGTGCCGTCGCGGCGCCGGAGGTGAAACTTGCGCTGCGCATGCGCTTCAACCCGAATCTCAGCAGCAAATGGTTTTCCGCCGTGATGGAACTCATCAACAACATCACCATGCTGGCGATCATCCTCACCGGCGCGGCGGTCATCCGCGAACGCGAGCACGGCACCATCGAACATCTGCTGTCGATGCCGCTGTCGCCTGCACAGATCATGGCGGCGAAAGTGTGGGCTAACGGCCTCGTGGTGCTCGCTGCTGCGGCCGTGTCACTGAATCTCGTGGTGCGCGGGTTACTGGACGTGCCGGTTGCGGGTTCGGTGCCGCTGTTTCTGCTCGGCACGCTGCTCCACCTGTTCGCGGTGACCTCGATGGGCATCTTCCTCGGCACTGTCGCCCGCTCGATGCCGCAGCTCGCGCTGCTGGTGATGCTGGTGGTGCTGCCGCTGGAAGTACTCTCCGGCGGCATGACGCCGCGCGAGAGCATGCCGGAGATCGTGCGGCAGATCATGCTGCTCGCGCCGACCACCCACTTCGTCAGTTTTGCCCAGGCCATTCTCTATCGCGGCGCCGGCCTGGATGTCGTATGGCCGCAGTTTCTCGCCATCGTTGCCATCGGCGGCGCGCTGTTTGCGGCTGCGCTCGCGCGTTTTCGCCGGACCATTGCCGACGTGCAGACTTGACGGCGAACCGCGGGTGATCGGCACTTGTTGTTATTTGAACGTCGCGTGGCGCGACGGGCCCCCTCGACTGTGCGGTATGTCTTTTGCATGCGACTCGGTCAATGGTACCTTTTTAAAAAATGACTGCGCTGCGGTCGGCGGATTGCCCGGGTGGCACGTTAAGTGGTTCAGTTCGATCAACAGGAGGGTCCATATATGCACAGAATGTTCATAAGCATTGCCCGTGTCGCGGCCCTGGTGACGGCGGGCGTCTTCGCGGTCCAACCGGTTTTCGCCGTCAAGCCGTCGTGGGCCGGCGGCGGCAATAATCGCAACGGCGGCAGCGAGCGCACGCAGTCGGGCAATGGCTACTTCGGCGAGCGCCAGCAAGTGATCGTGCGTGACTATTACGCGCAGGAATTCCGTGGCGGCAAGTGCCCGCCGGGTCTGGCCAAGAAAAACAACGGCTGCATGCCTCCGGGACAGGCGAAGAAATGGCAGCGTGGCAAGCCTTTGCCGAGGGATGTCGTCTATTACGACCTGCCGCAGCAACTGGTGGTCCGGCTTGGGGTGCCGCCGTCGGGCCACAAATACGTGCGTGTGGCATCCGACATCCTGCTGATTGCCGTGGGCACGTCGATGGTGGTGGACGCGATCAACGATCTCGGCCGCATGTAAACCCCGGAGGCACCGCACGCGGGCTGC
>RPOR01000120.1 GCA_003820645.1 Betaproteobacteria bacterium
GCAGCTGGTGATGGCGATGCTGCTGCTGGCATCGCTGTTTTCCTGGTACTACATATTCCTCAAGGTGTTCACGCTGCGCCGTACTTCAACGCAAACCGCGGAATTCGAGCGCCAGTTCTGGAGTGGTGCCGACCTGAAGGAATTGTTCCAGCGCGCGGTCAATGCGCGCGAATCGGCGGGCAGCCTGGAGCGCATTTTCGAAGCCGGTTTCCGCGAATTCACCAAGCACCGGCGTGAACCCGGCACCGACGTCGGTGCACTGATGGACAGCACGCGGCGCGCGATGCGCGCCACTTACCAGCGGGAAATGGACAAGCTCGAATCCTCCCTGTCATTCCTCGCCACGGTCGGTTCAGTCAGTCCCTACGTCGGACTTCTCGGCACGGTGTGGGGCATCATGAATGCATTCCGCGGGCTGGCCAACGTCGCCCAGGCAACGCTGGGCCATGTTGCGCCGGGCATTGCCGAAGCGCTGATCGCCACCGCCATCGGCCTCTTTGCGGCGATCCCGGCGGTGGTTGCCTACAACCGTTTTGCCGGCGACGTGAACCAGCTCGCGATCCGCTTCGATTCGTTCACCGAAGAGTTCTCCAACATTCTGCAGCGCCAGGTGCATTGATCCCATGCTGATCGAAAAGCGCGGCGGCCGGCGATTGATGAACCAGATCAATGTCGTGCCGTACATCGACGTGATGCTGGTGCTGCTGGTGATTTTCATGGTTACCGCGCCGCTGATCAATCCCGGCCAGGTCGAGCTGCCGTCGATCGGCAAGACCTCGGCGCCGCCGGTAGCGCCGCTCGAAGTTTCGGTGGACAAGAATGGCAATTTTTCGCTGCGTGATCGCGACCAGGGCGCGGCCGAGCGCAAGGTGACGCGCGATCAACTGGTCGCGGCGGTCAGGGAAAAGCAGAAACGCAATCCGGACCAGGCTGTCGTCATCGCCGCCGACAAGGACGTGCGTTACGAATCCGTGCTCGAGGTGATGGACATGCTGCAGCGGAACAATGTGCAAAAAGTGGGCCTGCTCGCGCGCCCGAGGAATTAAATGGCTGCCGCCGCGATCAGCTCCCGCGAACAGGCCCTCGCCGGCGGGCTGGCCTTCGCGATGCACGTGCTGTTCCTGGCGTTGCTGGTATTCAGTGTCAGCTGGCAGCATAAACAGATCGATACCGCAGTGGTCGTCGACCTGTGGCGCGACCTGCCGGCGGTGACGCCGCCCAAGGCCGAGGCGCCGCCTCCGCCGGCAGTAAAGCCTGAACCGCCGCCTCCGGTGCCGAAAGTCGAGATTAAACCGCCGCCGCCACCGAAGGCGGAGCCTGCGCCCACGCCCAAGCCCGACATCGCATTGAAGGAAAAGCTGGAGAAAGAGCGCAAGCTGAAAGAACAGGCGGCAGCCGAGGCCAAGAAACGTGCAGTGGAAAAGGCGCGCGAAGAGGAGGCCGCCAGGAAAAAGCGCGCCGAAGCCGAAGCGCTGAAACAGCAGCAGGCCGCCGATGCGGCAGCCAAAAGCCTCGCGGCCCAGCAGCAGAAAGCGCGCGAAGCACTTGCCGCCCAGCAGGCCGCGGCTGCGCAGCGGGAGATCGACAGATACATGGACGGCATCCGCACCAAGGTCAAACGGTTCGTGCTGGTGCCGCCGAGCCTGCGCGGCAACCCCGAAGCCGAGTTTGTCGTGACGCTGTTGCCCGGCGGGGAGGTGCTGGACGTGCGCCTTGGCAAGAGCAGCGGCAACGCGGCCTATGACGCCGCCATAGAAAGCGCCATCCGCAAGGCGCAGCCGTTCAGCGTTCCTGCCGGAGACCAGTTTCAGCAGTATTTTCGTCGTTTCACCATGGCGTTCAGACCGGTTCAGTGATGCGGCCTGACACTGACGAGGAACCCGGACGCCGGTTGGTGGTCACACAGGTCAGCATCGACATAGACAAAAAAATGAAAATTCCGAAAATACTGATATTTTTCTGCGGGTTGTTTTTCCTGGTCGAGGCGTCGTGGGCCCAGCTCCGGATCGAGGTGATCGGTGGCGGCGCGACCCAGATACCGGTGGCGATCGTGCCATTTCGCGCCGAAGAGGGACTGGCCCAGCGCCTGACACCGGTGGTCGCTGCCGATCTCGCGCGCAGCGGCCTGTTCAAGATCGTCGACCCGGGCGGCATGAATCCGGTGCCGCATGAGCCCGAGCAACTGAATTACCCGCAGTGGCGCGCGCGCGGGGCCGACGCCGTGGTGATCGGCGCGGTGACCAAGACACGGGACGGCCGCTATGACATCCGTTTCCGGGTCATGGATGCCGTCAAGCAGACCCAGATTGCCGGTTTCGTGTATTTCGCCACCGAGAGCCAGTTGCGGCTGACCGCGCACAAGATTGCCGACGTCATTTACGAAAAGCTGACTGGCGACACCGGCGTGTTCGCGACCCGCATCACCTACGTCGTCAAGCGCGGCCCGCGCTACGAGCTGCATGTTGCGGACGCCGACGGTTTTGGTGCGCAGACTGTGCTGAGTTCCAACGAACCCATTATTTCCCCGGCGTGGTCGCCGGATGGCGCGCGCCTCGCCTATGTTTCGTTCGAGCAGAAGAAACCCATCGTTTACGTGCAGTCGCTGACCACCGGCAGTCGCCGGGCGGTCGCCGCGTTCCGCGGCAGCAACAGCGCGCCGGCATGGTCGCCGGACGGACGGCGGCTGGCGGTAACCCTGACCCGTGACGGCGGTTCGCAGCTGTTCCTGATCAATGCCGACGGCTCGGGTGCGCCGGTGCGGCTGATGCAGAGTACGGCGATCGACACCGAGGCCAATTTTTCGCCCGATGGCCAATCGATTCTGTTTACTTCGGACCGCGGCGGCGGTCCGCAGATCTACCGCATACCGGTCAGCGGCGGTGCGGCCCAACGCGTGACTTTCGAGGGCAGCTACAACGTGTCGCCGCGGCACAGCCCCGACGGCAAAGGCTTTACGTTCATCCAGCGCAACAACGGCCGCTTCAACGTCGCAGTGCAGGATTTTGCATCGCGCCAGGTACAGGTGCTGACCGACGGTGGCGTCGACGAATCACCGAGTTTTGCACCCAACAGCAAGATCATCCTCTACGCAACCGAGGTTGGAGGCCGTGGTATATTGTCCGCCGTTTCCAGCGATGGCCGCATCAAGCAGCGTTTAACTGCCGATGTCGGGGATGCGCGTGAACCCGCATGGAGTCCCGTGGTCAATAAATAAGACGCAGAACTCTCAGCAAACCACCCCATTCGACAAGGAGCTGACCCATGAAACGATACCTGATCGCTGTAATCACGACCGCCTTTCTGGCCGCCTGCAGCAGCACGCCCACCAAGGAGCAGGATGCCGCGGCCGTGGAAGACCGCGGCGGCGCAGCGGCTTCGCAACAGCAGCAACCGCCCCGGACGACCGGCCCGACGACCACGCCGCTGGAGCCGAAAGGGGTTTCGGGCAATCCGCTGAAAGATCCCGCCAACATTCTCTCCAAGCGCAGCGTCTACTTCGAACTCGACAGCAACATCGTCAAGGAAGAATTCAAGCCGATGGTATCGGCGCATGCCCGCTATCTGCAGCAGAACCGCGGCGTCAAAATGACGGTGCAGGGGCACGCCGACGAACGCGGCAGCCGCGAATACAATCTGGCGCTGGGCCAGCGCCGCGCTGATGCCGTCAAGCAGATGATGCAGTTGCTGGGCGCGCAAAGCGAGCAGGTCGAGACCATCAGTTTCGGCGAAGAAAAGCCGAAGGCGACCGGCCATGACGAGAAAAGCTGGGCCGAGAACCGCCGCGCCGACCTCGTTTATCCCAACGACTGACGCTGTACATCATGGGGTATCAGGGATTGCGCACGGCGCTGTGCGCGCTCGTCTTCGGCGCCGGTACGCTGGCGGCGGGGCCGGTCGCTGCCGGTCTGTTTGACGACGAACTTGCGCGCAAGCAGGTCGCGGAGCAACAGAAGCGCGTCGATGAACTGCGCCAGCAGGCCGACAGCATGACCGCGCGGATCACGAAAATCGAGGAAAACGCGAAATCACAACCGGTGCTGGCGCTGATGTCCGAGATCGAGAAGCTGCGCGACGAAGTCCGCGGTCTGCGCGGTCAGATCGAGGTGCTGGGCCACAACATCGAGGGTGTGTCCAAGCGGCAGCGTGATATGTACGTAGACCTCGACCAGCGCATGCGCCGCTTCGAGCAGCCGGGCGCTGCCACTGCGCCCGCCGCCGCAGGTGGTGCGCCGGCTGCGGCAACGGGCGCCGCCGAAGCGCCCAAGGTGGCGGTTGCGGCTACTGCTGCGGTGAGTGCTGACGAGACCCAGGCCTACGAGAGCGCGCAGAACCAGCGCCGGATCGGCAATTACCAGGGCGCGATCAGTGCATTCCAGGGCTTTGTCGCGCGTTTCCCGAAGAGCACGCTGGCGCCGCGCGCACAGTACTGGATCGGCGATTCGTACTTCAACCTGCGTGATTTCAAAAACGCGATTGCGAGCCAGCAGAAACTGATTGCGGTCTATCCGAACAGCTCGTCGGTGCCCGACGCGCTGCTCAATATGGCGAGTTCCCAGCTGGAACTGGGTGATACACCCGCTGCCCGTAAAACCATGGAAGGTCTGATCGCGCGTTTCCCGGCATCCGATGCAGCCGAGAAGGCGCGCCGGCGCCTCGCCAACCTGCGCTGAACGCCACGGCACTGCACGGCCCGGCAGTTCCGCATCGGGAGTCCCGTCGTGAACCATTCCTTTGCCGATTCGCCGGCCCTCGACACACTCACGCTGCGCGTCACCGAAATATTCTATTCACTGCAGGGCGAAACCAGCCGCGTCGGTCTGCCTACGGTTTTCGTTCGCCTGACCGGCTGCCCCCTGCGTTGCGGCTATTGCGATACCGCTTATGCTTTCCACGGCGGTGTAGCCTTGTCGCTCGCCGCAATCCTGCACCAGGTTGCCGCATACCCTGCGCGCTATGTGACGCTGACCGGCGGCGAGCCGCTGGCACAGAAACACGCACCGGTGCTGCTGCAGCGACTGGCTGATCACGGCTATTCGGTGTCCCTGGAGACCAGCGGCGCGCTGGATATCGCACCGGTCGATCCGCGCATCTCGAAAATCCTTGACCTGAAGACGCCGGGATCCGGCGAGTCGGCGCGCAACCTGTGGTCCAATCTCGCGCACCTGACGCCGCACGACGAAATCAAGTTCGTGATTTGCGACGAAAGCGATTACCAGTGGGCGAAAGAACAGTTGCTTGCCCGCCAGCTCGATGCGTTGTGTCCGGTGCTGTTCTCGCCCGTGCATGGCCGCGTTGAGCCGCGGCAGCTCGCTGACTGGATATTGCGCGATCAACTGCCGGTGCGCTTGCAGGTGCAACTGCACAAGTTGCTGTGGGGCGAAGCGCCCGGACGCTGAGCGCAAATGAGAACGCAAGCCGTAGTATTGCTCTCTGGCGGTCTCGATTCCGCAACGACGCTGGCGATTGCCCGCGCCGATGGGCATGACTGCCATTGTCTGTCGATCGATTATGGCCAGCGGCACCGCTCCGAGCTCGACGCCGCCGCGCGCGTCGCACAGGCGCTCGGCGCGGCATCGCACAAGGTGGTCCGCATCGATCTTGCCGCGATCGGTGGCTCGGCGCTGACCGACCGTGCGATCGCGGTGCCGGTCGCCGGCGTGCAGCCGGGGATTCCCGTGACTTACGTGCCGGCGCGCAACACCATCATGCTGGCGCTGGCGCTGGCGCATGCCGAAGTCAGCGGCGCCGACCACATCTATTTCGGCGCCAACGCAGTCGACTATTCCGGTTACCCCGACTGCCGGCCCGAATACATGCGCGCGTTCGAAGTGCTCGCCAATCTTGCCACCAAGGCCGCCGTCGAGGGCCGTACGCTGCGCTTGCACACGCCGATCATCGAATGGCGCAAGGCGGACATCATTCGCCGCGGCGCTGCACTGGGTGTGGATTACGCAATGACCGTGTCGTGCTACCAGGCTGACGATGAGGGCCGCGCCTGCGGCATCTGTGATTCCTGCCGGCTGCGCCGCGCAGGCTTTGAGCAGGCGGGCATCGTCGACCCCACGCGCTACAAATTAATCAATAAAAACAATTGATTACCAGGGGCGCGCGGGTCCACAGTACACTCGCAGCATAATGCAGCAGCAGCCGGGCATGACCCCGTGTCGCGGGTCGGCAGGCCAGCCGTGCGGGAGGGGTCGAAATGGAATTCAACGTACATCATCAGGTGCTGACTGCGGTGTTCGCCGTTGCCGTGGTGCTGGGTGCCGTCGTCAACAAAACCAATTTCTGCACCATGGGCGCAGTGTCCGACTGGGTCAACATGGGCGACAGCGGGCGCATGCGCGCGTGGCTGTTGGCGATGGCCATTGCCATTGCCGGCGTCACAGTCCTGGAAACTGCGGGCATGGTCAGTCTGGCGGGGGAAACTTTTCCGCCGTATCGCACGGCCAATTTCGGCTGGCTGCGGTATCTGGTGGGCGGCGCGCTGTTCGGCATCGGCATGACGCTCGGCAGCGGCTGCGGCAACAAGACGCTGGTGCGTGTCGGTGCCGGCAATCTGAAATCGCTGGTGGTACTCGCCATCGCGGCTTCCATGGCGTATCTGATGCTGTGGACGCCGTTCTACGAAAAACTGTTTCATCCGTGGGTGTCCGCGACAACCATTGATCTGGCGCAGCACGGCGTGAATTCGCAGGAACTCGGCGCGGTCATTGCCGGCATGTTCAGGCTGCAGCCATCGCGCAATCTGAATGCGGCCGTCGGCGCGCTGCTGGCGCTGGCCCTGTTCATCCATGTGTTCCGGTCAGCGGATTTCCGGGGCAGTTTCGACAACCTGCTCGGTGGCGCGGCGGTCGGCCTCGCGGTGCTCGTCGGCTGGTATCTCACCGGCGGTCCGCTGGGTCAGGCGTGGAAGGAGTACGCCGAGTTTGCGACCCAGGTGCCCAGCCGTGTCCAGGTCCAGTCCTACACGTTCATCAGCCCGATGGGCGATACCGTGCGTTATCTGCTGAACCCGGGCACGACGACGCTGGTCAATTTCGGTGTGGTAGCGCTCGCCGGAGTGATTTTCGGGTCATTCATCTATGCGCTGGTCGCAAAGAGTTTTCGCCTCGAGTGGTTTGTTTCGGTTAAGGATTTTGCCAATCACGCGGTCGGCGGCATGCTGATGGGTGTCGGTGGCGTATTGGCCATGGGCTGCACCGTCGGGCAGGCCATCACCGGCATGTCCACCCTCGCGATCGGCTCGATGCTGACTTTTCTGGCCATCGTCATCGGTGCCGCCGGTACCATGAAATACCAATACTGGCGCATGATGCAGGAGGCCTGAGCGCATTCCGGGACTGTATTCCGGTAATGCGGTTGACCCCCATGTCCTGCACGGTTAAAATTCGCCCCTTTTTGGGCGGTTAGCTCAGCCGGTAGAGCAGCGGACTTTTAATCCGTTGGTCGCGAGTTCGAATCTCGCACCGCCTACCAATAATCAAGCCCTTAGCGAAGGATAGCCATGCAGGGCGCTCAATAACCGGGCGACTGCTAAATATTCTTGGCTAGGGGCTTAACTTTTAGACCTTCCGCACCCTCACATAGCGGTCCGTCATGGCCCGGCTTTGGTGGCCTGGCCGTTGCTGGGCATTCAAGGGATCATCCGTTGCCGACTTGGCCCGGATACCGTGCTCGGTAAAGCGTTCCCTGAGGTAATAGCCTTCCGTACAGCCCTTTGCCAGATAGAATCAAACCCACTGGATGCCTTGATGATGGCGGTAGGGCCCCTCGGCGGACCCGAGACACCGTTGCGCTACCCCGACAAAGGCAGCCAATACCGCAGCGATGGAGAGTTTCTGCTCCACGTTGAAGTTGGAACGGGTATACCGGCGCCGCTACGACACCCGAGATGAAGCGCGTGCCGAACTGTTCGATTACATCAAGCGGTTTTACAATCCCCGGCACAAGCACTCAACGCTGGGTAACGGCAGCCCAGGCGAGTTTGAGCGGTGGTTTGGCGGCTAAGTGAAACGGCCCGGAGAAACCGCGGAAGCCCAATTCTAGACGCAAACACAAATGGCCATGCCAAAACCCAACCGCACCAAGTTGTCCTCGCATCGAAAAGTTACGAAAGCTAAAAATTTTGTGAATGCACAGATGCAACAACGTTTGCAGCATGCCGTTGCTTATCATCAGCGTGGTCAGTTGAAAGCGGCAAAGGCCCTGTATGAAGAAATCTTACAGGTGCAGCCCAACTGTGCAGATGCCTTGCACCTTTTGGGTGTGATTGCTGCTCAGGTTAGACAAGCACATGTCGCGATAGACTTGATTGGCCAATCAATCCAAATTAACCCTATTAATGCTACCTATCACAACAGTCTGGGCAACGCCCTCAGGGATCTCAAGCGGTCGGAGGAAGCGCTAGCCAGTTTTGATCGTGCCATTGCGCTGCACCCTAAGTTTGCGCAGGCTTTCAGCAATCGAGGCAATGCGCTCCAAGACCTCAAGCGGCTGGAAGAGGCGCTCGCCAGCTATGATCGTGCGATAGTTCTGCAGCCGGAGAATGCGGAAACGCACAATAATCGCGGTGTTTTATTAAAGGATCTCAAGGGGCTGGAGGAAGCGCTAACCAGTTTTGATCGTGCCATTGCGCTACAGCCTAAGTATGCCGAGGCGTATAGCAATCGAGGCAACGCACTCAGGGATCTCATGCGATTGGACGAGGCACTCGCCAACTACGATCGTGCCATCGCGTTAAGACCTGATTATGCGGAGGGATATTTCAATCGCGGCAATGCGCTCCAGGATCTCAAACGGCTGGAAGAGGCGCTCACCAGTTACGACCATGCGATAGCTTTGCAGCCTGATTATGCGGAGGCCTATTTGCATAAGTCATATGCGCTGCTCTCTTTCGGAAATTTTGAGAAAGGCTGGAAGTTACATGAGTGGCGATGGCTTAAAGGGGAACGCACCGCCAAAAGGCAGCTGGCGACTGATTGGGACGGTCAAACGAAATCTAACTCACTTCTCGTTCTGCCAGAACAGGGCGTGGGCGATGAAATTTTTTATTCCAGCATGCTCTTGGATGCCTTGCCATTCACAAACACACTTACGGTTCCCGTCGATGCTCGACTGGTTGCATTGTTCGAGCGATCGTTCGGTCCATACGGTGTACGAATAGTGGACAGAAATTCTGAAATCTCTCCTCATCAACACCAGATTTACATGGGTTCTCTGGGGCAGCATTTTCGTGCATCTGTCGAGTCGTTTGAGAGCGCTAGATCGCCGTATCTAAAAGCCTGTTCTGATCGACGTGCAATGCTGCGCAGTCAACTGACTGGTTCTGGCAATTTAATCTGTGGCTTGTCATGGGTGAGTAAAAATGAAAAGGTGGGGGAAAAGAAGAGCCTGTCGTTAAACGATCTGACACCAGTTCTATCGGATCCTGGGGTTCAATTTGTGAACCTCCAGTATGGTGATACCAGCGAAGAACAGGCATGGCTACAGAAGACTGCTGGCGTGTCACTCACTAACGTCGATAGCGTTGATAATTTCAAAGATTTGGATGGACTGGCTGCGCTGATTGATGTTTGCGATGTAGTCATTACGGTCAGTAACACTACAGCGCATCTGGCGGGAGCACTGGGCAAACCGGTGTTTGTAATGCTGCCGTATTCGTCGGGCTTATTTTGGTATTGGCACCAAAACCGGTCAGACAGTCCGTGGTATCCGACCGCAAAACTATTTAGGCAGAAGACTAGCGGTGATTGGTGTGGCGCGATTGACGATCTCAAGCGAGCGTTGCAGCAGTTGATGCAAAGCTAAATATTCTTTGCTAAGGGCTTTATTCTTTCAATCTTCCGAACCCGGACATAGCGATCTGTCATCGCCCGGCTTTGGTGGCCTAGCCGCTGCTGGCATTGATCGGGTCATCCGTCGCTGTCTTGGCGCGGATATCCGTGTTCCGTGAAGCGTCCTTTGAGGACGCCAGCCTTAATGGCCTTCCTCATTGCCCTTTGCCAGATGGAATCAAACCCGCTGGATGTGTAGGGCTGGCAATTGCGGGTGCAAATCAGGTGAAGTCCCCGGATTGGCCGACGCATGGCCTTAATGCGGTCAACGACCGATTGAAGCTCCGAGTCCCAGAGATAGACCAATCTCCCGCCAGTTTTTGACTGTGTAACGACGATACCTTCGTCCGTCAGAGCATCAAGGCGGAGATTGAGAATGTCTCCTTTGCGGATCCCGTCAGATACTTGAAATCCACGTAGTAGCGCACGAAGTCGCTAGATGCACTTTTGAAGGCGAGAAGCTCCGCATCCTCAACTTAGCGGGTTCGAGATTCTTCTGCGTTACGCTTTACCTCACAGCGTGGATTGTTTTTTTGCGACACCCCACCATATGGATCAGAGCCAAACTTAACAAAATGGTAGATTTTACATTGGCCTTCTGGGTACTTACGATCGCCAAGTAATGATGGATAACAATCGATTATCCACA
>RPOR01000121.1 GCA_003820645.1 Betaproteobacteria bacterium
CCCCATCATGGCATCGAGCACCACTACGCAGGAGTCAGCTGTCGCCGTCCGGCGCGCGCCGGCACTGTTGTATCCCACACTGTTGATTGCCGGAATTGTCGTGATCATCGCGAGCATGCTGGGCATCGCGGCGATGACCGGCCTGCTGCCCCAGGCCAATTCGCAAGCGCAATCCGTCAGCGCACAGTCGCCGGCGGTGACCGGCAACAGCGCGGGCAGGGACGATGGCCAACCCGCACCGCGCGCGAAACCCGCGCCGGCCAAACCGGTGCAGGCCAAACCCGCCGTGGTGGCTGCGGCGCGCTGTGCCGATTGCGGCGTCGTCGACGCGGTCCGCGCTGTTGAAGTCAAGGGACCGGGTTCCGGCGTCGGTGCAGTCGCCGGCGGCGTGGTCGGCGGCATACTGGGCAACCAGGTCGGCGGCGGCCGCGGCCGCACGGCGATGACCGTGGTTGGTGCGGGGGCCGGGGCTTACGCCGGCCACGAGCTCGAGAAAAACATGAATAAAAGCGCCGGTTACGAAATCCGCGTGCGCATGGATGACAACAGCTATCGTACGTTCAATGTGTCCCAGCCGGAGGTCGGTGTCGGCCAGCGCGTCCGCGTCCGTGATGGTCAACTGGTGCGAGGGGGCTGAACGATGCGCGCATCGCGGTGGATCGGCTGCATGTTGCTGGCGGCGCTGCTCGCCGCGTGCGGGACTCCGGCCCAGCAGCCGCGATTCAATCTCGCCGGTTATTCGGCCGCATTCAAACGCGGTCACGCCGACGGCTGTGCCTCGGCCGGCGGCGCGCAGCGCCGCGATGAGCGGCAGTACCGTGATGATGCCGATTACATGATGGGCTGGAACGACGGGCACAGCGCCTGCAAGTAAGTCCGGGGTACAGCGCCCCGGCGGGCCACTCAGCCCTTGATGCGGCTGATGCGAACGACTTCGGGAATGCGGCGCAGATCGCGAACGATGCGCGCAAGATGCATGCGATTCATGACCTGCACGGTGAAGCGCATGACGGTATAGGTGCCGCCGTCATCCGGATCGACGGCGACGTTCTGGATGTTCGATTCGGCCGCGGCGATTTCCGCAGCGACTTTCGCCAGTACGCCGCGCTGGTTGGCGACGACCAGCCGGATGCCGACGTCGAACAGTTTTGTCGGATTGGCGTCCCATTGCACGTCGAGCACACGTTCGGGATCGCGGTTCTTGGCGATTACCGGACAGTCGTGGGTATGCACCACCATGCCCTGGCCCTTGCTGATGACGCCGATGATCGGATCGCCGGGGATCGGGCCGCAGCAGCGCGCGAACTGCACGGCGATACCTTCGGAACCGCGCACCACGACGGCGCCGGCGGGGCGTGCTGCCGCCGGCAGCGGTTCGCCCAGCGCAAGCAGCTGGTGTGCGACGACCACCGCGAGGCGCTTGCCGAGACCGATGTCGGAGAGGATCTCGTCGCGCGAACGACCGCTGGAGTCGCGCACCAGCTTGTCCCACTGGGCGTCGCTGACATCCGGCAGCGCGGCCTTGAAGTTCGCCAGCGCCTGCTGCAGCAGGCGTTCGCCGAGCTGCACTGACTCGGCAAAGTGCATGGTTTTCAGGAAATGGCGGATGTGCGCGCGCGCCTTGGCGGTCGCCACGAAATTCAGCCACAGCGGATTGGGCTTGGCATGCGAGGCCGTGATGATGTCGACGCGGTCGCCGTTGCGCAGTTCGGTGCGCAGCGGCATCAGCTCTTGGTTGATCTTGACTGCTACGCAGCGGTTGCCGATGTCGGTGTGCACCGCATAGGCAAAATCCACGGCGCAGGCGCCGCGTGGCAGCGACATGATCTTGCCCTTCGGCGTGAAGACATAGCCCGCGTCCGGGAACAGATCGACCTTCAGGTGCTCGAGGAACTCCACCGAGTCGCCGGACTCGGACTGCATCTCCAGCAGGCTCTGCAGCCATTGATGGGTTTTCTGCTGCAGTTCCGACAGCGAGGTGGTGGAACTCTTGTAGAGCCAGTGCGAAGCGACACCCGCTTCGGCGATCTTGTGCATTTCCACGGTGCGGATCTGGATTTCGATCGGGCTGCCGAACGGTCCGAACAGCGTGGTATGCAGGGACTGATAGCCGTTGGCCTTGGGAATCGCGATGTAGTCCTTGAACTTGCCCGGGATCGGCTTGTAGAGCCCGTGGAGCACGCCGAGCGCGACATAGCAGGCGGGCATGTCCTTGACGATGATGCGGAAACCGAACACGTCGTGGACCTGGGCGAACGACAGGTGCTTCTCGCGCATTTTGCGGTAAACCGAATGCAGATGTTTTTCCCGCCCATGCACCTGCGCTTCGAGGCCGAACTCGCCGAGCCGGCGCTCGATGCTCTCGAGCACCTTGCTGACCACTTCGCGGCGGTTGCCGCGGGCAGTTTTGATGGCTTTTGCCAGCACGCGGAAACGGTCCGGATACAGGTGCTGGAACGAGAGGTCTTCCATCTCCTGGTAGATGCTGTTGAGGCCCAGCCGGTTGGCGATGGGTGCGTAGATCTCCAGGGTTTCGCGGGCAATGCGCTGGCGGCGTTGCGCGTCCATGGCACCCAGCGTGCGCATGTTGTGCAGACGGTCGGCGAGCTTGATCAGCATGACGCGCACGTCGCGCGCCATCGCCAGCAGCATCTTGCGGAAATTTTCGGCCTGCGCTTTTTCCTGAGTGTCGAACTCGATCCGGTCGAGTTTGGACACGCCATCCACCAGTTCGGCGACGGGACGGCCGAACTGTTCGGCAATCTGGTTCTTGGTGACCGCGGTATCTTCGACGACGTCGTGCAGCAGCGCGGCAGTCATTGCCTGCGCATCAAGGTGCCACTGTGCGAGGATGCTGGCAACCGCCAGCGGGTGCGCAATGTAGGGTTCGCCGGATTTGCGGAACTGCCCCTGATGCGCCGACTCGCTGAAGTGATACGCGGCCTCCAGCTGCGCCACGTCTTCGGGCTTCAGGTAGCCGGCCCACTCCCTGAACAGCGCGGGTGCGGTCGGCAGTGCGGCAGTGAGAGGGGCTGAAGCAGTCATGGGTGCCGGGCAGTAAGCCGCCCGCGGGCAGGAGCCTTGCCTCAGCCGGAGGCGTGTGCGGCCTGCTACGCGGGCGTTTTGTTGAGTATATCCGCGCCGTATTTTCCCGCCGCCATTTCGCGCAGTGCGATGACGGTGGGTTTGTCGCGGGTCGCGTCGATCATCGGCTGGGCACCGTTTGCCAGCTGGCGGGCGCGGTAGGTTGCCGCGAGCGACATGTCGAAGCGGTTCGGAATGATTTTCATGCAGTCGTCTACAGTGATGCGGGCCATGGTGTTCCTACTTGAGTCGGTTGATCAGTGCGGTATGCCGGTGAAGCTGGCGCGAAGTGCGCAGGCGCTCGGCGCGGACCACATCCTGCAGTTCGGCCGCAGCCACCCGGAAATCGTTGTTGATAATAACATAGTCGAAGTCCGTAACGTGGGCTATTTCCTCGCGGGCATTGGCAAGCCGCCGCGCGATGACCTCGAGCGTGTCCTGGGCCCGGGCATTCAGCCGCTGCAGCAGCGTTTCGAACGACGGCGGCAGGATGAAAATGCTGATCGTCGCGGGCATCAGCCGGCGCACCTGGGCGGCGCCCTGCCAGTCGATTTCGAGCACGATGTCGGTATCTGCCGCCAATCGCTCTTCGACCCATTTTCGCGACGTACCGTAGCGGTTGTCGTGTACCAGCGCCGACTCGAGAAAATCGCCGGCCTGCGCCATCTTCTCGAAGGCGTCCGTGGTGACGAAATGATAGTGAATGCCGTTGACTTCGCCCGGTCGCGGCGGACGCGTGGTGTATGACACCGATTTGCGGATGCCGCGGTCGGCTTCCAGCAGCGCCGCCACCAGGCTGGTCTTGCCGGCGCCGGAGGGGGCACTGACGATGTAGAGGTTGCCGCTCATGCGTTGTCGTTGATGGGCATTCGCCGCGGTTATTCGATGTTCTGGATCTGCTCGCGCATCTGCTCGATCAGCAGCTTGAGATCCATTGCGACGCGGGTCACCTCGATGTCCGCGGATTTCGAGCCCAGCGTATTGGCTTCACGGTTGAGTTCCTGCATCAGGAAATCAAGGCGTTTACCCGAGGCGCCGCCCTTGGCGAGGATGCGCTGCAGTTCGTCGAGGTGAGTGGCCAGTCGCGACAGTTCTTCGTCGACGTCGATCTTGTTGACGAACAGGGTGATTTCCTGCCGCACGCGCTCATCATCGGCCGCTACCAGCGCTTCCTTCAGCCGCGCGTTCAGTTTTTCCTGGAACGCGGCGATGATTCCGGGCATCCGCGGCTGCACCACCGCGATGCGGCTGCGCATCTCCGCGGCGCGCTCAAGTATCACTGCCGCCAGTTTTGCGCCTTCGCGCGCGCGCGCCGCAGTGAATTCGCGCAGTGCCGTGCCCAGCAGTTCGCCGGCCGTTGCGCGCAGTTCGTCGACCGGCAACGCGTCGGCACCGAGCATGCCGGGCCAATGCAGGATGTCGGCCACGCTGAGCGGCTGCGCCTCGGGCAGCGCTTCCCGCGCGCGCGCGTTGAGCGTTAGCAGTTGTGCGAGCAGCTTCGCGTCAAGTTCGGTGCCGCCCTGTGCACCGGCGCGCAGCGCATAGGCCACCCGGCATTCGATTTTGCCGCGGGTCATTGCACCGGATATGGTTTCGCGCAGTGCCGGCTCCGCCGGCCGCAGTTCATCGGGCATGCGGAACGAAACATCGAGATAACGGTGATTGACCGAACGCAGTTCGACGCTGACGGCGCCCCAGGCGAGCTCGCGCGAGGCGGTCGCATAACCGGTCATACTGTGGATCATGGCGGGCGCTTTATAATGGGAACCTGTGAAACATAGCATATCGAAGGAATACCGTGCGACCCAGCCAGCGTAACCCGGATGAACTGCGCGCGATCCGCATCACCCGTAATTTCACCTGCCACGCCGAAGGTTCGGTATTGATCGAATTCGGCGCGACCAAGGTGCTGTGCACGGCAAGCGTGCTCGAGAAACAGCCGCCGCACCTGCGCGGCACCGAGCGCGGCTGGGTGACTGCCGAGTACGGCATGTTGCCGCGCTCCACCAATACCCGCACCGACCGTGAAGCTGCGCGCGGCAAGCAGTCGGGACGCACCCAGGAAATCCAGCGGCTGATCGGCCGCTCGCTGCGTGCCGTGGTGAATCTCGACCAGCTGGGCCCGCGCACCATCCATCTCGACTGCGATGTGCTGCAGGCCGACGGCGGTACCCGCACCGCGAGTATCACCGGCGCCTACGTCGCGCTGGCCGATGCGGTGAGTTTCCTGATCCGTGAAAAGCGTCTGGCGGCAACGCCGGTGCGCGAGGCCGTGGCCGCGGTGTCGGTGGGCGTCTATCAGGGGGTGCCGGTGCTGGATCTGGACTACGCCGAGGATTCGACCTGTGACACCGACATGAACGTGGTCATGACCGAAGGCGGCGGCATCATCGAAGTGCAGGGCACTGCCGAGGGCACGCCGTTCAGCCGCGCCGACATGCAGGCGATGCTCGATCTTGCGCAGCGGGGCATCACGCAACTGGTGGCGGCACAGCGCGCGGCGCTGGGATGAACAAGCCCGTTACGCCTGCCGGAATTTCCAGGCTCGTTATCGCATCGAACAATCCGGGCAAACTGCGCGAGATCGGTGCCATCCTCGCGCCGCTGGCGATCGATGTCGTGCCGCAGGATGCGTTCGGCGTCGCCGAGGCCGAGGAACCGCACTGCACATTTGTCGAGAATGCGCTGGCCAAGGCGCGCCACGCCAGCCGTGCCACCGGGCTGCCGGCGCTGGCTGATGACTCGGGCGTCTGCGTGCATGCGCTGGGCGGCGAACCCGGCGTGCATTCTGCACGCTATGCCGGCGATGCCGCCGCGGGCCGGGACGACCAGGATCGCCACAACAACGACAAGCTGCTGCACGCGCTCGCCGGCGCCGCCGACCGCCGCGCACATTACTGCTGCGTGATCGTGCTGGTACGCCACGCCGAAGATCCGCAGCCGCTGATCGCCGAGGCGGAGTGGCATGGCGAAATCCTGCAGGCGCCGCGCGGCCAGGGCGGCTTTGGCTACGACCCGCTGTTCCTGATTCCGGAGTTCGGCAAGACGGGCGCCGAGCTTGCGCCGGACGAGAAGAACCGCATCAGCCATCGCGGCAAGGCGCTGGCACTGCTGGTGGCACGATTGCGCGCGCTGCAAGCGGCGTAACGCTGCGCACAGGACATAACGCGTGGTTACCGGTTCCACCCTCATTGCTCCGCAGTCATCGCCGGCGTTCACCGCGTTGCCGCCGCTGTCGCTGTACATCCACATTCCGTGGTGCGTGCGCAAATGTCCGTATTGCGATTTCAATTCGCATGAAGCCCGCGGGGCATTGCCTGAAGATGCATATGTCGCCGCGTTGCTCGCTGACCTGGAAGCGGCGTTGCCGCGGATCTGGGGCCGCCCGGTGCTGACGGTGTTCATCGGTGGCGGCACCCCCAGCCTGATTTCGGTGCGTGCGCTGGATGCGCTGCTGGCGGGGGTGCGCGCACGCGTGCCGCTGGCAGCGGATGCGGAGATCACGCTCGAGGCCAATCCCGGCACGGCGGAGGCGGAGAAGTTTGCGGGGTTTCGTGCCGCCGGTGTGAACCGGCTGTCACTGGGCATCCAGAGTTTCAACGACCGGCATCTCGCCGTACTCGGCCGGATCCATGACGCCGGCGAGGCGAGGCGCGCGGTGGAGCTTGCGCTGGCCCGGTTCGACAACGTCAATCTGGACCTGATGTACGGCCTGCCCGGCCAGACCCTGGCCGAGGCCGACGCGGACATTGCCGCTGCCGCGGCCTGCGCGCCGCAGCATGTCAGTGCCTATCACCTGACGATCGAGCCGAACACGTACTTTCACCGCTATCCGCCGGCGGTGCCCGACGACGATCTTGCGGCGGACATGCAGGCCGGCGTCGAGGCGCGGCTCGCCGCCGCGGGTTTTGAACATTACGAAACGTCGGCCTTCGCCCGCCCCGGGCGGCAGAGCCGGCACAATCTCAACTACTGGATGTTCGGCGATTATCTCGGGATCGGCGCCGGGGCCCATAGCAAAATATCATTTAAAAACAGCATATTGCGTGAATCCCGTGGGCGTCAGCCGAAGGCTTACCTGGCCTGGGCCGCTGCCGGCGCAGCCCTCCCCGAGCAGCGCGAGGTCGACCCGGCCGAACTCCCGGGCGAGTTCATGATGAACGCATTGCGGCTGAATGCCGGTTTTGAGCTTGCGTCGTTTGCGGCCCGCACCGGCCTGGCACTGAACCCGCTGCTGGCAGCGCTGGCGCAGGCGGAGGCGCGCGGGCTGATTACGCGTGACCATCAGCGCGTGACGCCGACGCTGCTCGGGCGGCGCTTTCTCAACGACCTGATCGGGCTATTTCTCGCCTAGCGGACTGCAACAGCCCCGGGCCATCGCCATTCGGCGTTGCGGTATCATGCGCCGGCAGGTTCTGCTTTGCTGCAGCGTGAATGCGGTTGCGGCAGGCATAAAAATACCGGTTTGAAACCAGCCCTTTTGCCACTGGAGGAGATTGAATGAACAGCATCAAAACCAGCGTGATGGCTTTTGTTGTCGCCGCGGCCGCCCTGACTTGCGGCGTCGTTCACGCACAGGCCTATCCCAGCAAACCGGTGCGCTTTGTCGTCACCTATCCGGCGGGCGGCAGCTCCGACGTCATGGCACGCATCATCGGCAAGAAGCTGACCGAACTCTGGGGGCAACAGGTGCTGGTGGATTCCCGCCCCGGCGCGGCGGGTGCTGTCGGCATGGAATATGCCGCCAAGCAGGCACCCGACGGCTATACGTTCCTGCTCGGCAATTTTGGCCCGGTGCTGGCCAATCCGCTGCTGAACAAGGTCAAATACAACGTCGACAAGGATTTTGTGCCGGTGTCGCAGATTACACGCGCGGCCAACATTCTGGTGACACCCAATACCTTGCCGGTGAAGAATGTCCAGGACTTGATCGCGCTGGCGAGGAAGAACCCCGGCGTACTTACCTATGCCACCAGCGGTGCCGGCAGCATGTCGCATCTCGCCGGCGAGATGTTCAAGCGCCTGGCCAAAGTGGATATCATTACCGTCCCCTTCCAGGGCGGCGTCTACTCGATCGCGGCGGTGCAGGGCGGCCACATCATGCTGATGTTCTCCGATGCGCAGCCGGTCATGGGCAACCTCAAGGCCGGCAAGCTGAAGGCGCTGGCGGTAACCAGCGCGGCGCGCACGCCGTTCACGCCGGAACTGCCGACGCTGGCGGAACAGGGGATCAAGGGTTTTGCGGCCGCCAACTGGTGGGGTATCCTGTTTCCGGCGGGTGTGCAGAAAGCCATGGTCGACAAGGTGTCGACCGATCTCGGTCGGGCGCTGGCGGACGCGGAGGTCAAGAAAAATCTCGGCATGATGGCCATCGAGGCCGTGTACAGCACGCCCCCGCAGTTCGCCGCGTTCATCCAGTCCGAACGCAAGCTCTGGGGGAATCTGATCCGCGAGGCCAAGATCACCGGTAATCAGTAAGCATCGCCGGTACCCGGAAAACGGCGGCCCGCGGGCCGCCGCTTTTCATGGGTGCTTGCGGAACACCATGTCCCAGACGCCGTGGCCAAGTTTCACGCCGCGGGATTCGAACTTGGTCTGCGGCCGGTAGGCCGGGCGCTCGACGTAGCCGGCGGCGGTGTTGGCCAGGGCCGGCTCGGCGCTCAGCACGGCAAGCATTTGTTCGGCATATTCCTGCCAGTCGGTCGCCGCATGCAGATAGCCGCCCGGTTTCAGGCGCGAGGCGGCGAGCGCGACGAACGCCGGCTGGATCAGCCGCCGCTTCTGCTGGCGTTTCTTGGGCCACGGGTCAGGAAAGAAAATGTGCACGCCGTCGAGGCTCGCCGGCGCAATCATCGCGTCCAGCACGGCGACGGCATCATGCTGAATGACGCGCACGTTGGTCAGGCCCCCCTCGTCGATCTGTTTGAGCAGGCTGCCGACACCGGGTGTATGCACCTCGATGCCGATGTAATCGGTTCCGGGATTTGCCGCGGCAATCGCAACCGTGGTCTCGCCCATGCCGCAGCCGATTTCGAGTATGCGCGGTGCAATGCGGCCGAATACCGCGTCGAGATCCAGCACGGCGTCGCGGAAGCCGAGGCCGTAGCGCGGCAGCAGGGTGTCGTGCGCGCGGCGCTGGGCGTTGGAGACGCGGCCCTGGCGCAGCACGTAGCTGCGAATCCGCGGCGGATCCGGGGTCATGGCGCGGCTGGTTGGCAGAACGGCCGGCCGGTTCAGGGCTTGCCGATCAGGCCGGCAGTCGGCGAGCTCGGCGCGGCCGAATAGAGCTTTTTCGGCATGCGGCCGGCGAGGAAGGCGGCGCGGCCCGCCTCGACGGCCTTGCGCATCGCGGTGGCCATCAGCACCGGGTTTTTCGCTGCGGCGACGGCGGTGTTCATCAGTACCGCGTCGCAGCCCAATTCCATCGCGATTGCCGCGTCGGATGCCGTGCCGACACCGGCATCAACGACGACCGGCACCTGTGCATTGGCGATGATGATCTGCAGGTTCCAGGGATTGAGTATGCCCATGCCGGAGCCGATCAGTGAAGCGAGCGGCATTACCGCAACGCAGCCGATGTCTTCGAGCTGTTTGGCGATAATCGGATCGTCGGAGGTGTAGACCATGACCTTGAAGCCGTCCTTGACCAGGGTTTTTGCGGCAGCGAGGGTTTCCACGACGTTTGGATACAGCGTCGTCGGGTCACCCAGCACTTCCAGCTTCACCAGCTCATGACCGTCGAGCAGTTCGCGTGCCAGGCGCAGCGTGCGTACGGCATCGTCCGCGGTGTAGCAGCCGGCCGTATTGGGCAGCAGCGTGTATTGCGACGGCGGGATGGCGTCGAGCAGGTTCGGTTCGCCGGGGTTTTGCCCGATGTTGGTGCGACGAATGGCGACGGTGACGATTTGCGCGCCGCTCGCTTCAACCGCTGCCTTGGTTTCGGCAAAATCCTTGTATTTCCCGGTGCCGATCAGCAGCCGGGAGTCGTAGGACTTGCCGCCGATGACCAGCGGGTCGAGGTTCTCGTTGGGTTTCATGGGTTCACAAACGATCAGGGTTGCGGTCCGGATTCAGGGGTTACGAAAGGCTAGTGTGCACCGGGGCGCGGCACCCGGCAATAACTGCCGTCAAGCGTCGAAATCAGCCACCGCCCACCGCCGCGACGATTTCCAGACGGTCGCCATCCTGCAACACACAGGCCGCAAACTGACTGCGCGGCACGATTTCGCCGTTGCGTTCCATGGCGATGCGCTTGCCGGCGAGATCGAGCTCGCCGATCAGCTCCGCGCAGTTCAGCGGTCGGTCGAAGGTA
>RPOR01000122.1 GCA_003820645.1 Betaproteobacteria bacterium
AGCACGGACGCATCACCATCGGGGAAGCCATCAAGCTGACACAGGCCAGCCGCAATACGCTCAAACAGCATTTCCGTGCACTGGTCGAACGCGGCCAATTGATCCGGCACGGCAAAGGCCGCGGCGTGTGGTACGGGCTGCGATAGTCATGCCGCCGAGTGATATTGTAACTATTTGATTTTATTATGTTTTTTACTATGCCGCTGATGAGGCGGGTATCCCGACGACGAGCGCCGCCGGTTTGACCCGGAGCACGACAGCCTCGAGAATTTTTTTGTAATGCTCAAGATCAGGTGTCCATGTGCCCGGCACCTTCGCGCTGTCGTCCCAGCGCCGCAACTGCACGGCATCCGCGGCATGGGCCATGCGCGCAAAGCGGCGCGCCTGATCCGCATCATGCGGCCCGCCCTGCACTTCCAGGCTGCGCTTCGATTCCGGCGAGAGAATGTCCCAATAGCCCGGGTCGGCGCAACACAGATAACGTTTCGCTTCGACATGCAGCCGGATCGGTTCCAGCACTTCCGGCCCGAACAGGTTCTCCAGGAACCAATGCGCGCGGTGCTCATGCAGGTCGTTGGTGCGTTTGCCGCGCAGCAGCGCGGCCTGCTCGGCGGGGGTGTGCTGATACTCGTGCGATTCGCCGGCGGCCAGGTAATCCAGCAATCCCTGCATGGGGCCCTTGCGCGCACCGTTCTTTTTGCCCGCCGCGTTTTCGCCCGTCACGGTAACAGGCGCGGAATGCCAGACCATGTGTCCGACATCGTGCAGCAGGCTCGCGGCCACCAGCGCCGGGGCGGCGCCGGCAGACTCCGCGAGACGGGCGCATTGCAGCGCGTGTTCGAGCTGGCTTACCGCCTCGCGCCCGTATTGCCGGGCGCCGTAGGTGCGGTAGAGCGCGATGAGGTCATCCACCTGCAGCGTTGTCATGATGCGGCCTCCCGCTAGATGAACATTTTTCGAATCTGCGCCGATATCATGTCGACGCTACTGACCGTCACCACGATGATGATCAGCACGGCACAGGTTTCGGCGTACTGGAAGCTGCGGATGATGTCCCACAGCACCACGCCGATGCCGCCCGCGCCCACCATCCCGACCACCGCGGCCGAGCGCACATTGGATTCAAGCCGGTACAGCGCATACGAGATCCACAGCGGCAACACCTGCGGGATTACGCCGTAGACGATTTCTTCAAGAGCATTGGCGCCGGTTGCCCGTATGCCCTCGACGGGCTGCGGATCGATGGCTTCCACCGCCTCGGAAAACAGCTTGGCGAGTACGCCGGTGGTGTGTATCCACAGCGCCAGCACGCCGGCGAAGGGCCCGAGGCCCACTGCCACCACAAACAACATCGCAAACACCATTTCGTTGATCGCACGGCAGGCGTCCATCATCCGGCGTATTGGCTGGTACACCCACGCCGGCACGATGTTCGCCGACGACAGCAACCCCAGCGGCACCGCGCAGACCACGGCCAGCACGGTTCCCCAGATCGCGATCTGCAGCGTGATGACCATTTCCTTGAGATAGATGTCCCATTCGCGAAAGTTCGGCGGAAAAAAATCCGCCGCGAACTCCGCCATGTTTGCGGATTCACGGAACAGGTCCAGCGGCCGCATGTCGGCGCCCCGCCATGACCAGAACAGCACGCCGATCACGATCCCCCATCCCAGCAGGCTGAGCAGCCCCTGCCTGGGCGGGTATCCGGGGATCGCCGCCGGTGCGGCGGCGAGGTGACTGGATGATGTGGTGGTATGCATGGTGGTCGCCGCTGGTGGTTACAAGGGGTTATTCAACAGGGTTATTCGACGGATTTATTCGACCGTTTTATTCGACATCATTGCTTGGCAGCAGCCATTCTGGTGCCCAGCTCGGCCAGCTGGCGGTCGAGTTCGGCGAGCTTCGCTTTCTTTTCCGCATCACTCATGCGCGTGTCGGCCATCACCTTGTTCTTCTCGGAAATCACGCGCAGCTGGCGGTACGGCACGAGCTGTACATCCGAAGAGGCCTGGAACCCGGAAAGACCCAGCTTGGTGAGGATCTGTTTTTCTTCAGCGCTGCTCTTGCCGTAGGCGACCAGGAAATCCTTGATCTTCTTCTTGGTGTCGGCTGCCAGGTCGGCGCGCCACACCAGCGGATCGGAGGCAATCAGCGGTGAGCGCCAGATTTCACGCACCAGCGCGGCACGATCGGGCTGGGTCTGGGTCAGGCGCTCGAGGCTTTCGTTGTTGTTGGTCGCGATGTCAACCTGTTTGGTCGCCACCGCCAGCAGGTTGGTTTCGTGATTGGAGCGGATCACCGCCTTGAAGTCCGCCGCCGGATCGATGCCGTTCTGCTGGAAGGCGTAATAACCCGGCACCAGCGTGCCCGAGGTGGATTTCGGGTCGCCGAATCCGAGGCGCAGGGTCTTGGCATGCTTTTTCACGTCTTCGATGCTTTTGATCGGGCTGTCCTTGTGCACCACCAGCATCGACCAGTAGCCGGGCGCGCCGCCGGCAGCGAGGGTCTGCACGAAGACTTCACCCTTGGCGCGGTCGACCGCGTCGATCGCCGACTGGTTGCCGTACCAGGCCACCTGCACCTTGTTGAAACGCTGCGCCTCGATGATGCCGTTGTAGTCGGAGGCGAAAAACGCGTTCACTTTCAGCCCGGTCTGTTTCTGCATGTCGTCGAGCAGCGGGCCCCAGGACGATTTCAGGTTTTTCTGCGACTCGGTGGAGATGATGCCGAAATTGACTTCCTGGGCATGCGCCGGCAGGACGGCGGCGCACAGGCTTAATGCAACGAACAGTTTCTTGAACATGGGAGCTCCTTTTTGCGACATTAAATGGCGGCCGCGATTGCTGTCTGGCGCGGCCGGTGTTGATCGAGACTGCGGTTTTCCGGTACATCGTTGAGGGCCGATATGTGATCCGGCAATGACAGGATTTCGTCGGCCTCGGCGCCGTAGAGGTCGCGCAGCAGCGCCGGCGTCAGGCTGGATGAAGGGCCGTCGTAGACCACGCGCCCCTTGTGCAGCGCGACGGTGCGCGGGCAGTACTTCATCGCGACGTTGACCTGGTGCAGCGACACCAGCACGGTGCAGCCGTCGATGCGGTTGATCGTCGACAGTATTTCCATGACCTTGCGCGACGATTCGGGATCCAGCGAGGCAATCGGCTCGTCAGCCAATACCACCCTTGCGCGCTGCACCAGCGCGCGCGCGATCGCCGCCCGCTGCTGCTGCCCGCCCGACAGCGTGGAGGCGCGGCGACCCGCGAATTCGGCGATGCCGACACGCTTGAGCGCCTCGATGCCGGCGGCCATTTCTTCACGGGAAAACCAGCGCACCAGCCCGCGCCACAGTGACGCGCGGTGCAGCGTGCCCGTGAGCACATTGACGATCACCGGCAGGCGCCCCACCAGGTTGAACTGCTGGAACACGAAACCGATGCCCGAGCGGATGCTGCGTATGTCGCGGGATAGCCTGCCGTCGCTCTGCACGATTTTGCCGCCGACCTCGATCAGTGAAACGCCGCGATCGCCCCTGGCCAGCCCGGAAACATGCCGCAGCAGCGTCGATTTGCCGGAGCCGGACGCGCCGATCACCGCCACCATCTCGCCGGGCAGCACTTCGAGGTCGACCCCGTCAAGTGCGACATGGCCATTGGGGAAGGTCTTGCGCAATCCCCGGATCCGTACGGCTGGTGTCATTTGAAACCTCTGTGTATGCATGTTTTCATTTTGGGATCAGTGCATGACAGTCATGTGGCGTTTTGATGAAACCCGCTACACCACGCGGACACCGGCGCGCCACACGGCGCGCACCACCGGATGGCTGCGCCCGTCGCCATCGCGCATCAGGCGCACCTGCACCAGGTCGGCGCGTTTTCCAATCGCGATTTCGCCGCGGTCGGAGAGCCCCACCGATGCGGCGGGGTTGCGCGTGACCGTGGCGATCGCAGCAGGCAGCGGGAATTCCGCTGCCTCGCACAGCCGCAGCGCCGCGCTGAGCAGGCTGGCCGGCACATAGTCGGACGACAGCGTGTCGAGCAAACCGTGGCGCGCGAGTTCAATGGCCGACACGTTGCCCGAGTGTGAACCGCCGCGCATGACGTTGGGCGCGCCCATCACCACTGAAAGCCCTTTGTCACGGGCGCGCCGCGCCGCTTCAGTGCGGGTGGGAAATTCCGAAATCGACGCGCCCTCGGCGTGTGCTTCATCCACGTGGCCGATGGTCGTGTCGTCATGGCTGGCAAACGGGATGCCGTTGCGTTTCGCAAAGTCGGTGATCCACTTGCGGTGGGGAACGACGTACTGCTCCTGCAACTCGATTGCCAGCCTGACCTGGCCATCGAATTTCTCGTCGGACCAGCCCTTCTTGCCGCAGTAATAGGTGCGCGCGTGTTCGAGGTTCTCCCATTGCCGCTGCCCGGGGGTGTGATCCATCAGCGAGATCAGCCCCACGTGCGGGTTGCCTTCGAACGGTGCGAACAGTTTCAGCATGTTGGCGGCCGGCAGTTCGCAGCGCACGTGCAGGCGGTGTTCCGCGCGCAGGGCGTCGTGCGCTTCGGCATGCCGTATCGCCTGCAGCACGGGATTCATGTCCTGGCTGCGCATGGCGTCCGGATCGGAGTCGCCCACCCCGAGGGCGTCGTACACCGTGGTAATGCCCGCGGCCGCCACTTCCGCGTCATGCCCCATCAGTGCGGGCAGTTCCGGCCAGCGCACCTTGGGCCTCGGCATCAGGTGCCGCTCGAAATTGTCGGTGTGCAGTTCGATCAGGCCCGGAATCAGCAGGTCGCCATCGAGGTCACCGGCCTTGAGCGCGGAGCTGCCACCGCGGTCGATCGCCACGATCCGGCCACCCGCCACCGCCAGCGTGCCCTGCACCACTTCATCCGCGAGCACCAGTTTTGCGCTCTTCAGCAACAATTCGCCGTTCATTGGAATTCCGCCATGTTGATCACCCGCGAGGCCACCGCGTTGCGCGTCGCCTCGTCATGAAAAATGCCCAGGATCGCCGCGCCTTGGTCGCGCGCTTCGCGGATCATCGCGATCACCGTCGTGCGGTTTTCTGCATCGAGCGAGGCCGTTGGCTCGTCGAGCAGCATGACCGGCAGCGGCCGCACGAAGCTGCGCGCGATGTTGACGCGTTGCTGTTCTCCGCCCGAGAACGTGGCGGGCGGCACATGCCACAGGCGCTGCGGTATCCGCAGCCGCAACAGCAGGTGCTGGGCCTCGAACCGCGCCCGCTTGAGCGAGTCCTCGTCATGGGGGATGTCACCCAGTACCGATTCCGCGACCACGTCGATGGCCGGCACCCGGGGAATCACCCGCAGGAACTGGCTGACGTAGGCAATGGTGTCGCGGCGCAGCCGCAGGACTTCCTGGTCGCGTGCCGTGGTGATATCGACCGTTGCCTGCCGGGTAGTGACGAGAATTTCTCCGGCACTGGCGCGATAGGTTCCGTAGACGCATTTGAGCAGCGTACTTTTGCCCGCGCCGGAGGGCCCGTCGAGCACGACGCATTCGCCCGGCATCACGGTCAGCGAAGCCCCGTCCAGCACGGGAAGTTCCGCGCCGCCCTGGTTGTGCAGCACGAAGGTCTTGGACAGGTTGTTGATCTGGATGGATGCGCTGTTCATGGCTGCAACACCGAAGACACGAGCAACTGGGTATAGGGATGCTGCGGGTCGTCGAGTACCTGGTCGGTGAGCCCGGTTTCGACAATGCGTCCGTTTTTCATGACCAGCATGCGGTGGGCCAGCAGGCGCGCCACCGCGAGGTCGTGGGTGACGATGATGGCCGAGAGCGACAACCCCCGGGTCAGGGTCCTCAGCAGGTCGAGCAGGCGCGCCTGCACCGATACATCCAGTCCCGAGGTCGGCTCGTCCATGAAAATCAGGCGCGGCCTGGTGACCAGGTTGCGGGCGATCTGCAGGCGCTGCCGCATGCCGCCGGAAAACGACGCCGGAAGATCGTCGATCCGCGTCGCGTCGACCTCCACTCTCGACAGCCAGTCGACCGCTTCGCGGCGCAGCTCGCCGTAGTGGCGCTGGCCCAGCGCCATCAGGCGCTCGCCGACATTGGCGCCGGCGGACACATGCATGCGCAATCCGTCTTCGGCGTTCTGGTGCACGAAACCCCAGTCGGTCCTGGCGATGAACCTGCGCTGGGACTCGGACATCGCGAATATTTCGACCATGCCCTCGTGGCGCGTCAGGAACTCCACCCGGCCCGCGTCAGGCTTCAGCTGGGCCGACACGCAGTTGAGCAGGGTCGATTTGCCGGAGCCGGATTCACCGACCACCGCGAGCACTTCCCCCGGGTAGACCTCGAAAGCCGCATCCTCGACGGCGATGCGGTCGCCGTAGCGCTTAGTCAGTCCGCTGACGCGGAGTACCGGATGATCGCGGTGCGTGAATGCGTTCGTCATTGCGTTCATGGCTGCACCCGGAAGCTGTAACCGTGTTTTTCAAATCCGATCGCCTCGTAAAAATCGTGGGCGTCATGGCGCGCCTGGTTGGACGACAGCACGAGCTTGTAGCAGCCCTTGTCGCGGCAGACTTCGCGCGCGTAGTGCATCATGAGCGTGCCGACGCCCTTGCCCTGCGCCAGCGGATCCACCGCGACGTCCTCGACGATGCCCGACGGCGCGCCGCCGTGGGCGAGGTTGTCCATGATCAGCAGCGCGAAGCTGCCGACCACGGCCTCGCCCATGCAGGCGACGTAGAGCCGGTAGCAGGGATAGCCCGCGAACCGTGAAAACACCACGCCGGCTTCGTCCGGCCGCATGCCGCCGTCACGGTCCAGCCCGGCGCGCCGGTAGAGATCGAGGACGGCTGGCAGGTCGGCATGGTCAGCCACCCGGACCTGGATCAGTGAAATCCTGTCGTTCATGGCTGCACCGATCCTTCGCGACGCTCGCGGCAGTAATCGCTGTCGGAACAGGCGTGGATGCGACCGCCGCGATCGTCAACCACCACTTCGTCGAGGAAACTGTCGGCGGCACCACACAGCTCGCACGACGCCGACCACTTCTGCACTGCGAAGGGATGGTCATCGAAGGCGAGGCTTTGCACTTTGGTGAACGGCGGGATCGCGTAGATCCTTTTCTCGCGACCGGCGCCGAACAGCTGCAGCGCGGGATTCATGTGCATTTTCGGGTTGTCGAATTTCGGGATCGGCGAAGGCGCCATCAGGTAGCGGTCGTTGACCATCACCGGGTAGTCGTAGGTGGTCGCGACATGCCCGAACCTGGCGATGTCTTCATAGAGCTTCACGTGCATCAGCCCGTATTCCGCGAGTCCGTGCATGCGACGGGTCTCAAAGGCGCGCGGCTCCAGCCGCTGCAGCGGCTCGGGTTGCGGAACCTGGTAGACGATGATCTGGTGTTTCGCGAGCGGTGTTTCGGGAATGCGGTGACGGGTCTGGATCAGCGTGGCTTCCCTGGTGCGTTCCGTCACGGCGACACCCGTGGTGCGCTGGAAAAAACGGCGGATATTCACCGCGTTGACCGTGTCGTCCGCGCCCTGGTCGATGACCTTGAGGACATCCTGCGGGCCGATCACCGCTGCGGTAACCTGGATGCCGCCGGTGCCCCAGCCATAGGGCAGCGGCATCTCGCGCGAGCCGAAGGCGACCTGATAGCCGGGAATCGCCACAGCCTTGAGGATGGCGCGGCGGATCATGCGCTTGGTGCGCTCGTCGAGATAGGCAAAGTTGTAGCCGTCATCGCGCGTGCCAGGCGTGACGGCGATTGACGATGTCTGCATATCGAGTGGATTCATGCCGCCGCATCCGTTGCGCGTTCGGCGCGCATTTTCCTGACCAGTTCGAGTTCCGCCTGGAAATCAACGTAATGCGGAAGCTTCAAATGCTGGACGAATCCCGAGGCCTCGAGGTTGTCGCTGTGTGACAGCACGAATTCCGGCATCTGCGCCGGCGATTCGATGCGTTCGCCGAGTTCTTCAGCGCGCAACGAGCGGTCGACCAGGGCCATCGCCATGGCCTTGCGTTCGCAATGGCCGAAGGTCAGGCCGTATCCCGCGGTAAATTTTGGCGGCTCGGTCTTGCTGCCCGCGAACTGGTTGACCATCTGGCATTCGGTGACGCTGATGTCGGCGATGGAGATCGGGAATCCGAGTTCCTCCGGTTCGATCAACACTTCGACTTCGCCGTAGCGGATTTCGCCGGCGAACGGGTGCGAGTGGGCGTAACCGCGCTGTGTCGAATAACCCATGGCCAGCAGAAATCCTTCGTCACCGCGGGCGAGATTCTGCAGGCGGGTTTCGCGGGAGGCCGGAAAATCCAGCGGCTGCCGCGTCAGATCGGCGGGTTCCGGGTCTGAGGGATCCATCGCGGATTTTTCGATCAGGCCTTCGCTGTCGAGCAGATCGACGACGCGGGGCACCGCTTCGGCAACTGTCGCTTCAGCTCGGGCCTGCGCTGCAGGTGGCAGTGTTTCGCCGCCGGCTTCGAGTGAAAAATCGAGCAGCCTCTGGGTGTAATCGTAGGTCGGCCCGAGCAGTTGCCCGCCCGGAAGATCCTTGAAGGTCGCGGAAATACGGCGCCACAGCCGCATGCCGGCGGTATCGACAGCACGGGTGTAACCGAACCGCGGCAGGGTGGTGCGGTAAGCACGCAGCAGGAAAATTGCCTCTACCGTATCGCCCGACGCCTGCTTCAGCGCCAGCGCCGCGAGGTCGCGGTCGTAGACGGAGCCTTCGGTCATCACCCGATCGACCGCGAGGCGCAACTGCTGCTTGATCTGTTCGAGCGACAGTTCGGGCACACCGGGGTCGCCGCGTCGCTGCTCGCCGATGAGCGCGTACGAACCCAGGATGGCACGCTCTCCTCCTTTGACCGCGACATACATGGCTCAGGCCTCCAGTCGTGTGGTGCGCGGAAGCGCGGCCAGCGAACCCGCGCTGGCTGCGAACAGATCGACGCCGCGGGGGAATTCGGCCTGGGCCTGGCGCCATTGCGTGACGAAACCCTCATCCAGCCCTTCGATGCGCAGCACTTTCGCGCCCTCGATGCCGGGGCCGCTCAGAGGCCAGCCTGCGCTGTTCGAAAGCTCCTCGACCTGCAACACTACGGTCGCGGAACGCTCGGGATACTCCTCGCTGCCGAGGCTGAGCGCGCAAAGCGCGGGCAGTTCGCTGACGTTGGCCACCAGCACAAAATCGGCTTCCGCAGCGTCGGCCACCAGTACGCATCCGGTATGGAAGCGCAGGTAGGTCGAAACGTGGCCGCCGGCAAAAGCCGGGGACAGCCACAGCCGGGTATCCTGATCAAGCAGTGCCAGCAGCACCGCGCCGGCTGCCGGATGAAGGCCCGCCGGACTTTCGATACCCGCCGTCAGTTCCTGTATGTCGCCGGGTCTCGACATCGCGGACAGGGCGAGGCGGAAAACGGCCTGGCTGTCGAGGGCGAGGTTGTCGAAACCGCGGCCGATGGTGGACAGATCGATCGGTGTAAGCCCGTTCATGAATCCGCCGCCTCTGCGTCCGATCCCCCGGATTCACGGGCAACCGTGAAGAAATCGACACGCGTCGATTGCGCCTTGCGCGTCATCGCCGCCGATTCCGAATCCAGGAATGCCGTGATCCGGGCAAGCAGGCTGGCCTCCAGAATCGGCCTGAATTGGTCGACCTGCAGCAGCGCATCGGCCAGCGCCACCATTTCGGCGCGGCTGTGGGAGCGTCCCTGTACGTACGCAACGCCGCAGGTGCCACCGGACAAGCGAAGGGCGCAGCGGGTCACGGTGATCTCGCCGACGTTGAAGCGGTTGCCGGTGCCTCCGACCCGGCCCTGCACCATCAACAGGCCGGTTTCCGGACGGCGCAGCCAGGTGCGGGGCTGGCCAGGCACAGTGGCAAGCCCGGCCTCGAGCATCGGTTGCGGTGCGCGCGCCAGGAGTTTTATCCACCGCTGCCGTTCGCCGGGTGCTGTTTTGTCAACTGTCTGAAACATGAATTCAGTAAGGTTCGCTCGTATAGACATCTACACAACGCGACCGATGATAAAAGCCGCAAGTGAAGGGTTCGTGAATCCTTCGTTACATAAAGATGAAGAAGAGGCGCTGTCCTCCGAAGGATCATTTCATCGTGAAAAAAATAATCAGCCGCTCGCCGGCGCGATCGACCCGTCACGCGCGGACCGGCTCGATGCGGAGGCCGTTGGCCGCGGGCCGGTCTGGGCCGTGATCGAACAGGTCATCGCCAGCGACATCGCTGCCGGGATGTACAAACCCGGAGAGAAACTCCCTTCAGAGAACGCACTGGCGCTGCGATTCGGCGTCAACCGCCATACCGTGCGCCAGGCGACGTCGCATCTCGCCCGCAG
>RPOR01000123.1 GCA_003820645.1 Betaproteobacteria bacterium
CGATGCACCACCGGCGCCAGCATGTGCTGGTCGATGATCACGTCGATGACCGCCGGCTTGCCGCTGGCGAACGCGCGCCGGATCGCACCTTCGAGGTCGGCGGGGCGGGTGACGTGTTCGCCATGGGCGCCGAAGACTTTGGCCAGTGCGCCGAAGTCCGGGTTCCGGTAGTCGACGGCGAAATAGCGACCGCCGAAGTGCTCGTTCTGGAACGCGCGTTCGTTGCCCAGACCCTGGTCATTGAAGACGACATAGACGACGGCAATGTTCTCGCGCACCGCGGTTTCGAGCTCGCCGATATTGCACATCGCACCCATGTCGCCGCCGGTGCACAGCACCGGGCGATCGGGCCGCGCGAGCTTGGCACCCATCGCGATCGGCAGCGCGCCGCCGACGGACGCCCAGTCGTCCATGCAGATGAAGGTATCGGGCGCGTAGCTCTTGAAATGGCTGCGCACGTGCTTGCCGCCGTTGCCGGCGTCGACCACCAGGATGCCGTTTTCCGGCAGCGCCTTGCGGATGGTGTGGGCGACGAACTGCGGCTGTATCGGTTCGGCATCGGGCTTGAGGACTTGCTGCAGTTCGGCTTCGCCCTCGGCGCGCAGCCTGGCGACATCGATCCAGGGTTGGCGCGGCCCGGCCTTGGCGGCGCGTTGGGCAAGGCCGCTGATGAAGCTCGTGGCAGAACCGGCGATGCCCAGCGCCACCGGAAACACGATGCCGATCTGGCCGGCTGCGGCAGTCTGATGAACGATTTTCGCTTGTTCGCTGAAGATGCCGTACTTGTACAGCGTCGAGAACACGTCGAAGTGCGCGCCGACGGCGATGATCACATCAGCCTGGGGTGCCGCGCGGTTGGCGCTGGCGAAACCGTTGCGGCCCAGCGGGCCCAGCGCCAGCGGGTGTGCCGAGGGGAAGGCGTCGGGCGAATACTGCAATGCCGCGGCCGGGATGCCCGTGGTCTCGGCAAGTTTTTGCATCGCCGCGACGGCCTGTTCCTTCATCACGCCGCGGCCGATCACGAACAGCGGACGTGCGGCCCTGGCGATCAGCGCCCACGCGGCGTCGATCTGCGTCGGGTCGCACACCGACGGCACGGTGTGGCGGTAGGCGGCGGGCGGGGTGGTTTCGGGCGTGATCTGCTGCAGCAGCACTTCACTGGCAGCCTCGATGTGCGTCGGTCCCTGCGGCTCGGTCAGCGCGACACGGAAGGCCTTGCGCACGGCCTCCTGCACCTTGTCCACATACGGAATGCTGTAGGCCCATTTGGTGATCGGGCGCATGAACGGGATCTGGTCCATGTCCTGCGTCGCATCGCGCTCGCGCATGATGCTTTCCTGCACGCCGGTGATACTGATCACCGGCACGTTGCCCTTGAATGCGGCACCGATGCCGGTGACCATGTTGGTGACGCCGGGGCCCTCGGTGACGGTGACCACCGACGGCTTGTTGGCGGCGCGCGCGAACCCGTAAGCCATGAACGCGGCGCCCTGTTCGTGACGGGTCAGGATGAAGCGGATCTGCGGTGTCGCGCGCAGTTCGTCGAGGAAGGCGAGGTTCTGCGTGCCGGGGATGCCGAAGACGTGGTCGATGCCTTCGCGCAGCAGGCCGTCGACGAGCGCGCGCGCGCCGGTGATGGTGTTGACGGATTCGCGTGCGCTGGTGTCCATGCGGTGCTTCCTGTTGATGGCAGTGTATCGGTGGACTCAGGATGTTAGCCGAAAACCGCGGCGGAGCGGAACCGCGGGGCAACGTTTGCGGGCAACAACAGGCAATCGCAGCGGTTTTTTGGCGTGCAAATTGCATTTCACGCCATGCGGTGCTCCAATGCCCGTAGCGGCGCCGACAATACTGCCGCGTTGGAGGGGAGAAATATGCCGAACCTGATCCGTAATTTTGCCGGTGTCGTGCTGGCTGCAGCCGCAGTCGCAAGTGCCGCCCCGGTTTTTGCCCAGACCTTTCCGTCGCGGCCGGTGCGCATGGTGGTCCCGTATCCGCCGGGCGGCGCCAACGACATCGTGGCACGCCTGCTGTCGCCGACGATGAGCCGCGAGCTTGGCCAGAACGTGATCGTCGATAACCGCGGCGGCGGCAACACCATGATCGGCTCCCAGATCGTCGCTACCTCGGCAGCCGACGGCTATACGCTGCTGGTCGTCGCCGCAGGCCATGCGATCAATCCGGCGCTCTACAAGAAGATGCCCTTCGACGCCGCCCGCGATTTCGTGCCGGTCGTGCAGTTCGGCGACGGCGCCTATGTGTTCGTCGCGCATCCCGGCGCCGGCGTGTCCACGAGCAGCGAACTGATCGCGCTCGCCAAGGCGAAGCCGGGACAGGTGGCGTATGCGTCCTCGAGTATCGGCAACATGACGCACCTCGCGGCGGAACTCTTCAATGCACTGGCGGGCATCAAGATGCTGCATGTGCCGTACAAGGGCGGCAATCCGGCGATGGCCGACCTGCTGGCAGGCCGCGTGCAGGTGTTCTTTTCGACGGTGGCCGTTGCCCGACCGCATCTGCAGTCGGGCAAGATCAAGGGGCTGGGCGTGACCACGGCGAAACGCACGCCGGCATTGCCCACTGTGCCCACCATCGCCGAAACCGGTTTGCCGGGCTACGCGGTCAGCGGCTGGTACGGCCTGGTGGCGCCGAAAGGCACGCCGCAGGCCGCGATCGACAAGCTGCATGCCGCGGTGCAGGTCGCACTGCGCCAGCCCGAGATCAGGGAGCGCCTGCTCGGCGTCGGCGTCGAGGCGGTCGAGACCTCGCCCGCCGAATTCGGCAAACTCATCGCTGCCGACATCGCGAAGTGGCGCAAGGTGGTGCAACCGCTGAACATCAGCATGGACTGACGCATACTCTCGCGCACGACTGGAAAAACCCCGCCGCAGCGGGGTTTTTTGCGGCGGGTGGAGTACGGTTACGCGGCTTTCTGCAGCGCGCGCAGCTGTCTGGCGATGAAGGCTTTGACCATTTCGTGCGAGCGGTCGGCGGCGGGGCCGGGTGTCGCCGTCCATTCGTGTTCGCAGCCTGGAAAAATCTCGAGCTGGCAGTCGCCGCCGGCGGCGCGGTAGGTCGCTGCGAATTTTTCCTGGATCGCCGGGATGACGTTGTCGTCCTCGCCGCCCTGCATGATCAGCATCGGCAACAAGTTGACTTTTTCCTTGCGCTCGAGGATTTCCTGCGGGTTGCCGTCGTGGATGGTTTCCGGCGGGTTGAAGAAGGTATCGGATTTTTTCATCATATCGGCATTTTTCATTTTCTCGGCCTGCGCGCGGCGCGTGACCGGATCGCTGATCGGCGAGCGGGTGGCGACATAGGCGAAGGTGGCATCGAGGTGCGGCGCTTCCGGCAGCGGGATCGCGGCATAACGCGCGTCGTGCGGGCGCATGGCCAGCAACTGCGCGATATGGCCGCCGCTGGAACTGCCGAGCACGCCGAAATGCGTCGGATCGCCGTTCCATTCCCGCGCTTTGTGCTTGAGCCAGCGGATGGCGTAGTGGGCATCCTGCACCGCAGCGGGGTACGGCGCTTCGGCGGAAAGCCGCATGTCGGGTGATACCACCAGCATGCCCGAGGCGGCGATGGCGCGCGCCATCGGTTCGTTGGCGTAGCGGTCCTTGCGGCTCCATGCGCCGCCGTGCAGATCGAGCAATACCGGGAACGGACCCGTGCCCTGCGGCTGGTAGATGCGGGCGATCAGCGTGCGTTTGGCGGTCTTGCGGAACTCGATTTCCCAGACTTTGACGGCAAACAGGTTGGCGGGGTTGTAGGCGAGGGTCATGGTGGTTTCTCCGTGCGGGGCGCGTCGTAAAAGTGCAATATCATAAGCCTTCCCGCGCCTGGCAGATCATCTGCGGGACATCATGCGAGAGTCCACATTTAGGGAGCCACATCATGCTTTGGGCCATAGCCTGCGTCGACAAACCGAACACCGTGGCAATCCGCGAATCCGTGCTGCAGCCGCATCGCGATTACCTCGGCAGCCAGAAGGGCATCCTGGTGCTGGCCGGTGCAACGCAGAACGACGAGGGCACCGCTGCCATCGGCAGCCTGTTCATCGTCAACGTCAACAGCCGCGCCGAAGCAAAAAAATTCTCCGACGGCGACCCGTTTACGCAAAAGGGCGTGTTTGCCAGCATCACCATCACCCGGATGCGCAAGGGCCAGTGGAATCCGGGTGCGGCCGAAGGGGCCTGATCGCGGTTGCCTGAAAACGTGCCAGGCGGCGGCGCATGAGCAGCGAACAGTGCTACGCGACGCTGCCGGTGATTACCGATTTCGAAGCGATCACCCGGGCGGAGAGTTACGCGCCGCTGCCGGCCGATTGGCATGTCGCGCTGTGCGATGTGCGCAATTCGACGGCAGCGGTGGCCGACGGCAAGTACCGCAACGTCAATTCAATCGGCGCCGCGGCGATTACCGCCGTGATCAACGCGGCTGCCGGCATCGAGATCCCGTTCAGTTTCGAGGGCGATGGTGCGCTGCTGTGCGTGCCGCAGCGGCTGCTGCAGGGTACCCGCGCAGCACTGGCGAGGACGCAACAGCTCGCGCGCGACGTGTTCGGTCTGGAGCTGCGTATCGCCACGGTGCCGGTCACCGCCATTCCCGCGGGTTTTGCGGTGCGAATCGCGCGTTACCGCGTATCCGAGAACTACATGCAGGCGGTATTTTCCGGTGGCGGCATTGCCTGGGTCGACGGTGTGATGAAGGATCCGGCGACCGAGGCGCAGTATGCGATCGCGCCGGGAAGCGTCGAGCCGCGCGGCAATTACGACGGTTTCGAGTGCCGCTGGGAGGACATCCCCAGCCGCCACGGCGAGACCGTGAGTCTGATGGTGCTGGCGCTGCACCACGAACCGGAGCGTGCGGCGGCGGTGTACCGCAGCGTGATCCGCAAGGTGCGCGAGATTTATGGCGATGACGACGCCTGTCATCCGGTCGCGGTACCGCAACTGGCGATGACGCTGGATGCGCGGCTGCTCGCCGACGAGGTGGGCATCCGCTCCGCCGGCGGCCGGTTTGCGCGCTGGAAGCGGCTGCTGATGACGCGGATGGTGGTGGTGCTTGGCAGGGTGCTGATGAGGTTCGGCATCCATACCCGGGAGACGGACTGGAGCCAGTACAAGCCGATGCTGGTGCGCAATTCCGACGTGCGCAAGTTCTCCGATGTCTACCGGCAGATCCTGTCGGGCACGGCGACACAGCGGCTCGCCCTCGACGGCTGGCTGAAGCAGCAATTCGAGGCGCACCAACTGCTCTACGGGCTGCATGTCGCCGACCGCGCGCACATGACCTGCCTGGTATTCGATTACGCCGGCCGGCATCTGCATTTCATCGACGGCGCCGACGGCGGCCTGTTTCTGGCGGCCAGGGCGTTCAAGAGCCGCGCCACCCAGTATGTCAGCCGCACCGGGATTTAGGCGCGTGCGCCGCCTCTGGGTAGTCCCGGCGACCATGATCTGGTCCTTGCCCGATGCGCGGCCCGGTTGATCTATGTCAAGATGCCGGTGTTATGTCTCGGCAATGCTGCCGGTGTATGGTGCTACGCGGCGAGCCGGGGTCATCGGGTTTGCCGTTTCGATAATTTGCAGAGCCGGTCGCAGACGCATTTTGAGTGCGCGCTGCGTTGCGGTTTACCAGGAGGAAATGCCATGAAAAAGCTGTTTGCCGCATTATTTGTTGTGCTGATGGCCGTCCAGGCCCACGCGCAGGATAAGTCCCTGCTTGACCGCGCGCGGACCGAGGGCAAGGCATCGTTCTACGCCAACATCACCGCGATCGAGCCGATCCTGAAGGCGTTCTCCGCCGACACCGGTGTGAAGGCCGAATACACGCGGATTTCGACGTCCAAGTTCGTTGCCACGGCGATCACCGAGTTCGAGGCCGGCAAGCTGATGGCGGACGTGGTGCAGGCGCCGCTGCCGGTGCTGGACCTGCTGAAGGCAAGAGGCGTGCTCGCGTCGTACCGCTCGCCGGCAGCTGCGGGTTACCCGGACTGGACCAAGAAAGATGACCGCATCCAGTTGTTCGGCATCGAATACGTGGCGCTGATCTACAACAAGGAGCGGGTCAAGGCCGCCGATGTGCCCAAGCGTTACGAGGACCTGACGCTGCCCAAATGGAAGGACAAGATCGTCATGGCCAACCCGGCCAATCACGCGACGACCATTTCCTGGCTGATCGGGCTGAAAGAGAACGTGTTCAAGTCCGAAGCCGACTGGCGCAAGTTCCTCGCGGGTCTCGCGGCCAACAAGCCGATGTTCGTGGCATCATTCGGCCCGACGCCCGCTCCGATCGAGAGCGGCGAGAAGCTGATCGGCATCTCGATGCCGAAATACATCGTCACCAAGGCGCCGGCGCCGCTCGACTGGGCGCGGGTTTCGCAGCCGATGATGGGGACGCCGCGGGCGATCGCGGTGACGTCCAAGGCGCCGCACCCGGCTGCCGCGCGGGCCTTCGTCGACTACTGGCTGTCGAAAAAATCGATGGATATCCTGGCCAAGGATGTCGGCGAGTATGTGCTGGCCCCCGGCGTCTATCCGCCGATCGACGGCATCAGCAAGGCCAAAGTCATCGCCATCCGCGAACTGTCGGACGACGAGATCCAGAAGTGGGGCGCCGAGTTCAAGAAAATCTTCGACGTAAAATAAGCTGCTGCAAGCTGTGTTGCATCGGCCGCCCGGCATGCCGGGCGGCTGTTTGATTACCGCGGGCGTTGCTCGATGCCCGCGCACCTGGGCCGGTCTGCCACCGGCATTAACGGTTTACCGGGACACCACCATGGACATCCGCATCCGGGGCGTCAGCAAGTATTACTACTCCGAGGGCAAGACCATCAAGGCCCTGGATGACGTTAACCTGACCATTCCCGCCAACCAGATTTTCACGCTGCTCGGTCCCAGCGGCTGCGGCAAGACCACGCTGCTGCGCTGCATCGTCGGTCTGGAGATGCCGGATACCGGCGAGATCAGCATCGGCGACGATGTGGTCTGGTCGAAGGACCGGAACATTTCCGTGCCGCCGGAGAAGAGGGGTCTGGGCATGGTGTTCCAGACCTACGCCATCTGGCCGCACATGACGGTGTTCGACAACGTCGCTTACCCGCTGCAGGTGCGCGGCGCGGCAAAGGACCGGATCCGGGAGAGCGTCGCGAAGACGCTGCGCTTCGTGCAGCTCGAGGGCTTCGAGGGGCGGCCGGCGACCAAGCTCTCCGGCGGGCAGCAGCAGCGCGTCGCGCTGGCAAGGGCGCTGGTGGCCGAACCCCGGGTCATCCTGTTCGACGAGCCGCTGAGCAACCTCGATGCCAAGCTGCGCGAGGAAACGCGCAAGGAACTGCGGGCGTTTCTCGGCAAGCTGCAGATCACTGCGGTGTACGTGACGCACGACCGCGTCGAGGCGCTGGCGCTGTCGGATTCGATCGCGGTGATGCGCTCGGGACAGATCATCGAAATCGGCACGCCGAAGAAAATCTATTTTGACGCCGACCACCGCTTTGTCGCGGATTTCATCGGCCGGGCCAACCTGGTCAAGGCAAGGGTTCGCGGCGTGGAGGGTGGCTACACGATGGTCGACTGCGGGCTGGGGGTCATCGCCTGCCAGCAGCGCGATGTCGCCGTCGGCAGCGAGGCCACCCTGTGCATCCGGCCGGAGTTCATCCGCATCGTCGGCGGCGAGGCGCCGGCGGCCAAGAATCTGGTCAACGGCCGCATCGAGTCGCTGGTGTTCGTCGGCGAGGCCTACGAGGCGGAAATCCGCGTCGGCGACGAACAGCTGCTCGCCAAGATCGATCCGGATGCGAAACTCGACGAGGGCGATGCCGTCAGCTTCACGCTGGATCCCGCACACTGCCTGCTGGTTGCGGTCTGAGCGCGGCCGGCCATGGACCATACCCGTTCCTCGAAGCTGACCTGGCTGCTGATTGCGATCGTCGGCGCGCTGACGGTATGCCCGGTGCTGATGCTGGTGCTGGGCAGCTTTTCCGAGGGGTTGACCGCGTTCGGCGATTTCACGACGGACAAGTACGTCGAGGTCTATACCGATCCGGCATTCTTCGAAGTCATGCTCAACACCACCATTTTCGTGCTGGGCTCTTCGACGCTGTCCACGGTGCTGGCGGTATTCCTCGCCTACCTGAACACCCGCACCGACATCCCGTTCAAGTTCCTGTTCAAGATCATCTCGATCATCCCGATGATGATCCCGCACCTGCTGTTCTCGGTGAGCTGGGCGCTGCTGCTCAATCCCTCGAACGGGTTGATCAACCTCGGGCTGATGGAGGCGTTCTCGCTGGACAATGCACCGTTCAACATCTATTCGATGTGGGGCATGATCCTGATCGAGGGGCTGCTCGATCTGCCGATTGCCTATCTGATTATCGCGCCGGCCATGGCGTCGTTCGACGTGGCGCTGGAGGAGTCGTCGCGGGTCAGCGGCGCGAGCAGCTGGCGGACGCTGTTCAGGATCACGCTGCCGGTGCTGCGGCCGGCGATTCTTGCGGCTTTCATCCTCGGTGTCGTGCGCAGCCTGGCGTCCTTCGCGGTGCCGTCGGTAATCGGCATGCCGGGGCGCGTGCAGGTCCTGGCGACGCATTTGTACGAAATGATCGCCACCGGTTTTGCCACTGATTACGGCAAGGCCGCGGCGTTGGGTATGAGCGTGCTGGTGGCTTCGGTTACGCTGATCGTCGTCTATCGCGCGCTGACGGCGGAGAGCGAGAAATACGTGACGATCGCCGGCCGCGGTTTCCGGCCGACCGTGATCGAACTGGGCAAGGCCAGGATGCCGCTGTTCTTCGTGGTCGGTGTGCTGTCGTTCGTGCTGATCGTGCTGCCGGTGGCGGTACTGTTGTACACCTCGTTTGTGCCGTACTCGATGGTGCCGAGCGCCCGCGCGTTTTCGATGATGAGCCTGAAGCACTGGCACGACGTGCTCAGTGACCCGATCTCGCTGTTGTCGCTGAAGAACAGCCTGTTCCTGGCAGTGGTCGGCGCTACGCTGGGCGTGATCCTGTCCATATTCGTGGCTTATGTCATCGTCAAGGTGAAGACCCGGGCGTCCGGGGTGCTCGATTCGCTGAGCTACCTGTCGTTCTCGTTTCCGGGCATCGTGATCGGCGTCGGCTTCATGTGGTTTTTCGTGCAGACGCCCCTCTATGCAACGATCTGGGCGCTGCTGCTCGGCTACATCGCCACCTACCTGCCCTACGGCATCCGGCCGATGTCCAGCGCGTTCATCCAGATCCACAGCCACCTCGAGGAGTCGTCACTGGTGTGCGGGGCGAGTCCGCTGACGACGATGCGCCGCATCATCGTGCCGCTGCTGGTACCGGGCATCGTCTCGGGCTGGATACTGATGGCATCGATGTTCGTGCGCGAGCTGACGTTGTCGGTGGTGCTGTCGCGGCCGGGAACCGAGGTGCTGGCGGTGCAGATCCTGCGCTTTTCCGAAGACGGCCTGTGGGGCCGGCTGTCGGCGCTGGGCATCGTGATGATCGGCATCTCGACCGCGCTGGTGGTCACCGCCACGCTGATCGGCAACCGGTTCAGGACCGTATAGACGCCAGCGCGCCGTTCACTGCAGCTTGCCGATGACCTCCAGCAGTTCATCGTTAGGCAGGATGCCGCGCGGATCCCCGACCTTGGCGTAGCGAAGGATGCCGGCCTTGTCGATGACGAACCACGCGCGCTTCGCGCGCAGATAGCCCGCGATGCGCCTGGCGTCGTTGGCGGCGGCCGGATCGTCGCTGAGCGCGCCGTAAGCGCGCGTGATCACGCGGCGCGTGTCGCTCAGCAGCGGAAACTTGAGGCCGAGTTTTTCGGCGAACACCGTATTGGCGGCGTTGAAATCGACACTGACGCCCAGGACCTGGGCGTTGGCGGCCTCGAACTTGGGGAGATCAAGCTGGAAGGCCACGACTTCGGTCGTTCAGGTGTCGGTGAAGGCGGCGATGTAGAAGAACAGCACCACGTGTTTTTTGCCGAGGAAATCGGCCAGCGCCACCGGTTTGCCCGTAGTGGACATTACCGAAAAGGCGGGGGCCGGGTCGCCGACCTTGAGCGTCTGTGCCTGCGCGGCACCGGCACACAGCGCAGCGCCACCCAGCAGCCCAACTGC
>RPOR01000124.1 GCA_003820645.1 Betaproteobacteria bacterium
CGATTCTCGGCTATTCGGTCAACGAGTCGGTGGTGGTGTTCGACCGCGTGCGCGAGTGTTTCCGCAGCCGGCAGTACCGTCATACCGCGGTGCCGCAGGTGCTCGATGCCGCGATCACCCAGACCATGTCGCGGACCATCATCACCCACGGGTCGACGCAGATGATGGTGCTGGCGATGCTGCTTTTTGGCGGCGAGACCCTGTTTTATTTTGCGCTGGCGCTGACCATCGGCATCATGTTCGGCATTTATTCATCGGTGCTGGTGGCCAGCCCGATCGTGATGTATCTCGGCGTGTCGCGCGACGACCTGGTCAGGATCGAGAAAAAGCCGGAGTCAGAGTCCGGCGCCACCGTCTAGAGCGACCCCGGCGTGGAATTCCTCGCCACGCTCATCGACATTGCGCTGCACCTTGACCAGCACCTCCAGGCGCTGGTCGCGGCCTATGGCGCGTGGGTCTACCTGATCCTGTTCCTGATCGTGTTCTGTGAAACCGGGCTGGTGGTGACGCCGTTCCTGCCCGGTGATTCGCTGCTGTTCGTCGCCGGTGCGGTCGCCGCCGCGGGCGGCATGAACATCCATCTGCTGGTGCTGCTGCTGATCATTGCCGCGGTGCTCGGCGACGGCGTCAATTACAGCATCGGGCACTATCTGGGGCCGCGCGTGTTCAACTCGCGGGAGTCCCGCTGGCTCAATCCACGGCATCTCGAGCGGGCGCATGCGTTCTACGAGCGCCATGGCGGCAAGACCATCATCATTGCGCGTTTCGTGCCGATCATCCGCACCTATGCACCGTTCGTGGCCGGCGCCGCGAGCATGTCCTACCGGCAATTCGCGCTGTACAACGTGTGCGGGGCCGTGCTGTGGGTGGTGTCGCTCGGTTATGCGGGATATTTCTTCGGCAATCTGCCGCTGGTCAAGGACAACCTGACGCTGGTGATCCTCGGCATCATCGTGCTGTCGATCATGCCCGGCCTCATCGAGTACCTGCGCCACCGCCGCTGATGGCCGGCGCGTGAACATTAAATTATTTTTTAAAAACAATAAGTTAGTTATATTCTGGAGCAGTCAGATCCGGCGCGCCAGCGCTGCGGCCTTGCCGGTGTAAGTCGCCGGCGTCAGCGCCAGCAGCCGCTGCCTCTCGGCTTCGGGGATGCCGTGCAGGCCCCGGATGAACGCATGCAGCGCGGCGCGGTTGATGCCGTCCTTGCCGCGGGTCAGTTCCTTCAGTTGCTCGTAGGCGCCGCTGACGCCGTAGCGGCGCATCACCGTCTGGATCGGTTCGGCCAGCACTTCCCAGTTGGCATCGAGGTCCGCGGCCAGCCGGTCCCGGTTGGCTTCCAGCTTGTTCAACCCCTTCAGGCACGAATCCCAGGCGAGCAGCGCATAACCCAGCGCCACGCCCATGTTGCGCAACACCGTCGAATCCGTCAGGTCGCGCTGCCAGCGTGACACCGGCAGCTTTTCCGACAGATGGCGCAGCAGCGCATTGGCTAGCCCGAGATTGCCCTCGGAATTTTCGAAGTCGATCGGGTTGACCTTGTGCGGCATCGTCGACGAGCCGATCTCGCCGGCCTTGGTTTTCTGCCGGAAGTAGCCGACCGAGACATAGCCCCAGATGTCGCGATCGAGATCGAGCAGGATGGTGTTGATGCGCGCGACCGCGTCGAACAGTTCCGCCATCGCATCGTGCGGCTCGATCTGGATCGTGTACGGGTTGAATTCGAGGCCCAGCCCTTCGACGAAACGTCTGGCGAAATTTTCCCAGTCGAAGTCCGGATATGCCGCGAGATGGGCGTTGTAGTTGCCGACGGCACCGTTGAGTTTGCCGAGCAGCGACACGCCACGGATGCGGTCGAGCGCGCGGTTCAGGCGCGCGACGACGTTGGCCATTTCCTTGCCCAGCGTCGTCGGCGACGCCGGCTGACCATGGGTGCGCGACAGCAGCGCTACCTCGGCGAGCTCGTGGGCCAGAGCCCGCAGCCTGCCGATGAGGGCGTCGAGCGCCGGCAGCAGCACGCCAGCGCGCGCCTCCTGCAGCATCAGCCCATGGCAGAGGTTGTTGATGTCTTCGGAGGTGCAGGCAAAATGGATGAATTCTGCGACCCTGGTGATTTCGGCGTTGTGGGCAAGCCGTTCCTTGAGGAAGTACTCGACGGCCTTGACGTCGTGATTGGTCGTTGCCTCGATGGTCTTGACGCGTGCGCCGTCGGTCTCGGCAAACTCCCGGACCAGCGTATCGAGCGCGGCGACCGTTGCCGCTGAAAACGCCGGCACTTCGCTGATCGCCGGCTCTGCGGCCAGCGCTTTCAGCCATTCCACTTCGACGCGCACCCGTTGCCGGATCAGCGCATATTCGCTGAAGCAGCCGCGCAGCGCGCCGAGCCTGGCCTGGTAGCGGCCGTCGAGCGGTGAGAGGGCGGTGAGGGGCGTCAGGGTCATGGAGCGGGGCTTTTGCAGAGGCGTGAATTTTATCATGCTGCGCCAGATACGCCTGAGTGGCGGGCGCGCTGTACTGCCGGCGGCACGGGCATTTGTCGAACATCGGGTATCCTGCGCATGACACCGAACAACAACCTGGCCGCGCTGCTGATGCGGATCTGCCTATGCTGCCCGTGCGACGCCCGCTGAGCGACTGGATGTTATTGCTGGCCCTGGTCGCCATGTGGGGTTCTTCCTTCATGTTCAACCGCATTGCGGTGGCGAGCCTGCCGCCGTGGACCGTGGTCGCCGGCCGCATCGGGGTGGCAGCCATCGTGCTGACCGCGATCGTGTATGCGATGGGCAAGCGACTGCCGCCGCCGGGACGTGCCTGGGCACCCTATGCGCTGATCGCCGTGATCGGCAATGCGATCCCGTTTTACCTGATCACCTGGGGCCAGCAGGTCGTCGAAAGTGCGCTCGCCGGCATCCTGATGGCCATGATGCCGCTGGCGACCATCGCGCTCGCGCATTTCCTGATCGCCGGCGAACACCTGACGCGCCAGCGCGCGACCGGTTTCATGATCGGCTTCTGCGGCATCGTGCTGCTGATGGGACCGGCGGCGCTGGCCGGTGTCGGCGGCGATGCCGTGCGCATCGTGTCCCAGCTCGCGGTGCTTGGCGGCGCGCTGTGTTATGCGCTGCAGAGCGTGCTGACGCGGCTGATCATCAAGGGCGAGGTCCTGGTGGCCGCTGCTGCGACGCTGCTCGTGGCGAGCCTGATCGTCGTGCCGGTTGCGCTGTGGCTGGACCGGCCGTGGACGCTGGCGCCTTCTAACGCATCGGCCGGCGCGGTGGTCTGGCTGGGGGTCGCGCCGACGGCGCTCGCCACGGTCCTCTACTTCATGTTGATCCGCTCCGCCGGTCCGTCGTTCATGGCACTGGTGAATTACCTCAGTCCCGGCGTTGCGGTCATGCTCGGTCTGCTGGTGATGGGGGAGACGCCGCGCGTCAGCGCGTATTTCGGGCTGGCGCTGATCCTCTGCGGCATCGCGGTCAGCCAGTGGCGGCGTGCGCCGCGCATCACTTGAAAAGGGCGGCAGGCCCCTCATATCGTTTACAGGCCGTTGTTTTTATTGGGATTGGTAACTTATTTAATAAAATCAATGGCTTACAGAGAAAGGACCGCATCATGCGCATCGTCTACAACAGTGAACAGTATTACGTCGCCGAGTATCCCGGCCAGCAGGGCCTGGAACTGGTGGACAAGCGCTCGTCGCGTGGCACCTATTTCCAGGGTGATGTCGCGGAGAAATTCGCCAATGCGATGAATGCCGCGGTCAGCGAAGACGCCTCCGAAGAGAATATCGACGCTTTTCTCGACAATTTCAGCGTGCTGCTGAATTCGCCCGTCGTTTATCACTGAAGTCACTGCACATTGCCGCGGCGTCGCGGGCGGGGCCGGTTGAACCTATTTCAGCCGTGACCAGCCCGGTTCGTCGCGGTCCAGCAGGCGCTGCAGCGCCATGAAATGCAGTCGCGCCTGGGTGGGGTCGGCCATCTGTGCGGCAGTGGCGCGCGCAATGGCCTCCGGCACCAACCGCAGCGGCTTGCCGGTGCCCATGCCCAGCACCTGCAGCGTGCAGGCGCGCTCCAGGTAATACAGATCGTCGAAGGCGAGGTCGATGGCCGGCCCGGTGACGATCACGCCGTGGTTGGCGAGGAACAGCACATCGGCATTGTGCAGGCCGGCAACGATGCGTTCACCCTCCGCTGCGTCGAGCGCGAGCCCGTTGTAGTTTTCGTCGTAAGCGATGCGGCCGAAGAACTTCAGTGCCACCTGGCTCGCCGGCTCGACGCGGCCGCCGTGCACCACGGTCAGCGCGGTGGCGAACGGCATGTGGGTGTGCAGTACGCATTTGGCATCAGGCTTGCTGCGGTGCGCGGCGCCGTGAATGAAAAACGCGGTCGGCTCGACTTCATGTCTGCCCGCGACCTTGCGGCCCTGGGCATCGACGGTGACCAGATCCGCAGGCGTCACTTCCGACCAGTGCAGTCCCTGCGGATTGATCAGGAAATGACCGGGGCGGCCGGGCACTTCGACGCTGAAATGATTGCAGATGCCCTCGCCCAGCCCCATCCGCGACGCACTGCGCAGCGCCGCGGCGAGGTTGATGCGCGCCTGCTGTTCCGCAGTGGCGCGTGTCATTGCCAGTCTAGTTCAGCGAGATGTTGCCGGCCCTGGCGACCTTGGTCCACTTGGCGATCTCGGCCTTGAGGAAAGCAGAGAATTCCTCGGGCGTGTTGGCCGATACCAGTGCGCCGCGCTTGAGCATCTGCTCGCGCATCGCCGGTGTTTTCAGTTCGGTCACCAGGATGGTGTTGATCCGGCGCAGGATATCCGGCGGCGTGCCGGCCGGCGCGCCGACACCCTGCCACGAGCCGCCGTCGAAGCCCTTGACGCCGCTTTCCTCGACGGTCGGCAATTGCGGCATCGGCGGAAAGCGGTCCTTCGTCGACACCGCGATGGCGCGCAGCCGCCCGCTCTGGACATGGGGCAATATGCTGATCGCGGTGTTGAAGGCGAGCTGGACCTGGCCCGAGATCTGGTCCACTGCCGATGGGGCCTGCCCCTTGTAGGGCACATGCACCATGTCTGTTTTGGTCATGAACTTGAACATCTCCATCAGCATGTGCGGGCTGCTGCCGTTGCCGGTGGAGGCATAGGTCAGCGCGCCGGGTTTGGATCGGGCCAGTGCCAGCAGTTCCCCGACATTTTTTGCCGGCAGTGACGGATGCACGGTCAGCAGGCTGGGCAGGCTGGCCATCAGCGTGATGGTGGCCAGATCCTTGACCGGGTCATAGGACATTTTCCGGTAGATGGCCGGCGACACGCCCTGCGCCGCAGTGATCATGCACAGCGTGTAGCCGTCGGCGGGCGCCTTCGCGCACAGATCGGCGCCGATGTTGCCGCCGGCGCCGGCGCGATTGTCGGCGATGAACTGCTGGCCCGTGGCCTTGGACAGCATCTCGGTGGCCATGCGGCCCATGATGTCGGTCGGGCCACCGGGCGGGAACGGAATGATGAAACGCACGGTCTTGCTCGGATACTGCTGCGCGACGGCACCCAACGGGCACAGTGCGACCAGCGCAGCGATGGCGATGTTCTGCAGGTGTTTCGTCATGACGTCCTCCTCCGGACTGTGATGGTGGTGACTGCGGCAACCATTATGCCGCAGGTGCGGCAGCCGCGGTCAGCGGCACGATCTCGGGCCGGTTTTTCCCGCCGAGCAGGTAGCGTGTGAGTATCTTGTAGGTGTCGAGATCGAACAGCGGCCGCGATCCGCCGTCCTGCAGTTCGTGCAATTCCGCTTCGCTGCGTACCGTGCCGAGATGACACCACTGGTCGAGCACGTGCAGTTCGCAACGCTCGCCGTCGGCGGCGGTCTCGCGGATGCCGATGCGCCCCGGAAACGGCCATGCGCGTACGCGCAGCGCGGCAAATGCCGCTGCCAGCCGCAGCGCATGTTCGCGCGGCGTCTCCACTCCGGCACAGGCGCCGCGGCAGCGCCGGATCTGGTAGGCGAAACACGGCCCGTCGCGTCTTTCCAGGCCGAGCAGACTGTGACAGAGCTGATGGGCCGTGGCGATTTCGCGCAGCGCCTCGATCGCCGCGCGGCGCGAACGGAACAGGCCGTAGAGGTCGCGGAATTCACCGCCGGGCAGGTCACGTGCCGACACCAGCTGCGGCGCGGTGGTGTGCGCGTTGACATCCCACTGCCAGGCGCACAGTTCGCTGGCGCGGCGCAGCTGCCGGTTGTGCACCGGCGCGAGTTTTTTCACCAGCCGCGCCTCCTCGATCAGCGCGCCGAGTTCGCCGGCCGTTTCGATCCAGTCCACGCGCCGGACCTCGGCTGCGATGCGCATGTCCTTGCTGACGCGGTGGTCGCCGGAGAAATGCGCCATCACCCGCGTGCGCAGGCTGATGCTTTTTCCCACGTACAGCGGCACATCGTTGTCGCCGTAAAAGAGATACACGCCGGGGCCCTCGGGAATGTTTTCGAACACCGTGTCCGGCAGCCCCGCCGGCACGGTGGCCGTCTTCAGCAGTTTTGCCGTGGCTTCGCGCACTGCGGCTTCGCCGGGATCGGTCCGCCACTGCTGCGCAAGCTGCCACAGCACGCGGGCGTCGCCGAGCGCGCGGTGACGCGCCGCGCAGGCGATGCCGTGGCGGTCCATCAGGCTGTCGAGGTTGTGCCGCGCATGCTGCGGGAACAGCTTGCGCGACAGCTTGACGGTGCACAGTACCGGGGCCGTGAAATTCTTGCCGAGACGCCGGAACTCGTTCTTCAGGAACCCGTAATCAAAGCGTGCGTTATGGGCTACCAGCACCCGTCCGTCGATGGCCTCGTACACTTCCCGCGCGATTTCCTCGAACCGCGGCGCTGCCGCAACCATCGCGTTGCTGATGCCGGTCAGCGCCTGGATCGCCGGCGGTATGCTCATGCCGGGATTGACCAGCGAGGACCACTCGCGGACAAATCGCCCTTGATGCACTTCGACCAGGCCGACTTCGGTGATGCGGTCGTGCGTGGCGGTGGCGCCGGTGGTTTCGAGATCGAGAAAGACGACGCTGCGGTCGAACATCTGGCTGGTGAGCGGTGAACAGTGAGCGGTGAGCGGATAGCTACCTGATCACTTCATCACGCAATCGTTTGTTGCCATCAGCGGCGCGGGGCCTGGTAACCCATGGCGCGCGAGATGCGTTCCGCGGCCTGGCGCACCGACTCGGCCCAGGCTTTGCGAAAGCGTTCGGTGGGGGCCGATACCGACAGGCCGGCAATCAGCTGGCCTTCGTCGTTGTGAATGCCGGCGCCGACGCAGCAGACGCCGCGCTCGGCTTCCTCGTTGTCGAAGGCGTATTGGCGGTTGCGGATTTCGCCGAGTTCGAGCATGAGTTTCTGCGCATCGGTCAGCGTGTTCTCGGTGTAGCGGGGCAGGCCTGTACGCGTCGCGTAATCGGCGACGCGCTGCGGGGTATCCGCTGCCAGGAATACCTTGCCCACTGCGGTAATGTGCAGTGGCGCATGGGCGCCGATGATCTGCACCACGCGCATCATCGTATTGCCTTCGGCAGTGCGTTCGATATAGACGACCTCGTCGTCACGGCGCACCGACAGGTTGACGGTCTCGCCGAGTGTGCGGTGCAGTTCCTGCATGTGCGGCAGTGCTTCCTGGCGCACGCTGATGCGGGACTTCACCAGGCTGCCGAGTTCGACCAGCCGGATGCCCAGCCGGTAAGTGCCCGGCTCGATGCGGTCGACCAGCCGGTTGTCGACCATCACGCCGAGGATGCGGTGCGCCGTGGACGGATGCAGTTGCGTTGCCGTGGCCAGTTGTTTCAGCGAGGCCGGCACGGTGTGCTGGGACAGTACGTCGAGCAGCTGCATCATGCGCTCGATGACCTGTATTGAAGGTTTTGCGGTTTTCTCGGCCACAGTCGGTTTTCGGGTCAGCCTGGTTTCGGGTTGCAGCGAATTTTACATTATGAAATATTGCCGGCCAACCTGCGCCGGCCGCTGGCCACTGCAGTTTTCGCTAAACTGCCTGACCTATGGCCCATCCGCACCGTCCGCCTTCCGCTCCCGCTCCCGCCCCCGCTGCAACGGGCAAGAACTACATGACGCCGCAGGGTTACGCGCGCCTCAAACGCGAGTTGTTCCATTTACTCGACGTGGAGCGGCCGGAGCTGGTGAAAGTCGTCTCCTGGGCGGCGTCCAACGGCGACCGTTCCGAAAACGGCGATTACCTGTATGGCAAGAAGCGCCTGCGTGAAATCGACCGCCGTATTCATTACCTGAACAAGCGCCTCGACAAGCCGGAGGTCGTCGATCCGGCTGCGCGCGGCGAGACCGACCAGATTTTTTTCGGTGCCACCGTGGATTACGTCGACGGCAGCGGCCATCAGCACACGGTGACCATCGTCGGTGTCGACGAAGTCGACCCGGCGCATGGCCACGTCAGCTGGATTTCGCCGATCGCCAGGGCGCTGCTGAAGCGTCGTGCCGGCGACACCCTCAAGCTGACGACGCCGGGCGGGGTCGAGGACATCGAGATCGTCGATGTCCGCTATCAGGCGATGGCAGACACGGGAGATCCGGCGTGACGGTGTCGCTGTTTGCCGCGGCGGTGGCGGCGTGGCGCGCCACCAACGGCATTCCGCGCCCGCTCGCGCCGCCGCTCGATGCAGTGGTGAAGCTGTCGATCCGCGCCGTCGAGGGTGCGCGCACCGCCGACACGCTGGGCGCCGAGCGCGAGGGCACCGGCATTGTCATCGATGACCACGGCCTGATCCTTACCATCGGTTACCTGGTACTGGAGGCGGCTTCGGTGCTGGTGATCACCGGCGACAACCGGATCTATCCGGCGAGCGTCGTCGGCTTTGATCATGCCAGCGGTTTCGGCCTGCTGCGCGCGTCTACGCCGCTGCCGTGCGCGCCGGTGGCGCTCGGCGATTCGGACGGCCTCGCGGAACTGCAGGGACTGGTCGTCGCTGGTCATTCCGATGCCGGCGGTGTCAGTGGCGCGGCACTGGTGTCGCGGCGGCGCTTCGTCGGCTGGTGGGAATACATGATCGACGATGCGCTGTTCACTGCGCCGCCGCGTTACGAACACAGCGGCGCCGCCTTGTTCGACGATCATGGCCGCCTGGTCGGCATCGCCTCGCTGTGGGTCAGCGACGTGCTCAACAGCGGTGTCGCCTTTCCCGGCAACATGTTCGTGCCGATCAATCTGCTGAAGGATGTGCTCGACGACCTGGTGCGTGACGGCCGTCGCCGCGGTGCGCCGCGGCCCTGGCTGGGTCTGAACTCGGAACAGGTCGACGGCCATGTCGTCGTCTCGCGCGTGCTGCCCGATTCGCCGGCCGATCATGCCGGACTGAAGCGCGGCGACATCATCCTCGGCATCGGCGGCGATTCGATCGGCGGGCAGAGCGAGTTCTACGAAAGCCTGTGGCGCGGCAGCGCCGGCGGCGATATCACGCTGCATATCGTTCGCGACAAGCAGGTCAAGCACCTGATCGTGCAGACCAGCGACCGGCTGGCGTATCTGCGACCGTGGCGCATGGCGTGACCGGTTTTTCACAAGTCTCTGATTTTATTGTCCGCTAGTATTTTCCTCCCGGATGGCCTTAGCCGGTTCCTGTGGCCCGCGGCAACGTCTAATCACGCGTAACGAGATATAGTTCACGCCGCATGTTGCGACAGCGTGGAATAATCGGACGTTGCTGATTCGTCACAATAAACACCAGCAACAGCACACGGGCAGGCGATGGCGCGGTGCCGGCCGCGACAGGGGGGGTCATGGAACCGAGAACGCAAATAAAACAGCTCGACCAATGGACGTTTGCCCTGCGGCGTACCGCGGCGGCAACCGCAGTCGCTGCCTGCTTCAGCGGTGCGGCGCTGGCGAACCCGACGAATCCGGCGATCGTGCGCGGGGCGGCGAACATCACCAACCCGGCGGCGAACATCCTCAACATCCAGACGCTGACGCCGCAGACC
>RPOR01000125.1 GCA_003820645.1 Betaproteobacteria bacterium
ATTCCGGATTTCGGCATCGTGTGCAAGGGTGAGTGGCAGGGCAAGCCCGCTGTACTGGGCATCCGGCTGACCTGGGAGAAGCGCTACATCACGCTGGGACCCATTGCGACGCTGCTCGGACTCGCATTCCGGCTCTACGACCCGGACCATCTGCTCGGGCAGCAGGACGACATCGGTATCACGCTGGCACTGGTGCCCACCGCCACCCCCGGCGTGCATATCGGACGCCGCCACCGCGCGATGACGGCGACCTTCATGAACGGTCCGAACTGGGGCAGGGACGTGTTCATCCCGATGGAGTATGTCATCGGCGGTGCCGCGCAGGTCGGCGAAGGCTGGAAAATGCTGATGAACTGCCTTGCCGCCGGGCGCTCGATTTCGCTGCCGGCCAACGGCGTTGGCATGTCCAAGCTGGCGACGCTGACGACCGGCGCCTACGGCCGCGTGCGCCAGCAGTTCAAGCTGTCGATCGGCCGCTTCGAAGGCGTCGAGGAGGCCATGGCGCGCATCGCCGGCAACCTCTATGTCATGGATGCGGCGCGGGTGATGACCGCGGGCGCGGTCGATCTCGGCGAGAAACCCTCGGTGGTGTCGGCCATCGTCAAATACCATCTGACCGAACGCGCCCGCCAGGTCATCACCGATGCGATGGATGTACAGGGCGGCAAGGGCATCTGCCTGGGGCCGAACAATTACCTTGCCAGTGCCTACATGCAGGCGCCGATTGCCATCACCGTCGAGGGCGCCAACATCCTGACGCGGACCATGATCATCTTTGGCCAGGGCGCGATCCGCGGCCATCCGTTCGTGCTGAAGGAAATCGAGGCGACCCGCGAGCAGGACCCGGCGACAGCGCTGCGCGACTTCGATGCGGCGTTTTTCGGCCATCTCGCATTCACGCTGTCGAATGTGGCGCGCGTGCTGTGGATGGGGATCAGCGGGGCGCGGCTGACGCCGGTGCCGGGTGCGCCGGAACTGCGCCATTACTACCAGCAGCTGACGCGGCTCTCCGGCGCGTTTGCGCTGACGGCGGATACGGCGATGTTTTTGTGCGGGGGCACGCTCAAACGGCGCGAACGGCTGTCGGCGCGGCTGGGCGACGTGCTGAGCCAGCTGTATCTGGCGTCCGCGGTGCTGAAGCGTTTTGAAGACGAGGGCCGGCCCGGGGAAGACCTGCCGCTGGTGCGCTGGGGGCTGCTCGACAGCCTGTATCGCATTGAGGAATCGTTCTACTCCATATTCGAGAATCTGCCGTGGCCGGCGGTGGCCTGGGTGTTGCGCGGGCTGATTTTCCCGTTGCTGATGCCATACGGCCGCGAATTCGCACCGCCCCGTGATCCGCTGGGCCATCAGGTGGTCGGGCTGATGATGACGCCGGGGCCGACACGGCAGCGTCTGACGCGCGGCGTTTTCATTTCCGGCAACGACAACGATGCGGTGCGCACGCTGGAATCGGCTTTGGTGGCGGTGATTGCTGCCGAGCCAGTGGAGGCGAAACTGCGCCAGGCGCAGCATGCGGGCCGCATCGCCGGGCACTACGCCGACCAGCTCGCTGCCGAAGGCTTGCGGCACGGCATCATTTCCCAGGCGGAATTCGACGCCCTGCAACGCGCGGCCGAACTGCGGCGCAAGGTCATCATGGTCGACGACTTTCCGCAGGATTTCAGCAAATCGGAGCTGCATCAGACCACGCAACCCGTCACCTTCGAGGCGCTGGCGCGCAAGCCATGAGCGATTGCATCCGTTATGCGGTCGGCGACGGTATCGCCACCCTCACCTTCAACCGGCCGGCGGTGATGAACGCGCTGGATGCAGCGACCCTCCGCGAATTCCGTGCCGCCTGTGAGCGTGCGGCAGGCGATCGGAGTGCGCGGGTCGTCGTGCTGTGCGGCGCCGGCTCGGCGTTTGTCGCCGGCGGCGATGTCGCCCTGTTCCGGAACCGCCTCGCGGAGCTGCCGCAGCGGGTGCCTGAACTCGCCGGTGAATTGCATCGCGGCATCCTTGCGCTGCGGCGCGCGCCACAACCGGTGATCGCTGCGGTGCATGGCGCTGTCGCCGGGGCCGGCATCAGCATCATGCTTGCCTGCGATCTGGTGCTGGCGGCCGCAGGTACGCAATTCTCGCTGGCCTACAGCCGCATCGGTACCAGTCCCGATGGCGGTGCGACGTGGTTCCTGCCACGCCTCGCCGGTTACCAGCAGGCGATGGAATTGCTGCTGCTCGCCGATGTCGTGGATGCGGCGGCCATGCGGCGCCTGGGCGTTGTCAATCGCGTGATCGCGGCGGATCAGCTCGCCACCGAGACCGACCGGCTGGCGCGGCGGCTTGCTGCCGGGCCGGCACTGGCCTATGCCGAGACCAAGGCGCTGGTCAACCGCGGGCTCAATGCCGGACTCGCGGCACAGCTCGATGCCGAAGCGCTGGCCTTTGCCCGCTGCGCGGCGACCCGGGATTTTGCGGAAGGCGTTACGGCATTCGTCGAAAAACGCCAGCCGCTGTTCAACGGAGAGTAAGCCATGGCGACGCTGCAGGGCAGGACCCTGTTCATCACCGGTGCGAGCCGCGGCATCGGCCGCGCAATCGCGCTGCGCTGCGCGCGCGAAGGGGCAAACATCGCCGTTACCGCAAAGACCGTCACGCCGCACCCCAGGTTGCCCGGCACGATCCATGAGGTTGCGCGCGAGGTCGAGGCGGCGGGCGGCAAGGCGCTGGCGATTCAGCTCGACGTGCGCGATGATGCGGCGATCGCGGCGGCTGTGCAGCAGGCCGCAACCCATTTCGGCGGCATCGACATCCTGGTCAACAATGCCAGCGCGATCCAGCTGACGGGCACGCTGGCGACGCCGGCCCGGCGTTTCGACCTGATGTTCGGCGTCAATGTGCGCGGCAGCTTCCTCTGCTCGCAGGCCTGCATCCCGTTTCTGGCCAGGGGCATCAACCCGCATATCCTCAATCTGGCGCCGCCGCTGAGCATGAAACCGCAGTGGTTCCAGGGGCATGTCGCCTATACCATGGCCAAGTACGGCATGAGCATGTGCACGCTGGGCATGGCTGAAGAATTCCGCGCGCAAGGCATCGCGGTGAACTCGCTGTGGCCGCGCACGACCATCGCGACTGCCGCCATCGCGGTGAATTTTCCCGAGGCAATCCTCAAGGCGAGCCGCAAACCGGATATCATGGCCGACGCGGCGCACGCGATTCTCAGGCGCGACAGCCGCATCGCAACCGGCAATTTCTACATCGATGAAGCCGTGCTGCGCGAGGAGGGAGTGAGCGACTTTGCGGCCTATGCAGTCACGCCGGGGGTGGAGCTTTGCGCCGATCTGTTTCTCGACTAAGGCCTGCGGGCTGGAGGAGAAAAAGATGAATAAAAACAATGATATATCGCATGTCATCCCGATGGCGGCGGCGGGCACACTCGATGGCCTGTTTCGTGAACGGGTCCGGCGCACACCGGAACTGGTGGGCTACACCGCCTACAACGAACAGCACGGCAACTGGCGCGATTACACTTGGGCGCAGATGGACCGGCAGATTGCACGCTGGCAGACCGCGCTGGAGAAGGATGGCCTGAAACCCGGTGACCGCGTCGCAGTGATGCTGCGCAATTCGCCGGAATGGGTGATCTTCGATCAGGCTGCGCTGGGCCTCGGTTTGGTAGTGGTACCGCTGTACACCCAGGATCGTCCGGACAACGCCGCCTACATACTCAACAATGCCGCCTGCAAAGTACTGCTGATCGATGGTCAGGAGCAGTGGCAGGCCCTGCAGGAGGTCGTGGGCGAGTTGTCCGGCATCGTCCGCTTTCTGGTCGTCAATGCGCAGCCGGGTCCGCGCAGCGACCCGCGGCTGCAATGGGTCGGCGACTGGCTGCCGGAGGATGGCGGTGCAACACGGCATCTGGCGCGCGACGGCAACACGCTGGCGACCATTGTCTACACGTCGGGCACTACTGGCCGTCCCAAGGGCGTGATGCTGTCGCATAACAACATCCTGTCCAACACCGCGGCCTGTCTGCAGGTGCTGGCGACCGGCCACGATGACGTGTTCCTGTCGTTCCTGCCGCTGTCGCATACCTTCGAGCGCACCTGCGGCTACTACCTCACCATGATGGCGGGGTCGACGACGGCGTATGCACGCTCGATTCCGCAACTCGGCGAAGACCTGCAGACGATACGGCCGACCATGCTGATCTCGGTGCCGCGCATTTACGAGCGCATCTGGGGCACGATACGCGCCAGGCTCGACGAGGGTTCGCCTCTGCGCAAAAAACTGTTCCTGTTTGCCGCCACGGTCGGTTACGCGCGCTTCGAACATGCGCAGGGCCGCGGGCCGTGGCAGCCGTCGTTTCTGCTGTGGCCCTTGCTCAACCGGCTGGTGGCAGCCAAGGTGCTGGCGCGGCTGGGGGGGCGTTTGCGTTATGCGCTGTCCGGCGGTGCGGCGCTGCCACCGGACATCTCGCGCATTTTTATCGGCCTCGGACTGCCGATTCTGCAGGGTTACGGACTGACTGAAACCAGCCCGGTGGCCTGCGCCAATCCGCCCCGAAACAATATTCCGGCATCCGTGGGGCTGCCGGTGCCCGGCGTCGAAGTGAAAATCGGCGACAGGGGGGCGGTGCTGATCAAGGGTCCCGGTGTCATGCTCGGCTACTGGAACAACGAAGAGGCGACCCGGGCAATGATCGGCGCCGATGGCTGGCTGAATTCCGGGGACACCGGCCGGATCGGCGACCAGGGCCACCTGTTCATCACCGGGCGGTTGAAGGAAATCATCGTGCTGTCCAACGGCGAGAAAGTGTCGCCGTACGACATGGAAGCGGCGATCATGCGTGATCCGCTGTTCGAGCAGGTCATGCTGCTCGGCGAGGGCAAGCCTTTCCTGTCGGTCATGGCGGTAGTGAATGCCGAGCACTGGCAGAAACTGGCGGTGGCATCCGGCATCAATCCCGGAGCAGCCGACGTGCTGCGTTCTGCGCCGGCTGAAAAAGTCATCCTGCAGCGCATCGAGACGCAGGTCACCACGTTTCCGGGGTTCGCGCAAATCCGCCGTGTGACGGCGAGCCTGGAGCCGTGGACCATCGAGAACGGCCTGCTGACACCGACCATGAAGCTCAAGCGGGCGAAGGTCATGGAGAAGTTCAATGCTGAGATCGACCAGATGTACGCGGGACACTGAACAGACCGTGCAGAGTGCGGAGCGGCGGGCGGAAGCGGTGGTGAACGATGGATACTGAGACCACGACGTTGCCCCCCGGCAAGGAGCCGGCGCTGCGGGTGATTCCGATGCCCTCGGATGCCAGCCATACCGGGGATATTTTCGGCGGCTGGATCATGTCGCAGGTCGATCTTGCCGGCAGTATTCCCGCGGTGCGCTTGGCCAAGGGGCGGGTGGCCACGGTGGCGGTCAATTCGTTTGTGTTCCGGCAGCCGGTGTTTGTCGGCGACGTCGTCAGTTTTTACGCCGACGTCGTCAAGGTCGGGCGCACGTCCATTACCGTAGACGTTACCGTTTACGCCCAACGCCGTCCGGAACGCGAGACCTGCGTCAAAGTGACCGAGGCCGTGCTGACCTATGTCGCCGTGGACAGCAACCGTCAGCCCCGTGTGGTATCGCCGCAACAGTGAACAGCGATGAAATCACAATTCTTCACAAACAACGAGTAAGATCGCGTGTAACACGTTGTATCGATGACGGTTTTAAAGACAGGTCAATTGGGGGGAGTCATGGCAAAACTTGAAATGCGTATGTCCGCAGTGGCGGTGGCGCTGGCCCTGTCCGGCATGGCGTCGACCGCAGCCGGCGGCGGTTTCGGCATCGCGACGCAAAGCGGCAGCGGCACGGGCAATGCCTTCGCCGGCGGCGCGGCTGTCGCTGACGATGCCAGCGTCGCCTGGTCCAATCCGGCGGCAATGACGGCATTGCCCTCGGGCAAACAGGTGACTATAAGCGGCCATATTCTCCTGCCGTCATTCAAGTTCACCAACACCGGTTCGACCGGCGCGTTCGCCGCGCCGGGGACCGGCGAAGGCGGCGACGGTGGCGGCCTGCACGTGGTACCCAACATGTTTTATACGATGGACATCAATCCGCAGCTGCGTTTCGGTTTTGCCGTCAATGTGCCGTTCGGCCTGGCGACCGAATACGATTCGGGCTGGCGCGGCCGGTTGACCGGTATCGAGTCCGAGATCAAGACCGTCAATCTCAATCCGTCGCTGGCCTACAAGGTCAACGACGTGTTTTCGATCGGCGGTGGTGTCAGTCTGCAGAAAATTGAAGCCAAACTCTCGGCCTTCACGGGCAGCGCGGCATTGGGTGACCTCACGCTGGATGCCGACGATATCGGTTTTGGCATCAACGTCGGGGTGCTGGGGCAGGTGACGCCGCGGACGCGGGTCGGCTTTACCTATCGCTCGACGATTTCCTATGACCTCGAAGGTTCGGCGACCTACTCCGGCCCCTCGGGGGGGCTGTTCAATGCCCAGGTCCGGGCGGATCTGAAAGTTCCGGACAGCGCGTCATGGAGCGTGCTGACGATCGTGGATCCGAAGTGGGAAGTGATGGCCGATTTGACGTACACCGGCTGGAGCAGCGTCAAACGCCTGGATGTCATCCGCACGACGGCCACGGCAGGCCCGTCACCGGCCGGCGGTGCGGCCGGTTCGCCACTGACCTCGCTGCAGTTCAACTGGAAAGATACCTGGCGCGTGGGCGTTGGCGCCAACTACAAGCTGGATGATCAGACCAAGCTGCGTTTTGGCTTGGCATTTGATCCGACACCGACCAACGACATCGACCGCACGCCGCGACTGCCTGACGAGGATCGGACCTGGGTTGCCTTTGGCGTCCAATACAAGCCGAGCAAGCAGGGAACCCTCGAGGTGGGCTACGTTCATGAGTTCATCAAGGATGCCAAGATCAATGCCGGCACGGCCAATCCGGCTGCCGGACGCCTGATCGGCACATTCGAAAACAAGGCGGATATCCTGTCCGTGCAGTATTCGCATCGGTTCTGAGCGAAACCGCGCCATACGGGCGGCCCCGCGGGGCCGCTTTTTTTTGCGGTGGCGTCAGCGCTGTAACGCCCCTGCGTCGCGTTTGGATTGCGGTGCGGGGGGCCGCCGTGCCCGCCACCGCTGCACAGGGGGCGGGGCGGCCTGCGTGCTAGAATCGTTTGACGCTTCCAGGAGTGTCATCCATGCCTGCCCGTCCCCTGATGGTGCGCAAGGTCGCCGTGCTCGGCGCCGGTGTCATGGGCGCCCAGATCGCCGCGCATCTGATCAATGCCCGTGTTCCCGTCCTGCTGTTCGAGCTGGCGGCGAAAGAGGGGGATGCCAACGGCAATGTGCTGAAGGCCATCGCCAACCTAAAAAAGCTGGAACCTTCGCCGCTGGCGACCCGTGATTGCGCCGATCTGATCGAAGCGGCGAATTACGACCAGCACCTCGAAGCCCTGCGCGACTGCGACATCGTCATCGAGGCGATTTCCGAGCGGATGGACTGGAAGGCCGACCTTTACCGCAAGGTTGCGCCGCATCTCGGCGAACACACGATCTTCGCCAGCAACACCTCCGGCCTGTCGATCAACCAGCTGGCGGCGGCGTTCCCGGAGCAGCAGCGGCCGCGCTTCTGTGGCGTGCATTTTTTCAATCCGCCGCGCTACATGCACTTGGTCGAACTCATCGCCTGCGACGGCAGCGATGCGCGCATTCTCGACGAGCTCGAGCGTTTCCTGGTGACGACGCTGGGCAAGGGCGTGGTGCGCGCCAAGGACACGCCGAATTTCATCGCCAACCGCGTCGGCGTGTTCTCGATGCTGGCGACCATCCACCATGCCGAACGCCTGGGCATCGGCTTCGACACCGTCGACGCGCTGACTGGTTCGCTGATCGGGCGGCCGAAGAGCGCAACCTTCCGCACCGCCGACGTCGTCGGCCTTGACACCTTCGCCCATGTCGTCAACACCATGCGTGACACGCTGCCCGACGACCCGTGGCACAAATACTACGGCGTGCCGGCGTGGCTGCAGGGCCTGATCGACCAGGGCGCGCTGGGGCAGAAGACGCGCAGGGGCGTTTACCAGAAAGTCGGGCGCGACATCCACGTGCTCGATCTCAAGGCCGGTAATTACCGCAACGCCGACGGCAAGGCCGACGAGGCCGTTGTCGAAATCCTCAAGAACAGGAATGTCGCCGAGCGCTTCGCGCTGCTGCATGCATCGAGCCATCCGCAGGCGCAGTTCATCTGGTCGATTCTCCGCGATTCCTTCCACTACTGCGCGCTGCACCTGGCGGCCATCGCCCACAACGCACGCGACCTCGACTTCGCCATCCGCTGGGGCTTTGGCTGGGACAGCGGACCGTTCGAGATCTGGCAGGCGGCGGGCTGGCAGCAGATCGCTGGCTGGATCGCCGAGGACATTGCGGCGGGCAGGGCGATGGCCAAGGCGCCGCTGCCGGCATGGGTGACCGATCCGGCGCGTAGCGGTGTGCACCGGCCGCAGGGCTCATATGCCCCCGCATCGGACAGTTACCAGCCGCGTTCGGCATTGCCGGTGTACCGGCGCCAGCCGTTTCCGGACCACTTGCTGGGCGAGGCGCGCGAGTATGGCACGACCATATTCGAGACCGACGGCGTGCGCTGCTGGCACACCGGCGATGACATCGCGATCGTCAGCTTCAAGAGCCGCATGCACGCCATCGGCGACGACGTGCTGCAGGGCGTGCAGCAGGCGATCGCCGAGGCCGAGAACCATTACGCCGGACTGGTGATCTGGCAGACCGAGCCGCCGTTTTCAGTCGGCGCCAACCTGAAGAAGAGTCCTGCCGACGGTGCCAGGCCGGTGCCGCCCTCGGCATTGGGCAAATTGTTCAAGGCCGTGCGTCGCGAGGCCGAATCACTGGCGCTGAAGGCGGCACGACAGCTCGGCGTCGCCGACCAGCTGATGGCCGGCAAGCTGGCGGAAATCGAGCATCTGGTCGAGCAGTTCCAGGTCACCACGCAAATGCTGAAATATTCGATGGTGCCCACCGTGGCTGCCGTCGACGGGCTGGCGCTGGGGGGCGGCTGCGAATTCATCATGCACTGCGACCGGGCGGTGGCAACGCTGGAGAGTTATATCGGCCTGGTCGAAGTGGGGGTCGGTCTGCTGCCGGCCGGCGGCGGTTGCAAGGAATTCGCGATGCGCGCCGCTGCCGACGCCAGGGGCGGGGACCTGTCGCCGTTCCTGCAGAAATATTTCAAGGCGGTGGCGATGGCCGAGGTCGGGCGCAGCGCCGAGCATGCGCGCGAACTCGGCTACCTGCGTGCGACTGACCGCGTCATCATGAACCGTTTCGAGTTGCTGGAAATCGCGAAGGCCGAAGTCCGCACGTTGGCTGCCGCCGGCTACCGGCCGCCGCTGCGCGCCAAAGCGATACCGGTGCTCGGCCGCAGCGGCATTTCAACGATCCGTGCGTTCATCGAAAACATGCGCGCTGGCGGGCATATTTCAGAGCATGACCGGCTGATCGCCACCAGCGTCGCGACGGTGATGTGCGGTGGCGACATCGAAGGCGGCAGCCTGGTCGACGAGCAATGGATCCTCGACCTCGAGCGCCAGCATTTCATGGCACTGATTGCGACGGAGAAAACGCAGGCGCGCATCGAGCACATGCTGAAAACCGGCAAGCCGTTGCGGAACTAGTGGGGGGGTGAACGGTAAGCGGTGAACAGTAAGCGGTGAGCGGTAAGCGGAGAAGACTGAAAAGCCGAAAAGCCGAAAAGCCGAAAAGCCGAAAAGCCGGATTTTGTCCCATTTACTGCTTACTGCTTACCGCGCACCCTCCGTATTCAAGAGGCATCACATGACCCGACAAGTACAGGACGCCTACATCGTCGCCGCCACCCGTTCCCCGGTGGGCAAGGCGCCGCGCGGCATGTTCAGGAACGTGCGTCCCGATGATCTGCTGGCGCATGTGCTCCGCAGTGTGGTGA
>RPOR01000126.1 GCA_003820645.1 Betaproteobacteria bacterium
GCCGAGTTTCAGTTGATTCAGGCCATGCTTGCCGATTCCAGGGCCGAGATCTACGCGGCGCGCAGCATGGTGCTCGAGGCGGCGCGCCAGAAAGACAGCGGTGCGTCGATTACCATGGAAGCATCCTGCGCCAAGCTGTTCGCCGCGGAAATGGTCGGCCGGGTCGCCGACCGCGCTGTGCAGATCCACGGTGGCGCCGGCTACATGCAGGCTTCAGCCGTCGAACGCCTCTACCGCGACGTCCGGCTATTCCGGTTGTTCGAGGGCACCAGTCAAATCCAGCAACTGGTCATTGCCCGGCACTTGTTGAAGGACGGCTGAGTCGTCGCACTCATAGTATTGTGCAGACGGCTATTTTGTAAGATTGTTAACAATCTTCTTGACGACAATAACGGGTGCGGCTATGCTACCAAGCTGAATATCGTGCCTAAATCCGTTCTGAAACAAGAGGAATCGTTGTGGCGTTCGAAAAACTGATCGAAGAATTCAAGCTGAAAACCGACGAGGTGCTCGCCATGGGCGGGCCGGAAAAACTCGCCAAGCGCAAGGCCGAAGGCCATCTCAATGCCCGCGAGCGCATTGATTATCTGATCGATTCGGGTTCGTTCATCGAGTCCGGCCGCTTTGCCCGCAGCAATCGTCCCGAGGTCAAACACAAGACGCCGGCCGACGGCAAAGTTGCCGGCTTCGCCAAAATCGACGGTCGCGACATCGGCCTGGTGGCGAACGATTTCACCGTGCTTGGTGCGTCGTCCGCGGTGATCAACATGAAGAAGATCAAGCATGTGAAGCAGATTGCCGCCAAGCGCGGCATGCCGCTGGTGCTGCTCGGCGAGTCGTCGGGTGCCCGCATGCCCGACCGCATGGGTTCCGCCGGACGCGCGATCATTGCCCAGGACCCGACCGAATACCAGCGGCTGCGCGAATCGCCGTGGTGTTCGGCGCTGCTCGGTCAATGTTACGGTTCGTCGACCTGGTATTCGGCGATGTCGGATTTCGTGGTGATGCGCAAGGGCGCGATCATGGCCATTGCCAGCCCCAACGTGACCTCGATCGCGATCAACAAGCCGATCGAAGCCGAAGACCTCGGCGGGTGGAAATTGCTGACGGGCGTTTCCGGTCTCGCCGATCTTGCTGTCGACACCGACGAGCAGGCATTGGATGCGATCAAGAAGTTTCTGTCGTACCTGCCCGGCCACAACATGCAGGCGCCCCCTGAATATCCGGTGCCGGCCGGTTCCGATGAAGCCTGCAAGCATGTTTTCGACATCCTGCCGGAATCGCGCACCAAAGTGTATGACGTGCGCAAAATCATTGCTGCCTTCGCCGACAAGGATTCCTGTTTTGAACTCAAGGAGCGCTTCGGCAAGTCGATTGCGACCGTGCTCGCGCGGCTCGATGGCAAAAGTGTCGGCTTCATTGCCAACAATCCTCTGTTCAAGGGCGGTGCGCTCGATGCGGATGCGGTGCAGAAAGTCATCAGCTTCATGGTGCTTTGCGATTCGTTCAACGTGCCGCTGGTGTTCCTCGTCGACGTACCGGGCTTCCTGATCGGTGTCGAGGGCGAGATCCGCGGCATGCCGGGCAAGGTCATCAACTGGATGAATGCCCTGACGCAGGTCACCGTACCCAAGCTGACCGTGATTATGCGCAAAGATTACGGGCAGGCTTATATCAACATGGCCGGCGGGAAAAACGCGGACGAAGTCGCAGTATGGCCGATGGCCGACCTTGGCTTCATGGATCCCGCAGTATCGGTCAATATCCTGTATGGCATCAGGCAGGAGGACGATCCAGAGCGTTTCGCCAAACTGAAAAGCGAAGTCGAGCGCGACACCTCGGCATGGGGCCTCGCCGAGCTGTACGAAGCGCAGCATGTGCTCGACCCGCGCGATACACGCGCGTGGCTGATCCTTACGCTGGAAGTCCACCGCAAGGGCATGAAGAACGGCGTCGGCGAGCATTTGTTGCGCAACTGGCCGACCAGTTATTGACACCGGCACGGCCGTGCAGGCCGCGCCCCCATTATCGGCACGACTACGCGGCGACAAGACCGCATGGCGCGTGCCTTTGCAGGAGGAGCAGAACATGGTTTATCGCATCGCAATCATCTTCGCCGCCGCCTTGGTGGCGGCGATTCCGGCAGCGGCGCAGAATTTCCCAACGCGGCCGGTGCGTTTCATCGTGCCCTTCGCGCCCGGCGGCAACACCGACGTGCAGGGCCGGCTGATCGCGCAGAAACTGACGGAGAAATGGAACCAGCAGGTCGTCGTCGACAACCGCGCCGGCGCCGGCGGTACGCTGGGTGTAGAAATGCTGGCCAAGGCGCCGGCCGACGGTTACACCATTGCGCTGGCTTCCTTCGGCAACATCCTCGTCGGCCCCAGCCTGTTTCCCAGGCTGCCCTACGATCCGCTGAAGGATCTGGCGCCGGTGGTGCTGGTGTCGCAGCCGCCGGGCCTGCTGGTGGTCAATCCGGGCCTGCAGGTGAAAAATGTCGGCGAGCTGATCACCTACGCCAAGGCCAACCCCGGCAAACTGAATTACGGTTCCGCCGGCAACGGCACCTGGAACCACCTGTTCGCCGAGCACTTCAAGGCACTGACCGGCATCCAGATGACGCACATTCCGTACAAGGGCGCCAATCCGGCGGTGACCGACGTCATCGGCGGCCAGATCCAGGTCTCCTTTGCGCCGTTTCCGGCGGCCCTGCCGCAAATCAAAAGCGGACGACTGCGTGTGCTCGGTGTGACTTCGGCGCAGCGCTCCCCGGTGTTGCCCGAGGTGCCGACGGTGGCCGAATCCGGCCTGCCCGGTTATTCGGCGGCGACCTGGTTTGCGTTGCTTGCACCGGCAACAACGCCGCAGCCGGTCATCCAGCAGATCAATCGCGACGCCAACGCCGTGCTCGCCCGGCCCGAAGTGAAGGCGGCGTTTGCTGCCGACGGCACCGAACCTGCGGGCGGCACCCCCGAACAACTGCGCGAATCGATGCGCAGCGGCATCGCGCAATGGGGCAAGCTGGTGCGCGAGCTGGGCATCAAACTCTGACGGCATCGTCATTCATACCACCGTTCGCCCTGAACCTGTCGAAGGGCGATTGCGAAGGTACAGGTCATGGCTTTTGAAGAACTGATCAAGGAACTCGACGCCCGCAAGCGCAAGGCGCTGGCGATGGGCGGTGCACAGAAACTTGCGGAACGCCAGGCTCAGGGCCTGCTCAACGCGCGCGAGCGCATCGACCGCCTGTTCGACGCCGGTTCGTTTCTCGAATCCGGGCTGCATGGTGTCTCCAGCCGGCCCGAGGACAAGGACACTACGCCCGCCGACGGCAAGGTTGCCGGTTACGGCCGGGTTAATGGCCGCGAGGTCGCCGCGGTGTCCAATGACTTCACGGTCAAGGGTGCATCCAGCGCGCAGATCAACATCAAGAAACTGAAGCAGATGAAGGGTGTCGCCAAAAAGCGCGGCATCCCGCTGGTGTTCCTCGGCGAATCCACCGGTGCGCGCATGCCCGATGTCATGGGGGCATCGTCGATCGGCTCGAAGGACGATCCCTACGAATACCAGCGCCTGCGCGAAGTGCCGTGGGCGGCCGGCGTGCTCGGCCATTGCTACGGTTCCTCGGCGTGGTACGGCTCAATGGCGGATTTCTGCGTGATGCGCAAGGGCGCGATCATGGCGGTGTCCAGCCCGCGGCTGATTTCGATGGCGACCGGCAAACAGGTTGACGGCGAGGCGCTCGGCGGCTGGCGCGTGCATGCCGAAGTGAGCGGCATCGTCGACCAGGTCGTCGATACCGACGAGCAGGCCATCGATGCCATCAAGCAGTTCCTGTCCTACCTGCCCGGCAACAACCTGCAGCCGCCGCCGGAATACCCGGTGCCGGAAGGTTCGGACGAGGCGATCCGCGACGTGATGAAGCTGATTCCCGAATCATCGAACCAGGTCTACGACATGCGCAAGGTGGTCCAGTGCATCGTCGACCGCGGCTCGATGTTCGAAATGAAATCGCGCTTCGGCAAGACCATCGTCACCGCGCTGGCGCGGCTCGATGGCAAATCGGTAGGCATCATCGCCAACAACCCCTTGTACAAGGGCGGCGCCATCGACGCCGACGCCTGCCAGAAGGTGCAGGCCTTCTTCGTGCTGTGCGATTCCTTCAACATCCCGATCGTGCTGCTGGTCGACCAGCCCGGTTTCCTGATCGGCATGGAAGGCGAACAGAAGGGCGTGACCGGCAAGGTGATGAACTGGCTCAACGCGATGACCCTGGTCACGGTGCCGAAAATTTCGGTGATCGTGCGCAAGAGTTACGGGCTGGCGGTGTCGAACATGGGTGCCGGCGGCAATACCGACGAGCTGGCGTGCTGGGTGACCGCGGAGGTCAGTTTCATGAAACCGGACTTCGGCGCCAAGGTGGTGTTCGGCGTCGATCCGGAACAGGAACCGGAAAAGTTCAAGGAAGCCGTCGCCAGGATGTCCAAGGGCACCTCGCCCTACGACATGGCGGCGATCTATACCGCGCAGGACGTTATTGATCCGCGCGACACCCGCAGCTGGCTGATCCGCATGCTCGATGTGCACCGCATGCGTATGAGCAATGGCGTGGGGCAGCATTTGATGCGCACCTGGCCGACGAGTTATTGAAGCTTGCCGTCATTCCGGCCAAGCGTAGCGCGAGCCGGAATCCAGCCGTTCTACCGCACTCCACTGGATTCCCGCTTTCCCCCCAAGGGGACTTCCTTCGGGGCGCGCCGGAATGACGGATGCGTATTTTCAGCGAATAATAGCGGCCTTCACCGAAAGCCCAGCCATGAAACCCACCGACAGCAAACTCACCATCCGCTCCATCGAAGCCATTCCCGTTGTCGTGCCGCTGCTGCATCCCATCAAGTGGGCGCGCGGCGAGATCAAGGACATCGACAACGTCATCATCATCGTCACGCTATCCGACGGCACCCAGGGCATCGCCGATGCGCCGCCGCGGCCGACGATTTACGGCGAGACCCAGCAGTCGATCACCACCATCGTCCGCGATCACCTGGCACCGAAATTGAAGGGCCTGGACGCGTTCGACATCGCTGGCCTGTGGGCGGTGTGCGACCAGTACGCCGGCAACCCCGCGGCGAAATCGGCCATCGACATGGCGCTGTTCGATGCCCAGGCCAAGCACCTCGGCATTTCCTGCGCTCAACTGCTCGGCGGCACGCCCAAGATATTGCCGGTCAACCGCCGGCTGATGCTCGGCTCGAACAAGGAAATGCTCGCCGAGGCAGAACGCATGATCAAGCGCTACGGCTTCAGGGCGTGGAAGGTCAAATGCGGCATCGACAAGAAACGCGACATCGAGCTGCTGCGCGCGCTGCGCAAGCTGGTCGGCGACGACCACGAGATCACCATCGACTGCAACCAGGGCTACTCGGTACAGGACCTGCTGGAAACCGCGCCGTACTTCGAAGAGGCCAATGTCGCGCTGATCGAGGAGCCGATCCCTGCCCGCGACGGTGCGGGCAAACGTTTCTGCACCGAGCGCACCACCGTTCCGATTTCCGGCGACGATTCGTGCATGACGCCGGACGACGTGCTGCACGAACTCAAACTGGGCGGCATCCGTTCGGTCGTGATCAAGTGCGCGCGCACCGGCTACACCCGGTCGCGGCAGATTCTCGCGCTAGCGCAGTCGTATTACACGCCGGTGCACAACGGCACCCAGGCCGACATGCAGATCGGCTGCGTCGCGGCGGCGCATTTTGCCAGCACCTACCGCACGCCGCACGCACATGAGTTCTCCAGCTTCATCGACGCGAAGGACCATGTCGCCAACGAAAACCCGGTGATCAAGGATGGACTGCTCCATCTGCCGCCGGGGCCGGGCATCGGCCTGACGCTGGATCCGCGCCAGATGAAAAAGTACCGGCTGGATGCTTGACTTCACCGGACGCGGCAGATAGTTTGGGTATCAATCGGGGGTTGGAATAATTCCTGATTGATCGGCCACTTTCGGTCACAGACGCGGTACGCCGCAGGACATACCTGATGATTCATCTGAACTCCACGCGGCGCAGCGCAGGCTGCGTCGGTGCCTTGGGCGCAGCTTTGCTGACCGGCTGTGTCGGCGCCGGAGTCGATGAGACCCTGCTGCCGTCCCGCATCGATTACCAGTGCTCGAACAACAAGGTGCTGCAGGTACAGCGTGCCGCGGATGCCCGCACTGCCGCTGTACTCATCGACAACAAGCCGGTGATCCTGCAGCGTGCCGGTAGTGCCGCGCAGGAAAAATACAGCAACGGCAGCTACGAGCTGTACCTCGACGGCGAACGCGCCATGCTCGAAAAAGACAGCCGTGTCCTGTTCGGCCCCTGCCTGTCGGGACCGCTGCCCACGATCCGGCGCGACGGCTACTGAGTCCTGAACCGACTTCGCTTAACGCAGAATCGGGGTCGGCTGGCTGGGTTCGATCTGAACAGGCAATCGAGGCGAAATCCAATTAAGTATTTGATTTTAAAGTTATTTTTATATATGTTATGGTTGGTATGTGCTCACATCATGCGAGTTGGCCGGCCGGCGCGATCCTCGCGCTGGCCCTGCTGGCTGCGCCAGCGTACGCCGCTGAACTACCGGACAAACCCGTGGACCTGCGCGGCAGCGAGATCCAGATCTTCATCGAAAACGATTCGTTCCGCAGCAGCGACCAGTACTACACCAACGGCATCAAGATCGGCGGCGGCATTCCCGCCGACAAGGTCAGCAAGCTGTTCACGCGGCCGCCCAACGCGCTGCTCGATGCCATCACCGAAGGTGCCAGCAACCACTTCGGCCTGTTCCTCGGCCAGAACATGTACACGCCGCGCGACATCACCATTGCCGCAGCGCAGCCCTACGACCGGCCATGGGCCGCCTGGCTGTACATCGGCGCCGTTGCGCAAAGCGTCAAGGATGACCGGCTGCATACCGTGGAATTCGACCTGGGCATGGTCGGACCACCGGCGCTGGGCGAACCGGTGCAGAAGTTCTGGCACGATCTGATCAATGCCGCTGAACCCAAGGGGTGGGACAACCAGATTCGGGGCGAACCGGGCTTCATGATTTCTTATCTGCACAAGCGGCGCTACGGCGACAGCAATGGCTTGCAGTTCGTGCCGCATGCCGGCGTCACGCTGGGCACGATCATGACCCAGGCGCGCGCCGGCGGGCTGCTGCGTGTAGGGCAGAACATGACCGGATTCGGGCCTGACAGCATCGAACCCGGCGGCGCGATGCTCAAAAACACCCGCCGCCAGCAGGATGAAGGCCGTTACCAGTCCTGGGAATGGTTTGCCTTTGCCGGCGTCGACGGCCGGCTGGTCGCCCACAATATTTTTCTCGACGGCTCCTTGTTCCGTGACGGCCCCAGCATTGCCAGTAACAACAAGGTGTACGACGTCACCGCCGGACTGTCGGCGCGCGTCGACAAGGTCCGCCTGTCGGTGACCCGCATCAAACGCAGCGAGGAATTCGACGGCGGTGGCAAGCAGCGGTTTTATTCGATCAATTTCGGGATCGAGTTCTGAGCGTAGGGAGGCAAACGATGATCCATAAAGGTCGCTGCCGTTGCGGCAACTTGCCGACGCTTGCCGGACATCATATAAGTATTTGTTTTTAATAATATATTTGTGGTGCACTCGCCTGAGGCTTGGTATCGTATTGCATACCGGGTTGCTCGACACGCGGTGTCCCCGGTGCGGAATCCAGCGGGCTGCGACCGCGTAGGGCGGAGCAGTGCCGGCGGGCTATGCCCGTAGGTGCGACCCCGGAGCTGGATGCGCGCGTCGTATCCAACCCGCTGTCGGTATGCGCGCCTACGCGGTCGCATCCCCATAAAATGGGGCCCCTGCTCCGCGCTTCCGGGCGCGCGTCATCGCGGACGTTAGGACGCAAATGAAATTATCGTCACTACTTTCAATTGTCATTCTCGGCCTTCTCGTGGGTTGCGCGGAGCCCGGGAAAGGGGCGGGGGCAGCGTGCTGATCGCAGCACGCCATTCTGGGTCGGATCTGCACCAGGTGCCAAAATCATTGAAACGACTGTCGTGAACCCAGGTGAGCGTCAGGCTAGGCGCAGTCGGTCAGCCATTCCAACGGACGCACAAACCGCGATGCCGCCGAACCTTCGCGAGCTCGTGTTGGATTTCACCGTGCTCCTCGATGGCGGCGGCAACCGGTGTTCAGATTACCGGTTCAAAGAGGTTCGCCCAAATAATGACGGTAACGGTCGGTCCGTCGATGCCTGCGGAACCCCTCTCGCGGTCCGGGTGAGCAAGGGATCTTGTGGAAACCTCCTCGGTAGTGAATTTGTGTCCGTTTCTGTGGCTTATGTTAAAGGTCCGACCTTCTACGGCAATGTCCCATTGGTTATTGAAGGCGTTGGTTTTCTTCCGGCCTGCAGCAATCTTGCGTCCTAACCCCTCAATCCAGAGCCGATGCCCGAAAGCGGGCGCGGCTGATTTCAAACGTTAGGTGTTGCGATGGACGAAGGCGATGAAAACGACTCATTTGAGCGCACAGATGTCGCGCCGACATTGCAACCACAGCTCCGTTTGTATCGACGCCTTCTGCTATCCCGCCATGATCTAGACGAGGCCAAGGCTACGGTCGAGGAATTGCTGGCGAGTCGGATACCACTACCACGCAGCGATCGGCCAAGCGCACTGCTCATGGCGCTGACTACGGCACTAGTCGTCTCATACGCCAGACCATTCGTTAATTCCAGGGGACAATCCGCCACAGCAGAGAAGGCAATCCCGGGATCGTTGCTACGAGTCCTCTCGTCGAAGGCGCGAGAAATGCACGACTTGCTACTCGAGATTAGGAATCAGGAGATTGCACATTCAAATGCCGATATCTTGGAAATCTATCTAAAGCTGCACCAGGACGGCCACACCGCAATTCTTCGGGTCTCACGCAGCCCGTTCTTGAGTAAGGAGCTCCACGCAATCCACGGTATGATTCAAAAGCTTGAAGGTGAGATCGAGCGTCGTTGCGCGGAACTCAGGACTGTGCTGCCGCTTGGGGATTGGATCTAGGACGTGCACATGAGACGAATGCAACACCTAACACTTAGCTGGTGCGGACCGGCTTCCAGCGGCCTGCCAACGGTTACCGTTGCCTTGGCTGGCCGCACAGCACGACGTTAGGCGTCGAAACAAACTTCCTATCACGCGGGAGACGCTATGCGACACAGCGAGAGACACAGAACTCACCGGACAGGCTGGCTCCGCGCTGCCGTTCTTGGCGCGAACGACGGTATAGTTTCTACTGCTAGCCTTGTCTTGGGTGTCGCTGCGGCAGGCGCAGATACCAAGGGCATTCTGGTTGCAGGTGTCGCTGGCCTTGTCGCCGGTGCCATGTCAATGGCTGCAGGCGAGTATGTCTCGGTCAGTTCGCAAGCTGATACTGAGCGCGCGGATCTGGCGCGGGAGACCAAGGAGTTAGCCGAGAATCCCGCACAGGAACACGCAGAACTCATGGCCATCTACACCAAGCGTGGACTGGATGCAACCCTGGCGTCGAGCGTTGCTACTCAATTGATGCAGCACGATGCACTTGCCGCACATGCGCGGGATGAGCTGGGCATATCTGACACGCTGGCCGCGAAACCAGTGCAAGCCGCATTGGCCTCGGCGGGTACGTTTGCGGTTGGCGCAGCGCTTCCTCTTCTGATGGCTCTCTTGCTTCCAGTTTCTCTACTCATGTGGGGTCTCGCCGGCAGCTCGCTCTTCTTTCTTGCATTGTTGGGCCTTCTGGCGGCACGCGCAGGCGGTTCACCCGTGATTGCGTCTGTAACGCGCGTCACGTTTTGGGGCGCTTTGGCAATGGCATTGACCGCTGGAGTTGGAGCCCTCTTTGGCGTGGCCGCTTGA
>RPOR01000127.1 GCA_003820645.1 Betaproteobacteria bacterium
CAGCCACCAGGATTCGCGCAACAATGCCGCGAGTTTCGGCGGCAACGGATTACGCGCGGGTTTGGCGGCGGGGGATTTATCGCTGGCCAGCATCAGGTTTTTCGCAGGAAAATTTGGTTAACCTGATGATTATAAGTGAAAAGCACTTGCGCACTGCAGGATTCATCCCGAAGCGCACCGGGGCACATTGAAAAAAAGAACCCCGCGGGAAGGCGGGGTTTGCAGGCAACGCAGAGCATTGCTGCGCTAACGCACGATACATTCCTGGCCGGGGCCGCCGCCAATGGCACCGCCACCGACGCCCAGCGTGAACGGCAGCTGACTGAGATTCAATCCCGGATCGCCCGGCAGCAGCACCGGCGGCTTTTTCGGGTCGACCGCGAAACCGAACTGCCCTTCGCCGACAATCTGGCTGCCCCCCTCGTTCTGCATGATGTAACTGCCGGTATACGTCGTGTGATAACTGCCCGGCTCGAGGGACCCGCACGAACCCGCCGTGGGGCATTCGACGGTGTCACCCGAAGAGCCGCGGATGCCGATCGTCGCCGTGGAGGTGCCGATCTTGTAGGCATCCTGGTTGCCGCGCTTGCCGATCAGTCCGGTGACCGTGCGCAAGCCCCCCTTCAACAGCCGCATGAACATGCCGTCTTTTTGCGGAGCCTCCTTGTTGAAGGAATAGGCCTCCAGCTTCATCGTCGTGTTCGGCCGCATGGTTGCCGCACTGCCATCGGTAAAATTGATCTGGGCGTAACTGTCGTTCTGGGTGGTCAGCACATCGCCCGGCTGGACTTCCGATTTCTGCGCGAGGATGCGCACCGTGCCGTCAGGCCGCTGCACCGACATGGTTCCGCTCAGATGCGTGATCACCCCCGCACCGGCCGCCGATGCACCTGCGGCAACCAAGGCCAACGCAAGTGCTGCGATGCCCCGCATCCCCCCCCTGATCGACAACATGGCCACCCCCTTAATTCAGTGCAAATCCGCAGGCCGCACGGGAAACCCGTCGGACGCCACCCCAGACAAGGCCATTTTTATACCATAAGTCAGCGACTTGCGAGAAAAACCGTTGCCCTGAAATCTCGCCAACTCACTGAAAACGTGAGAAAAATCACGCCCCATCCAGTTGACCCTGTGCACCCGGCATCGACCTCCGCGAAGTCTGCCACTCGCCGCAAAACACCGGTCAGGCAGAACCCCGGCGCGAACCCCGGTGCGCCATCGACTCGCGGTCGAGCACAATGATTTTGCGCTTGTCGGTGCGGATCAGGTTCTTTTCCTGCAGATCCTTGACGACCCGGCTCACCATCTCGCGGGACGCGCCGATCATTCGCGCAATTTCCTGTTTGGGCGGCGCCCGCGGCACCACCCACTGGCCGTCAACCTCTTCGGCCATGTCGATGATCAGGCGGGCGACGCGACCGTAAACATCAATCAGCGCGAGGCTCTCGATCTTGCGGTCGGCATCACGCAGGCGCCTGACCAGGTTTCGCAGTATCAGCATTGCCACTTCCACGTTGCCTTCCAGACAGGACAGGAAAGCGCTCCGCGGCAGCCGCAGCATTTCGCAGGGTTCCAGGGCTTCGACCGTCGCCGAGCTGGGCAAGCCGTCGAGCAGGCCCATTTCACCGACAAACTCCTTCGCCCCCATTACCGTCAGGATGACCTCGTGGCCCTCTTCGTCGGGAATCAGCACTTTCACGCGTCCCGACAGGATCATGTACAAGCCATCGGTTTCCTCGCCCGCGCGCAATATCGGCGCGCCGCGCGGATAACTGCGATGCTGGACCCAGGGAGCCAGGGCCGAGATCTGCTGATCCGAAAAGGACGAGAACAGGGGGATGGATTTCAGTATCTGCGGATTCATGGGTGCGGTCATGGGCGTGGTCACAATTCGCTGGTTCCGCGCCGCGGCTATCTGCCGCGGGCGCCTGATCAGATCATGTTGCCAGAATGCGGGATAATAGTCATGTGTCATGGCAATCAACGCGATTCGTGCCGCGGGTTCATCCGCGGCGATGTCGCAGGCAGGTCGCCAACCTGTTAAATTCCGCTTTTTCCGGCTTCATACTCCCCAGGACTCATGCCTACCAACACCAAGCATTGCCGGGTACTCATACTCGGTTCCGGACCCGCCGGTTATTCGGCGGCCGTGTACGCCGCCCGTGCCAACCTCAAGCCGGTGCTGATCACCGGCATGGCGCAAGGCGGCCAGCTGATGACCACCACCGATGTCGACAACTGGCCCGCCGATGCAGACGGCGTGCAGGGTCCCGAACTGATGGCGCGTTTTCAGAAGCACGCCGAACGTTTCAACACCGAGATCATTTTTGACCATATCCATACGGTGAAGCTGAACGACACGCCGGTCATGCTGATCGGCGACCAGGGTGCCTACACCTGCGATGCACTGGTCATTGCCACCGGGGCCTCGGCGATGTACCTCGGCCTGCCCTCCGAAGAAAAATTCATGGGCAAGGGCGTGTCCGGCTGCGCAACCTGCGACGGCTTCTTCTACAAGAACCAGGACGTGTCGGTCATCGGCGGGGGCAACACCGCTGTCGAGGAAGCACTGTACCTGACCAACATCGCGCACCACGTCACCATCGTCCACCGCCGCGACAAGTTCCGCGCCGAAGCCATCCTCGTCGACAAACTCAACGAGCGCGTCGCTGCCGGCAAGGCCACGATACTCTGGGATCACGTGCTCGATGAAGTACTCGGGGACAACACCGGTGTCACCGGCATGCGCGTCAAACATGTGAAAACCGGCGCGACCACGGACAAACAGCTGCAGGGCGTGTTCATCGCCATCGGCCACAAGCCGAATACCGACATTTTCGCCGGCCAGTTGGAAATGAAAAACGGCTACATCATCACCAAGGGCGGCCTCAACGGCAACGCCACGGCCACCAGCGTCCCCGGGGTATTTGCCGCCGGTGACGTGCAGGATCACGTCTATCGCCAGGCCGTGACCAGTGCCGGCACCGGCTGCATGGCGGCACTCGATGCACAGCGCTATCTCGAAAGCAAGGGACTGGTCTGAGCCTCGCCCAGACCGGACCCGGGCTGAGCATGTCGATCGGAATGCGCCGTGAAAAAGGCCAAACCGCGCGGCGCTGCAGCACCGCCTGACCCGCAGGAATCTATGCGGGAGTTGCTGCTCGCGGCGCTGGCCGACGTCACCCCGCTGCCGCAACCCAACCGTGTCCGCCTGGCACGCCCGCGGCCCCTCCCGATTGCGGTGCAGCGGCAACGCGACGAACATGCGGTGCTGCACGACACCCTCAGCGATGCGCCGGCCTGGGAACTCGGCCTCGAAACCGGCGAAGAACTGCTGTTCCTGCGTGACGGACTGTCACCGCAAACCCTGAAGAAACTGCGCCGTGGCCATTGGGTCATCCAGGATCATCTGGACCTGCACGGGCTCACGGTCCCCGAAGCACGGGTGCTGACTGCCGCTTTTCTCGCGCAGTGCGTGCGCAGGGGCGTGCGCTGCGTGCGCATCGTGCACGGCAAAGGCCTGGGTTCGCCCAACCGCGAACCGGTGCTGAAGAAAAAAGTGGCGGGCTGGCTCGCCCAGCGCGATGAAGTTCTGGCTTACTGTCAGGCGCCGCAGGCCGATGGCGGTGGCGGCGCGGTGCTGGTGCTGCTGCGCGGCAGCCGCAGCAAAAGCGGCGCGTAAAAAAGGCCGCCTAGATGGCGGCTTCGTCGGTTTCTCCGGTACGAATGCGGATGACCTGGGCGACGTCACTGACGAAAATCTTGCCGTCACCGATCTTCCCGGTGCGCGCCGCCTTGACCACTGCATCCATCGCTGCCTCGAGCAGCTGGTCCGGGACGACGACCTCGACCTTGACCTTGGGCAGGAAGTCCACGACATATTCCGCGCCGCGATAAAGCTCGGTATGCCCCTTCTGGCGGCCGAAGCCCTTGACTTCGGTCACCGTCAAACCACTGACCCCGATTTCGGACAGCGCTTCGCGAACCTCGTCCAGCTTGAAGGGTTTGAATATTGCTTCGATTTTTTTCATATCGACTCCAGCGGCTTACCGTTGATGACGCGAAAGAATAGCACAAGGCGCGCCGCGGCCTCAGTGCCGGAACTTGTTGGTGATCGGATAACGCCAGTCCTTGCCGAAACCGCGGCTCGTGATGCGGATGCCGACCGGTGACTGGCGCCGCTTGTATTCGCTGATCCGGATCAGCCGCACCACACGGTCGACATCCGCCGGCGCATAACCCATGGCGACGATCTCCGGCGGGCTGCGGTATTGCTCGACATAGGCTTCCATGATCGCATCGAGCACTTCGTACGGCGGCAGGCTGTCCTGGTCCTTTTGGTCGGGACGCAGCTCCGCCGAGGGCGCACGTTCGATGACCCGTCGCGGAATCACCGGCGCCAGCCTGTTGCGATACTCGCAGAGCCGGTAGACCAGCGTTTTCTTGATGTCCTTGAGCACGGCGAAACCGCCTGCCATGTCGCCGTACAGCGTGGCGTACCCGGTGCCCATTTCGCTCTTGTTGCCGGTCGTCACCACGATCGCGCCGGTCTTGTTCGACAGCGCCATCAGCAGCGTGCCGCGGATGCGCGCCTGCAGATTCTCCTCGGTAACATCCTCGGGCAGGCCGCGAAACTCGTCGGCGAGCGCTGCGCGGAAAGCGTCGAATACCGGCCGGATCGGGATTTCGGAATACCGGGCTCCCATGATTTGCGCCTGCGCCTTCGCGTCCTCACAGCTCATGCCCGCAGTGTACTGGGACGGCATCATCACCGCATGCACCTTGTCGGCACCCAGCGCATCGACCGCCACCGCCAGCGTCAATGCCGAATCGACACCGCCGGACAATCCGAGCAGCGCGCCGGGAAAACCATTCTTGCCCAGATAGTCACGCACGCCCAGTGTAAGCGCGCCGTAGACGTCCGCCTCGAGCGTGGCTTCTGCGGCAATCTCGCCTTGCTGCGGTACGCCGCCGATGAGCTCGACCAGCCCCAGTGCCTCCGTGAAGGCCGGCAGCTGGTGGGTCAGTTCACCGCGGCCGTCCACCGCAAACGAGGCGCCGTCAAACACCAGCTCATCCTGTCCGCCCACCTGGTTGGCATAAATCACCGCCATGCCGGTGTTGCCGACCCGTTCACGTACCACTTCGTAGCGTGTCAGCTGCTTGTTGATGTGATACGGCGATGCATTGAGCACCAGCAATACCTGCGCGCCGGCTTCACGGGCAGCCTTCGCCGCCGGCTCTTCCCAGACATCGGCGCAGATGTTGATGCCGAAGCGCACGCCGTCATGTTCGAACACACAGGGCGCATCGCCGGAATCGAAATAGCGCTCCTCGTCAAACACCGTGTAATTCGGCAGCGTGCGTTTCAGGTAGGTAGCCACCACCGCACCGTCGCGGATCACCGAGGCTGCGTTGTAACGCTTGCTGCCGATCTGATGCGGATGCCCGAGCACCAGCGTAATTCCAGTAACCTCGCGCACGATGCGCTGGAAGGCCTGATCGCAGGCCCGGAAAAAATCGTCCCGCAGCAGCAGATCTTCGGGCGGGTAGCCGCACAGCACCAGTTCCGTCGTCAGCAGCAGGCTGACGCCGTCCGCGCGCGCGCGGCGCGCAGCGTCCATGATTTTCGCGGCATTGCCGTCGAGATCACCGACGGTCACGTTGAGCTGCGCAATCGCTATTTTCATGTCGCTAATATATCATCGGTAACACTACACTCTGGCTCGAAAACCTCCCGCAAGTATGGAACACTGGCTGCACGACAACCGGGCGTGCCGGGCTCCGGCGCTGCACCCTGACCATGACGCAATTGCCGCATGCCGCAACCCGCCCGGGGTTCACGGCTGCCGGCGCATGCGGAGCGCATGAAGCCGCAGTGAAGCTGCACGTTGCCTCGTCGCTGGCGCATGTCGCGCCGACGGACTGGAACCGGCTCGCCGGCAACGATCCGTTCCTGCAACACGCGTTCCTGCACGCGCTGCATGAAACCGGCTGCGCCTGTGCCGACACCGGCTGGGCGCCGCAATTCCTGCTGCTGCACGACGGCGGCGAACTCGCCGGCGCGATGCCGCTGTACCTGAAAAGCCATTCCTACGGCGAGTACGTGTTCGACTGGGCGTGGGCCGATGCCTACCACCGCCACGGCATCGAGTATTACCCCAAGCTGCTCAGCGCAGTTCCGTTCACGCCGGTGGTCGGTGCGCGCCTGCTGGCCCCGCACACCAAACACCGCGACCAGCTCGTCGCCGGCGCGCTGGAACTGGCCCGCCAGACCGGGACCAGTTCGCTGCATGTGCTGTTTCCGGCGGCAACCGATCTGGAATGCCTGGCCGGCCATGGCTTCCTGCTGCGCCAGGGCCGCCAGTTCCACTGGCGCAACGAGAATTACCCGGATTTCGACGCCTTCCTCGCGCAGCTGAGCCACGACAAGCGCAAGAAAATCCGCCAGGAACGGCGCAGGGTGCGCGACGCGGGCTTCACCTTCCGCTGGCTGGAGGGCGCCGGCATCGGTGATGGCGACTGGCGGTTCTTCGCGCGGTGTTATCGCCAGACCTACCGCGAGCACCATTCCGCGCCGTACCTGAACCTGGAATTTTTCAGCCGCATCGGTGCGGCCATGCCCGACAACATCGTCATGGTTTGCGCCGAGCGCGAGGGCAACCGCATCGCCGCATCGCTGCTGATCCGCAACGATACCCGGATCTACGGCCGGCACTGGGGCGCGATCGAACACCACCCGCTGCTGCACTTCGAAGCCTGCTACTACCAGAGCATCGAGTATGCCATCGCCCGCGGCATCCGGATCTTCGAAGGCGGCGCGCAGGGCGAACACAAGATGGCACGCGGACTGCTGCCGGTGACCACGCAATCCGCGCACTGGCTGGCGCATCCGGAATTTGCCTCCGCCGTCGAAAAATTCCTCGACCGCGAAACGACGCTGATGGAACAGCACGGCCGCGAGCTGGCGGCACGCAACCCGTTCAAGGCAGGGTGAGGGTCAATCATTGAGCTGGATACGCTCGCCCCACGGCACGGGCGCACGCCCCTTGACCAGCCAGATCACCGGAAAATCCGGCTGCCGCTGTCGAAAATCGCCCTCTGCGTCGGTGAAACAGAGCAGCAGATCCGGCCGCAGACGGCACTCTGCGAGCCAGTCGAACACCGGCACGAAACCGGTGCCGCCGCCACCGTGGATTTCCCCCGGCACCACCAGCGGCTCCCAACTCCGGTAGTGCCAGGGGCCGCGGGCGTCGAGCACATCGTCACAGGCATGCAGGCAAGCGCTTGCCGAGTTCCTCGATCAGTCGCACGGCAGTCTCCTGCTCGATTTCCGAGAAGCTGTTGTACGCGTCCTCGAGATCCGAGATCGTATCGAGCAGTTCGTCGCGCGTCGCCAGACGGTCCAATCTGCGCGCAGGATCAGCAGGCAAGGATGCATGCGCGTGATCAGAAAATTTACCGGCAAAAGAATCTTACCGTATAGTTACGTGCCAAGAACACGGATGCCCAAATGAAGTTCTGCAGCAACTGCGGCTCTGCCGTCGCACTGAAGATTCCCGCCGGTGACACGCTGCCGCGCCACGTCTGCGACGCCTGCGGCACCATTCATTACCAGAATCCGCGCATGATCGTCGGCTGCATCGCCGAGTGGGAGAACCGCATCCTGCTGTGCCGCCGCGCCATCGAACCGCGCTACGGACTGTGGACCGTGCCTGCCGGATTCATGGAGAACGGCGAGACCACGGCGCAGGGTGCCGTGCGCGAAACGCTGGAGGAAGCCAATGCCCGCGTCGAGATCGGCCCGCTCTATGCGTTGTACAACATTCCGCACATCAACCAGGTCTACCTGCTGTTCCGCGCCCGGCTGCTCGACCTCGACTTCAGTGCCGGCGCCGAGACACTGGAAACGCGGCTGTGCGACGAAGCGGATATTCCGTGGGACGCACTGGCCTTTGCCACCGTGCGCAACACGCTGACCCACTATTACGCTGACCGCAAGGCCGGCGCATACCGGTTTCACCTCGGCACGATCGAGCCCTCGGTCCGGCGCAGCTGAGGCTGGTCACACCGCGCGCAGCGCGTCGACGATACTGAGCCGTGATGCGCGCACCGCGGGCAGGAATCCGCCGACAAAACCCATCAGCACGGCGAAGCCCAGCGACACGGCAACAATCTGCGGCGTCAGGGTGAACCGGAACGCCAGCTCCGAAAACGACTGCCAGTTCAGCGTCGAGATCTGCACGAGCTGCATCAGCGAGGCCAGCAGCAGTCCCGCGACGCCCCCGACCACGCCCAGCAGCGTCGCTTCCAGCAGGAACGTCGCGAGGATGCTCGAGCGGCGGAACCCGAGCGCGCGCAGCGTGCCGATCTCGCCGGTGCGGGTGGCGACCGCCGCATACATCGTGATCATCGCGCCGATCATCGCGCCGACCGAAAAAATCACCGACAGCGTCAGGCCCAGATAGCTGATGAAATTCGACAGCACCCGCGACTGCTCCTCGAAAAATTCGCGCTCGGATTTCACGTCCAGTGTCAGCCGCGGATCGGTTTCCAGGCGTCCTTTCAATGCCGGCAGCGTCGCCGGATCGGCGAGCCGCGCCACCACCGCAGACCAGGCATTGCGGCGGAATGACTGCTGCAGCTGGTCGGCATCCGCCCAGATCTCGGAATCGTACGCCGAGCCCTTCGCCTCGAAACGGCCCACCACCCGCCATTCTCGGCCGCCAAAGCGCAGCAGCGAGCCGACTGCCGCACCGTCGAAACGCCGGGCAATGCTGGTGCCGACGATCACCTCGGTGGCACCCGGCTGGAAGCGGCGGCCCTCGGTGATGCGCAACTGCGGCCGCAAATCGAACGCCGCCTCGCCAACGCCGCGGGTCGTGACATTGGTGGCGACGCCGGTCCCGTGTTTGGGCAGCGTGATCAGCACCACGACCTCTTTCGAGACCAGGCGCAGGCCACCGGCGCCGATCGCGATTTCCGGCTGGGATTCCACGACATCGGCCTGCGCGCGGTCCACGACGCTGGAAATCTCCGCCGCCGCGGAACGGCGTGTGACATGGATGTTGTCGGGCTGGCCGGTAGCAATCAGCGTCTGCCGCAGCCCGGTATCGAGCATCTGCACCGCGGCAAACACGAATACCACCAGCGCCATGCCGCCGGCCGTCAGCACCGTGGTCAGCCGGCGTGTCCACAGGTTGCGCATGGTGTAGGAAAACGGAATGCCCATCAGCCCACCGCCCGAAGGCCGTCGACGATACGCACCCGCGCCGCACGCAGCGCGGGTATCACGGCCGCCGCGATACCCACCACGACGGCGCAGGCCGCCTGCAACCACACCGTGGAAGCGCTCACCGCAAACACCGGGAACAGCGTGCCCATTTTCGCACCGAACCAGTGCGCCACCGGGAACGTCAGCGCCACGCCAAGCGCCGAGCCGATCAGCGCAATCGCCAGCGACTCGCCGAAAATGAGGCTGCCGAGAAAGCCCGGCCCGAAACCCAGCGCCTTCAGCGTCGCGTATTCCGCCCGGCGTTCGCGCGCCGTCATCGCCATCGTGTTCGCCATCACCGCGAGAATGATGAAAATGACCACGAACGAGACGATGCGAATCGCGATGACGATGGCCTCGGTCTGCTTGACGAAGCCGATCTGGAACGCCTGCTCGGTTTCCGTCAGCGTCTCCGCTGCGGAATTGCCGAACTCGGCATCGATCGCCGCGCTGATTTCAGCCGCGCGCCCGGCATCATTGACCCGCACCACAAACACGCCGACCTGGTTGGCTCGCTGCGGCGCCCGGGTCCGTACGCTCTCGTTGAGATAATCCCAGTGGAAAAA
>RPOR01000128.1 GCA_003820645.1 Betaproteobacteria bacterium
ATCAGGTTGAGGGCCATGGGTTTGCCCATGATGCCGAGTCCGACGAAGCCGACGTTGCTCATGATGGTGTCCTTTCAGAAATGGTTGCGCGCCATGAGGTGGCGCGCGGCAATACGGGGGTGCTGCCGATTATAGTCGCGTCAGTGGTACGCGACCGGCCGCTTCAGCACCGGCGCCGGTTCCGCTTTGCGGAGGACCAGCTGGCTGAAGACGACCGCAAGCATCAAGCCGGCGCCGATCAGGTCCGTGACCAGGCCGGGTTTGATCAGCATGATCGCTGCACCGATCAGGAATGCGCGTTCCCAGGCGCGTGCCGTACGGAACAGGTAGCCGAACAGTCCCGCGGCAAGGCAGATGGTGCCGATGCTCGCGCTGACGAAGGACTGCAGGATGTCGTACCAATTGCCGATCATCAGCAGCGTCGGTTCGAAAATGAACATGAAGGGCACAATGAAACCCGCAGCGCCGACTCGCACTGCCGTCCAGCCGGCCTGCCACAGTGGCGCCTTGGCGATCCCGGCTGCGGCGTAAACGGCCAGCGCGACGGGCGGCGTGATTGCCGACAGGATCGCGAAATAGAACGCGAACATGTGCGCTGCCGGCGCAATCGCGCCGAGCTTGATGATCGCCGGCACCAGCAGCGACACCATGACGATGTAGGCGGGCGTGGTCGGCATGCCCATGCCGAGGATGATGCCGGCGAGCATGGTGAGGATCAGCGCCAGCACCAGCAGGTCCTTGGACAGGTCGATGACCATGGACGTGAAGTTGATTGCCGCGCCGGTCTGGGTGATGACGCCGATGATGATGCCGGCACAGGCGCAGGCCAGGGCGACGGCGATGGAATTCCGCGCGCCTTCCTCGAGCGCGCTGAAGATGGTGTGGAGCGTGATGTCCTTGCGCGTGGATTTGCGCAGCATGGCCACGGGCACGCACATCAGCGTGCCGGCCAGCGCACACAGCGGCGCGCTGTAGCCGGCCATCAGGCCGAACAGTATGGTCACCAGCGGAATGAACAGGTGGCCGCGTTCGCGCATCACCGTGCCCAGTCGCGGAATTTCGGCGCGCGGCAGGCCGAGCAGGCCGACGCGCTTGGATTCGAAATGCACTGCACAGAACACCGCGAGGAAATACAGGAACGCCGGGATGATCGCCCACATCGTCACCTGGAAATAGCTGACGCCGAGGAATTCCGCCATCACGAACGCGGCGGCGCCCATGATCGGCGGCATGATCTGGCCGCCAGTGGACGCCACCGATTCGACTGCCGCGGCAAACGCCGGCCGGAAGCCGGTGCGTTTCATCAGCGGGATGGTGATCGGCCCGTCGACCAGCACGTTGGCGACGGCGCTGCCGGACACGGTGCCGAACAGGCTCGAGCTGACCACCGCCACCTTGCCGGGGCCGCCGGCACTGTGGCCGGTCAATGCCAGCGCAAAATCCATGAACAGCCGGCCGATGCCGGTGCGTTCCATGAAGGCGCCGAACAGCACGAACATGATCACGTAGGCGGCTGACACGCCCAGCGTGCCGCCGAAAATGCCCTCGGTGGTCAGATACATGATTTCGATGATCTGCTCGGGACGGGTTTTGGCGATGAACAGTGCGTAACCGAGAAAAATCAGTGCGGTGACCGGCAGTGCCAGACCGATGATGCGCCGCGTCGCTTCGAGCACGATCAGCGTGAAGATACCGCCGAGGATCAGTTCGACCTGCGTCGGATCGTCGACAAACACGAAGCGCGTCAGCAGGTGATCGTGATTGATCCACACATAGGCGATGGTGACGGCGGACAGCGCGATCAGCAGCCAGTCCCACCAGGACGCAATCGGCGTGTCCTGGCTGCCGCCCACGATACCGCCGGCGTCGTCGCGGATGCCGCCCGCAGTCTTCTTGCGGAAGCTCGGGTAGAGCAGGAAGACCAGTATCAGCGCGAACAGCAGGTGCGTGCTGCGGAAGAACAGCTGCTGGGGGGCACCGATGAAGGCGATAGTCAGGTGATACACCGACATGCCGATCGCAATGAAGGCGATCAGTCTGTGCAGCGCGCGGGCGACGGACATTTCAGCAGACTCCGGTCAACAAAAAAAGCAGCGGCACGAAAAAATCGTGCCGCCGCTCCGGTGACGGACTTACAGCGCCTTGGCTTCCTGGTAGTACTTCCTGGCGCCCGGGTGATAGGGCACGCCGACATCGGCGGCCATGTCCTTGACCGAGAGGCCTTTGACCGCTGCCACCACGTTGCCGAGGCCGGTGACGTTTTCGGCCAATGCCTTGGTGATTTTATAGACGGTGTCTTCGGGCAGCTTGCAGCTGGCGATCAGGTGCGTCCAGGTGCCGATGGTCTGGATGTCCTTGTCCTGCTTCGGATAGCTGCCGGCCTTGATGATGCGCTTGTCGTAGCCCTTGTTGATCTTCTGCAATGCCTGGAACTTGTCATTCGGGAATTCGAGCACGCGGATGTCACGTGCCGAGGCGAGGTCCATCACCGAGGAGGCCGGCACCGTGGTGATCAGCGTGAACACCTGGGCATGGCCGTCTTTCAGCTGCGACACCGAGTCGGTGTAGTTGCCGTGGTTCACTTTGGACATCGCGCCGTAGTCGAGGCCGTAGACTTTCAGCGCGTCGCGCGTCATCTGCTCGCCGGTGTTGCCTTTCTGCTGGGTGGTCAGCGCCTTGCCCTTGGCCTTGCCCATGTCGGTAACGCCGGAGTCGGCCAGGGCCACCGCGTGGAAATACTGGAAATACAGCGTCGCGACCTGGCACACGTTGTCCTGCTTGCCCTTGAACGGCTCGGCGCCGCGCACGCCGTCGTACGACGACACCGCATTGCCGAAGCCCATTTCCGCCTTGCCGGTCTGCACGCCGACGACGTTGGAAATGCCGGCGCCGGGCAGCACTTGCACGCTGGACCCGGGAATGGCCTTCTCGATGATGCCCTGGATGGCGCCGCCCAGCGGATACCACGAGCCGCCCTGCGGACCGGTCATCAGTTTGATCTGTTGCGCGCCGGCGGTGCCGGCGAATGTGGCGGCGACGGCAATGCCGAGTACGGTAGCAATACGTGATGCTTTCATGACTCCTCCTGGTAGTGGTGGTGTTTCAAGGACCGGAACCGGTATTTTTATGGGTCTGCTATGTGGATGATTGTGTGGTTTGCACCCGGTGCCGTCAAGCACCGAACAGCCAGGGCCGTACCCAACCCAGGCCGGCCGTGGTGGTGGTCGCCGGCTTGTATTCGCAGCCGATCCAGCCGCGGTAGCCGATTCTGTCGATATGGCGGAACAGGAAGGGGTAATTGATCTCGCCGGTCCCCGGTTCGTTGCGGCCGGGGTTGTCAGCCAGTTGCATGTGCGGAATCAGCGCGAGGTTGGCCTCGATGGTGCGGGCGAGATCGCCTTCCATGATCTGCATGTGGTAGATGTCGTACTGCAGGAACAGGTTGTCGGAGCCCACCGCCCTGATGATGTCGAGCGCCTGTTGCGACTGATTGAGGAAAAAGCCCGGGATGTCGCGCGTGTTGATCGGCTCGATCAGCAGCCTGATGCCGGCGGCCTGTAACCGCGGTGCGGCGAACTGCAGGTTGCGGATCAGGGTTTCGCGCGCTTCCAGGGGATCGAGATGGGGCAGGCGGATGCCAGCCAGGCAATTGACCTGTTCGCAGCCGAGTGCGGTCGCATAGTCGATGGCGCGGTCGACGCCGTCCCTGAATTCGGCGACGCGCTGCGGGTGGCAGGCGATGCCGCGCTCGCCCTGCGTCCAGTTGCCGGCCGGCAGGTTGTGCAGCACCTGGGCGAGGCCGTTGCCGGCGAGCGCCGCGACGAGGTCATTTTTGTCGTAATCGTAGGGGAACAGGTATTCGACACCCTTGAACCCGGCCTTGGCCGCGGCGGCAAAGCGGTCCATGAACGCGACTTCGTTGAACAGCATCGTGAGATTGGCGCAGAACTTCGGCATGACGTGGACCCGCAGAATTAAGGGGAGCGGGCCATTATAATCGGGGCCATGGCCGCTCCGGTAAAATCCCCTGTCGCAATACTGCTCGCTGCCGGGGCCGGTTCGCGCTTTGGCGGCGGCAAGCTGCTGCATCCGCTGGAAGACGGCGTGGCGATTGCGGCGCACGCCGCGCGCAACCTGCTCGCCGCGGACCTGCCGGTCACCGCGGTGGTACGGCCCGGTGATTTTCCGACCGCCGAGCTGCTGGAGCAGGAAGGCTGCGTGGTGGCGGTGTGCCCCGATGCCGAGCGGGGCATGGGCGTGAGCCTTGCGCATGGCGTCAGCGTGACGCGGGATGCCGGCGGCTGGATCGTCGCGCTGGCCGACATGCCGCGCATCCGCCCGGACACCATCAAGCGGGTGGCGCAGGCCCTGCGCGCGGGCGCGGCCATCGTTGCGCCGGAATATCAGGGGGATCGTGGCCATCCGGTGGGTTTCGGTGCACGCTTTCTGCATGAACTGCAGGCGCTGACCGGCGACAGCGGCGCGCGGGTGATCGTGCAGCGCAATCAGGCGCTGGTGCAACTGATCGACTGTGACGATCCCGGCGTGCTGCTCGACATCGACCGCCGCAGCGATCTGGCGCGCTGTGCCGATACTTAATAAGTAATTGATTATAAAGGATAAATAATGTCGCGCTTCACCGGCACCGAAAACTACGTCGCCACCGACGACCTGATGATGGCGGTCAATGCCGCGCTGGCGCTGGAGCGTCCGCTGCTGATCAAGGGCGAGCCCGGCACCGGCAAGACCATGCTCGCGCTGGAAGTGGCGCGGGCGCTGCAGCGCCCGCTGTTCGAGTGGCACATCAAGTCGACGACCAAGGCGCAGCATGGCCTGTACGAATACGACGCGGTGTCGCGGCTGCGCGATTCGCAGCTCGGCGACCCCAGGGTCCAGGACATCGGCAACTACATCGTGCAGGGCATGCTGTGGCAGGCCTTCACGGCCGACGAACCGGCGGTGCTGCTGATCGACGAAGTGGACAAGGCCGACATCGAGTTTCCGAACGACCTGCTGCGTGAACTGGACCGCATGGAGTTCTATGTCTACGAGACCCAGCAGCTGATCAAGGCGAAGCACCGGCCGCTGGTGATCATCACCAGCAACAACGAGAAGGAACTGCCGGATGCCTTCCTGCGCCGCTGCTTTTTCCACTACATCCGGTTTCCCGATGCCGACACCATGGCGAAAATCGTCGATGTGCATTTCCCCGGCATCAAGAAGCAGCTGCTGGCGCAGGCACTGAACGCGTTTTTCGAGATCCGCGAAGTGCCCGGCCTGAAGAAAAAACCGACGACCTCGGAACTGCTCGACTGGCTGAAGCTGCTGATGGCCGAAGACATCCCGCCGGAAGCGCTGCATAGCCAAGACGCGCACAAGATCGTGCCGCCGCTGCATGGCGCGCTGATCAAGAACGAGCAGGATGTGCATCTGTTCGAGCGGCTGGTGTTCATGTCGAGGAGAAAATCGTAAATGGTGAGCGGTAAGAGAGAAAGTAAGCGGTAGGAGAAAAGCAAGCAGCAAGCCGGGAACTTTTGGCAATCGAGACTCATCAATCGCTCACCGCTCACCGCTCACCGCTCACCGCTCACCGCTCACCGCTCACCGCTCACCGCTCACCGCTCACCGCTCACCGCTCACGCCTTAACATGCTGATCGAATTTTTCTTAAAACTCCGCCAAGGCGGCGTGCCGGCCTCGATCAAGGAATTCCTGGTGCTGATCGCGGCGCTGGAGCGGCAGGTCGCCTTCGGCAGCGTCGAGGATTTCTATTTTCTTGCGCGCACCTGCCTGGTCAAGGATGAAAAATACTTCGACCGCTACGACCTGGTGTTCGCGGCGTACTTCAAGGGCGTCGTCGGCATCGACGCCGCGGCGGCGGTGATCCCAGAGGAGTGGTTGCGCAAGCTGGTCGAGAAACATCTGACCGAGGACGAGAAAAAGCTGATCCAGTCGCTGGGCGGCTGGGACCAGCTGATGGCGACACTGAAAAAGCGCCTCGAGGAACAGAGGGGCCGCCATCAGGGCGGCAACAAGTGGATCGGTACCGGCGGCACCAGTCCGTTCGGCGCCTACGGCTACAACCCGGAGGGCATCCGCATCGGCCAGCACGAGTCGCGCCACCGCCGTGCGGTGAAGGTCTGGGACCAGCGCGAGTTCAAAAACCTCGACGACACGGTGGAACTGGGCACGCGCAACATCAAGGTGGCGCTGCGCAAGCTGCGGAAATTCGCGCGCACCGGCGCGCCGGAAGAGCTGGACATGGAAGACACCATCCGCTCGACCGCGAAAAACGCCGGCTGGCTAGACCTGAAAATGGTGCCCGAGCGGCACAATGCGGTGAAGGTGCTGCTGTTCTTCGACATTGGCGGCTCAATGGACGACCACATCCGCGTCTGCGAACAGTTGTTTTCGGCGACGCGCACCGAGTTCAAACACCTCGAGTATTTTTACTTCCACAACTTTCTCTACGAGCGGGTGTGGAAGGACAATCGCCGCCGCGTCACCGAGCGCATCGCGACCTGGGACGTGTTTCACACCTACCCCCATGATTACAAAGTAATTTTTGTCGGCGATGCGACGATGAGCCCGTACGAGATCACCTATCCGGGCGGCAGTGTCGAGCACAGCAACGAAGAACCGGGCGCGGTGTGGCTGCAGCGTGCCCTCGATGTCTACTCGAACGCGATCTGGCTCAATCCGCAGCCCGAAGCGGTGTGGAATTACCACGAGTCGATCGGCATTACGCGCGAGCTGATGGGCGGACGCATGTTTCCGCTGACGATCGACGGTCTCGATCGCGGCATGCGCCTGCTGACCAAGGCGCATTGAGCAGCCGTGACCAGGCGGGCGGCCGCGGTGCGGGAGGCGTGCGTGCCGGCGGCGGTCAGCCGCGGTTGATGTGGTAGTGCGCTTCGGGCACCGGGTAGGCGGCAGCGTCGAAGGTGATGTTCGCGGATTTGATGGCTCGCTGCGCGTGGTGTAATTTCAATGGTCTCTTGCGGTGCGGGACCAGGCAGGCATTCATCAGGCGGCGACAGCGTGATGCACACTGAATTCGACATCGTCACGGTCGGGGCGGCCGGTCCCGACCTCGATGCGGTGCGCGACCTGTTCCTGGAATACGCAGGATCGCTGAATTTCAATCTCTGTTTCCAGGATTTCGAATCCGAACTCGAAGGCCTGCCCGGGCCCTATGCGTCCCCGGCGGGCACGCTGTTGCTGGCGCGCATCGACGGTGCTGTGGCGGGCTGCGTCGGCGTGCGGCCGCTGGACGCCGGGCGCTGCGAAATGAAACGGCTGTATCTGCGCGAGCCTTTCCGCGGCGGCGGCAATGGCCGTGCTCTGGCAGAACGGGCTATCGCCTTTGCGCGCAGCGCCGGGTATTCGCGCGTGGTGCTCGATACGCTGCCGCAGATGACCGCGGCGACGCGACTGTATCGTAACCTGGGTTTTTTGCGTTGCGCGCCGTATTACGACAACACGCCGGTCAACAGCACCTGCCTGGAACTGGTGTTATGAGCGCTTGCCGCATTGTTGATTCGCACGAAGTTGAAGTGTTTCAAGGCAGTTGAAAAAGACCGAAGTACGGTTTGTGAGTCCGGCTAATGGCAGCTAACGCCAGAAGCGGATGCTCATATGCGGCAGGTTCGAACCTGGAGCCTGTTATGCACTTGAGTTGAGTGGAACGATTCGATGAGGCATGAGACAAGCGAAAGCGAGGAAATGGAATCCGGCAAGGGTTTGGGACAGACGCGCGTAGTCACGGGCGTGGCGCTTGTGATGCGTCCGGTGCAGTGCCGGGTTGAGAGATGTGTCCTTGAGCGGGCCCGAAGTTTTGCTGCAGGCTCAACATGCTTTCATGGCTCACCTGAATGACGCCGCGCCGGGGCCTGTCCAAGTCGATGATGAGGAAGACGACCAGGGCGATGAGCAACACCAGAACGAATGCCGCAAGGGTGACCCGATGACCAGCAATTCCCGATGCGTAGCCAAGCGTAGCCGTAGTCAGCACGATCGTCGTGAACATCACAAAAAGCACAATTTCCGGAACATGTCGGTTCAAGGCCGCAGTCCTCGTGCCGGATGTATCGATAAGTTCGTTTAGAGACTGGATAAAGAGCCCGCTGGTGACGACCCGGTCGTCCTGCGCAACCGCCTTCAGGGCATGGTTCCACAGCCTTGCCTCCATCAGCTTCGCTTGGTGCAGTAACGATTCGTGCAATTCGGGTTTCGTTGCATCGACGCCGCCTTCCTGAATGCGGACATCCAGGTATTGGCGAAGGAGTGACTGCACTTCATCCTGAATTCCCGTGGGAAGAAGTCGCGCCCTGAGATATGTGGTTCCAATAGCATTGGCTTCCGCCACGACCGTCTGACTACGGTCCTCGTAGCGTTGCAGAGCAGCAGAGAATGTGAAAGCCAGCAACAGCGCCAACAGCCCCAGCATGGAGACCAGAACGGCATTTGCTTGCGTGATCGCCTCAAGGGATTTCGCCTTCTGTCGACGACCGCTTCGAACGCCAATTTCCATGGCAAGCAACATAAGAAAGACAAGCGCGGATACGATCAAAAAGCTGCTCTGGCTGTACATGAGTTCTTTCATGTGGTTATGATTGTCGTAGCGTGCGAGGGCCGCTCAAATTTAATTCAAGGTAATAGTTCTGTACAACCCGGCACGCTATGTCCATAACTGGTCGTTAAATTTGCCGTAAAAATTTTATCCGTACAAATTGCCGGGCACTTGTGTTGCAAGGTTGCATACCACGTTAAATTCCCGGATAAAGCGCAGCCGTAACCCACAACCCCTTCGATTCCCAGTTCCCCACGCGGGAGTTTCACTCTCTATAAGCCGGGCATCTGCTTGATCCTGGCGTGGCAGCGCCCGTTGCCGAGCGGCGGACGCTACCTGCTTCACCAATCTTAGGTCTTGCCGTTCCGTGGCCCGAGGAAATACCAGAGGATCAGGCCCAGTAGTGGCAACAGCACGACCGCGAGAATCCAGATCAATTTCTTTTCATTGGCGGCAGTGCTTTGCAGAATATTGATGATCGCCCAGATGTCGCCAACGAGTATCAACAGGCCCAAGAGGCCATGGTATCCGATGTTCATCATATTTCCTGCCTAATCAGCTCAATCAGGGTTTGGGTCAGTGACCAGTGTTTCCGCGATGCGAAAGGCGCAATGTGTTCGGAGTCTCGCATCATTACGAGCGGCGCCCGCCGATCACATTTATCAACACCACCACAATGGCGATCACCAGCAATACATGAATGAAGCCGCCCATGGTGTAGGAGGAGACGAGGCCCAGCAGCCACAAAATTACCAGAACAACCGCGATGGTATAGAGCATGATCATTATCCTTTCGTATTTGACGGTAAATGAACCGTTTCGCCACCCACCACGCTGGATTGCTTGTTGTCCGGCGTGATGCATGAAGAGATAGTGTGGGCGTCACTTGAGCCGCATATTGTTCTTGACCGATGTTACGCCCTTGACGCTGCGCGCGACCTCAACCGCCTTGTTGATATCAGCACGGGAATTGACGAAACCGGACAGCTGAACGGTGCCCTTGAAGGTTTCGACGTTGATCTCGGCTGATTTCAGCGTCGGTTCGTCGAAAATCGCCGCTTTCACTTTGGTGGTAATGACCGTGTCGTCGATATATTCCCCGGTTCCCTCTGTAGTG
>RPOR01000129.1 GCA_003820645.1 Betaproteobacteria bacterium
ATCGAGACTTTTCGGGAAACTCGAGGCAAGCCGCCACTGGATCACCGGTTGCGCATGTACGATCGCCGGTGCGGCCACCGCTCCCGCCGCGAGCCCGATGCCCGTTTTCTTGAGGAATGACCGTCGTTGCATGCCGCCTCCGGAAACAATATAACTTATTGAGTAATAACGATATTTTATGATCCTGCGAGAGTCATGCCGGCGACCAGGATCGAACCGCACTGACGCGAACTGCGCCGCGATACATCGTTGCCGATGGCGACGATGTTTTTGTAGATGTCTTTCAGATTGCCGGCAATGGTGATCTCCTGCACCGGATAGGTCACCACGCCGTTTTCGACCCAGAACCCGGCGGCACCGCGCGAATAATCACCGGTCACCGCGTTGACGCCCTGCCCCATCAGTTCGGTGACCAGCAGGCCAGTGCCCATCTTCTTCAGCAGCGCCGCGAAGTCCTCGCCGGTGTCACTCATGATCAGATTGTGGTTGCCGCCGGCGTTGCCGGTGGATTTCATGCCGAGTTTGCGCGCGGAGTAGGTCGCGAGGAAATAACCCTGCACCACGCCGTTCCTGACGATGTCGCGGGTCTGTGTCGCCACGCCCTCTTCATCGAACGCGCCGCTGGCGAGCCCTTTGGGGATCAGCGGCAGGTCGCGCATCTGCACGCACGGCGCGAAGACCGGCTTGCCCAGGCTGTCGGGCAGGAACGAAGACTTGCGGTAGAGGCTGCCGCCGGACACTGCCGAGACGAAATGTCCCATCAGGCTGGAGGCCACGCCGGATTCAAACAGCACCGGCACCTGCGTGGTGGCGACCTTGCGCGCCTTCAGCCGCGCCACGGCACGCTCGCCCGCCCTGCGGCCGACAACGGCGGGCGCCGGCAGATCGGCCGGATCGCGCGCGGTCTCGTACCAGTCGTCGCGCTGCATGCCGTCACCCTTGCCGGCGATCAGCGCGCACCAGATGCTGTGGCGCGAGCCCGGATAACCGGCGAGAAAGCCGTGGGTGTTGCCGTAGATGAAGTGCGACTGCTGCGTCGAGATGGTCGCACCTTCGGAATTGGTGACGCGCTTGTCGACCCCGAAACCGGCGGCTTCGCACTCGCGCGCCATTTCGATCGCACGTTCGACCGGCATGTCCCAGGGATGCAGCAGGTCGAGGTCGGGGAATTCGCGCGCCAGCATGTCGGGATCGGCCAGCCCGGCGCATTCATCAACCGCGGTGTAACGGGCGATCGCCAGCGCGGCATCGACGGTGTCGCGCATCGCCTGCGGCGCAAAATCCGAACTGCTGGCGTGGCCGCGCTGCTGGCCGATATATACCGTGACACCGATACCCTTGTCGCGGTTGTATTCGATGGTCTCGACTTCACCCTGGCGGGCGGTGACGGTCTGGCCGTAACCTTCGCTGACCTCGGCGTCGGCCGCGGTCGCGCCGCGGCTTGTGGCATAGGTCAGCGCGTCGGTCACGAGCTGTTTCAGCGTGTCATCAGTATAGGAAAAGGGTTGCGATGCCATGATTTTTGCGGAGTGCCGGGAGCGATCCGGCGTGAAAGGGCGTTATCATAACAGCTTCAATTCCGGCCCTGCCCCGATGGAAGACGCTCACGAATACGACGAACTGCCCAGCAAGAGCCAGCGCAAACGCGACATGGACGCGTTGCAGGATATCGGCGCCGAACTGGTGGACCTGAACGACCAGCAATTGGCCAGCATCGAGTTGCCCGAAAATCTGCGCGACGCCGTGCTCGCTGCGCGCGCGATGAAAAAAAACGAGGCACGGCGCCGGCAACTGCAATATATCGGCAAGCTGATGCGCCAGGTCGATCCGGCGCCGATCCGCGCCAGGCTCGATGGCTGGCTCTCGGTTTCGGCCGAGCACACCGCGCAACTGCATCACATCGAGCGCTGGCGCGAGCGGCTGATCAATGAGCCGCTGGCCGTGTCCGAGTTCATCGCCGCCTATCCGGAAGCCGACATCCAGCAGTTGCGCACGCTGATCCGCAATACCACCGACGAGCGCACCCGCGGCAAGCCGCCCAGACATTTCCGCGCGCTGTTCCAGATGGTCCGCGGGCTGGTCGAAGCGCGCACCCGCAGCGGCGCGCCGGCGGAATGACGCGCTGGCTATAATCCGCGCCATGGCCGATTCCGCAGAACTCGTCATCGGGCTGGTTTCGATCAGCGACCGCGCATCGCAAGGCGTCTACCGCGACGAAGGCATACCCGCGCTCGAGGACTGGTTCCGGCAGGCGATCAGCGACCCGCCGTGGCGCACCGTCACCCGGCTGATCCCGGACGAGCGCCCGGTGATCGAAGCGACGCTGAAAGAGCTGGTGGACACCGCGGGCTGTCACCTGGTACTGACCACCGGCGGCACCGGTCCCGCGCCACGCGATGTGACACCCGAGGCCACGCTGGCGGTCGCCGACCGCGAACTGCCGGGTTTCGGCGAGCAGATGCGCCAGGTCAGTCTGAAATTCGTGCCGACGGCGATCCTGTCGCGGCAGGTCGCGGTGATCCGCAGACAGGCGCTGATCATCAACCTGCCCGGCCAGCCCAAAGCCATCAAGGAGACGCTGGAAGGTCTGAAGGACGACACCGGCAAACCGGTGGTGCACGGGATTTTCGCGGCAGTGCCCTATTGCATCGACCTGATCGGCGGGCCGTACATCGAGACCCACGACACGGTATGCAAGGCGTTCCGGCCGAAATCAGCAGTTAGAAAAAACGGTAAGCAGTGAACAGTGAGTGGTAAGCGGTAAAAACCCCGCGCTGCTCACGCCTTACTGCTCACCGCTCACTGTTCACCGCTCACCAATCACCAATCACCCAACATGCTCGAAACCATAGAAATCGAAACCACGCCGAACCCGACCGCTGCGGTGATCTGGATGCACGGGCTGGGCGCCGACGGCAACGACTTCGTGCCGATCGTCAACGAACTCGATCTCGCCGGCGCGCCGGGGATCCGCTTCGTTTTTCCGCATGCGCCGGCGCGGCCGGTGACCATCAACAACGGTTATGTGATGCGCGCCTGGTACGACGTGTCGTTCGGCGACCTCGAGGGCCGTTCACGCCAGGCCGATGAAAAAGGCGTGCGTGAATCCCAGGTGCAGATCGAACAGCTGATTGCGCGTGAGAACCGGCGGAAAGTCCCCAGCAGGAATATCGTGCTGGCCGGGTTCTCGCAGGGTGGCGCGGTGGCGCTGCAGACCGGCCTGCGTTATCCGGAAACGCTCGCCGGCGTGATGGCGCTGTCGACCTACCTGCCGCTCGCCGAGAGCTTTGCGCAGGAAGCCACGCCGGCGAATGCAGGAACCGCGGTGTTCATGGCCCACGGCACGCAGGATCCGGTGGTACCTTATGCGATGGGCAAGGCATCGCATGAACGCCTGCAGCAGGCCGGTTATTCGGTGGAGTGGCACGACTACCCGATGCCGCACTCGGTCTGCCTCGAGGAAATTACCGACATCGGCCACTGGCTGGGCCGCGTGCTGGGCTGAACCGCATCCGCGTGATCTCATTCAACCGGGAGGAGCACACATGAACATCGCCATGACGCTGGGCGCACTGGCCTGCACCATTGCCATCGCAGCCCAGGCTGCAGCACCCGCAAGCTATCCGTCGCGCCCGGTGCGCATCATCGTCCCGTTCGGGGCCGGCAGCGCCACTGACGTCGTCGCACGCACGGTCGGCCAGAACCTCGCCGAAGGGCTCGGCCAGGCGATGATCATCGACAACCGCGCCGGCGCCAACGGCACCATCGGCGCCGAACTCGCGGCAAAATCACCGAAGGACGGCTATACGCTGCTGATGAGCACCAACACGCCGAGCGCGGCTGCACCCAGTCTGATGAAGAAAATAAATTACGACCCGGTCCGGGATTTCGCGCCGATCGCCCGCATCGGCACCATCGCTTTCGTGCTGGTGACCAATCCGTCGTTGCCGGCGAAATCGATGACGGAACTGATCGCACTCGCCAAACGACAGCCGGGCAAGCTGACTGCCGGTTCGGGCAGCGCCGGCAGCCTGGTGCCGGTGTTCATGCTGCAGCAGATGGCCGGCATCGAACTGAACCACATTCCGTACAAAAGCATCCCGCCGGCGCTCGCCGACGTGGTCAGCGGCCAGATCAGCATGGTCTATGCCGACATGGTCACCGGTTCGCCGCAGGTGAAGTCGGGCAAGGTACGCGCGCTCGGCGTCACGTCGAAGCAGCGCGACCCGCTGCTGCCGGACGTGCCGGCGATCGCCGAAACCGTCAAGGACTTCGAACTGATCGCGTGGTTCGCGCTGTTCGCGCCCGCGGGCACGCCGCAGGCGGTCGTCGACCGGCTTGCCGCCGAATCCCGGAAAATCCTCGCCCGCGGCGATGTGCGCGAACGCTTCGCGGTGATGGGCATCCGGGTCGCGCCGCTGTCGCCGGCGGAACTCGGCAAGTTCCAGCAAAGCGAACTCGAAAAATGGGCAAAACTGGCGAAGGCTGCCAATATCGTCCCGGAATAACCCGCTCGCGGGACGCGCGCCCCGGCCGCGCGAATTCGCCCTAGAACGTGAATTTCACGTTCGACGGCGCGACCGGCGCTGCCGCAGCCGGCTCGGCCGCAGCACTGTCGTACACAAAAATGTCGTAGAGCAGCAGCCAGCGCCGGCAATCCGGATCGGCGACGGGCTCGACGCCGTGAAATGAATTGTCCGTCTTGAAAAACGCAAACAGCGAATTCGGCGCGAACGGATTCGTGTGCAGCAGCGAAAATTTGCTGCGGTCATGGTGCGGCCCGCCCGGGCAGGTGAAGTCCGGATCGTTGGCCAGATACAGCGACGTGCCCAGATGCAGCTGGGAATTGTCGGGGGGCAGGTAGAACAGCATGGTCACCACCTTGCGCTGCGCATCGGAATGCGGCCCGAGCTTGTAATTGGTGACGTCCTGCACCAGCAACGCCTCGTCGTAGAACTCCACGTGGCTGTTGCCGGCGAAACGCTGGTCGATGAACGGCTGGAATTTCCGCAGCACCAGCGAGCGGAAATTCGCACCGACCAGCCAGCCGGCAAAATCCGACCAGAACGCCTGTTTTGCCGCGGGCAGCGTCGCCAGGTCGCGGGCGTTCAGCCCCAGCACGAAACGCTCCTTGTATCCTTTCAGCTGGCGCGCTTCCTCGATCGGCATCATCGCCTGCGGATCGGGCAGGTTCTGCTGCAGCTGCCGGTAGAAATCGGCGGGAAACACGTCGGGAATGTAGAAGTGCGGAAAGGGAAACATGTTGAACGGCACGTTCCCGACCTTGTACGCCAGTTGCAGTTCAGCGTCTGAAAACATGCTCTGCCACTCCCTTGAAAGTGCCGTCCTTGCGCTCCGCGCGCCTGACCTGCGCCGGGTCATGCAGCAGCCCCAGCGCATTGAGTTCCCGCACCATGGCGCGGTGATCCTCGAGATTCGGGTTGGTCTCGATCAGCAATGAACGCACCCGCGGATCGGCAAGCGTCGCGCGCGCGCCGGCAATGACCTTCGGCTCGAAACCGTCGACATCGATCTTGATATGGTTGGGGACAGGCACCGCGCCGCCGGCCACCAGTTCGTCCAGCGTGCCGGCGACGCAGCCCTGCACAAACTGGGCCTGCAGCGGCTTGTGCTCGAAATCGAGGGCTTCGCCGACCGCGTGGCAGGAGCCGCCCACCCGCATGTCGGCCATGTGCAGGTCGAACAGGCCGGATTGGTCGGACAGCCCCATGCAGTAGGCCTTCACCCGATGCTGCAGCCGGTTGTTCTGGATATTGCGGTTGAGCAGCGCATAATTCTGGGACTCCGGCTCGAAAGCATAAACACGCACCCTGCGGGTGGCCGCAGCCCAGACGGTGTACATGCCGACGTTGGCACCGCAATCGAGCAGGATCTCGTCGGGCTGAAAGGAGGCGATCCACTCCAGCGTCCAGGGTTCCTTGCTGTGGATGGACTCGACGCGCCAGCGGGTCAGCGTGCCGGGCGTCGAGAACACCATGTTGACACCATCGTGTTCGATTTCGCAGCGCGGGTTCAGCTGTTCGTACTGTTCGAGAGTCAGTTCCATGATCCGGCCGGCAGTGTAGCGATATCGGGTCGCGGTGCCGATTCTAGCGCATGCCGCACGGTATTCATAAGCACGCAGGCAGCGCAATTTTGTACAATCGCGGAGTTACTCTCGATCCGGCGTTCCCTGCGGCATCGATACCTTACACAGGAGCAACCGGATGACCCAACCGCTGGACGGCGTGCGCATCATCGACCTCACCACCGTGGTGATGGGCCCTTTCGCGACGCAGCTGCTGGGTGATCTCGGTGCCGACATCATCAAGATCGAGCCGCCGGACGGGGACATCCTGCGTCACATCGCACCGATGCGGCATCCGGCGATGGGCCACATTTTCCTGCACCATAACCGCAACAAGCGTTCGCTGGTACTCGACCTGAAAAAACCCGCAGGCTACGCGGCCCTGCAGAAACTGCTGCAGACCGCGGACGTGCTGATCTACAACGTGCGGCCGCAGGCGATGCAGCGGCTGCGGCTGTCCTACGACGAGGTCGCCGCGGTGAACCCGCGGATCATCTATGTCGGCGCCTACGGCTTCGGCCAGCGCGGCCCCTACGCCGCACAACCCGCCTACGACGACCTGATTCAGGGCATGTCGGCCTTGCCGGCGCTGTTTCACGAAGCGGGTGCGTCCAGCCCGCGTTACGCACCGCTGGCCATCGCCGACCGCATCACCGGCCTTGCCGCGGTCAATGCCGTGACGACCGCACTGTTCGCACGCTGCCGCACCGGCGAAGGCCAGGCGGTGGAAGTGCCGATGTTCGAAACCATGGCCCAGATGGTGCTCGCCGACCACATGGGCGGTCATACCTTCCAGCCGCCGGAGGGCCCGCACGGCTACGCGCGCATGCTGGCGCCGCACCGCGCACCGTATGAAACCAGGGACGGTTACATGTGCGTGCTGATCTACAACGACAAGCACTGGCGCGCGTTTTTCCGGCTGATCGGCCGCGAGGACATGTTCGACACCGATCCGCGCTTCGGCAGCCACGAGGCGCGCTCGCGCAACATCGCCGAGGTCTATGCCTTTGCCGCCGAACAGCTGAAACAGCGCACCACCGCCGAGTGGGAGAAACTGCTGCGTGAGGCCGACATACCGGCAGCGCCGATGAAGACCGTCGCCGACCTGCTCAACGATCCGCATCTGGCGCAGACCGGGTTCTTCATGGAAACCGAGCACCCCAGCGAGGGCCGGCTGCGCGAAATGACGCTGGCGAGCCACTGGTCGGGTGCCGACCCGATGCCGCATCGTCCGGCACCGCGGCTGGGAGAGCACAGCGCGGAAATCCTGCGCGAAGCGGGTTATGCCGATGCCGACATCGAACGCCTCGCGGCGGAAGGCGTCACCAAACTCGCCTGATTCCGCTCAGAGCTGCCGTCGGTACTGGATAAACCCCGAGCGTTCGGCAACCTGGTCGTAGAGCTTGCGCGCAGTGGCATTGGATTCCTGGGTCATCCAGTAGACCCGCGGCGAGCCGGACGCTGTGGCCCGCTCGCAGACGGCCTCGATCAGGGCCCGGCCGATGCCCTGTCCACGCGCTTCCGCTGCGGTGAACAAATCCTGCAGGTAGCAGGTCGGCGCGATCATCGCGGTGTTGCGGTGGAACAGGTAGTGCACCAGACCGAGCAGCCGTCCGTCGCGTTCGGCGACCACCGCATGCATCGGTTCGTAGGCGTCGAAAAAACGCGACCAGGTCATCCGCGTCACGTCGGCCGGCACCGTGCGCTGATAGAACGTGTTGTAGCCCTCCCACAGCGGCAGCCACTGTGCGAAATCCGCGGGCAGCGCAGAACGAATCTTCAGCGTGACAGACACGAGCCTCCCGGATTCACACGGTGTTGCTGCTGTGCCGCCGCCAGGTCGCCGGGGGCATGCCGAACTCGCGCTTGAAGGCGCGGTTGAACGCGGCCTCCGATTCGTAACCCACCTGCCCGGCGATGCGCACGATGGGGTCGCGCCCTTCCTTCAGTGCGCGCGCGGCCAGCGCCAGGCGCCAGCGCGTCAGGTACTGCATCGGCGGTTCGCCGAGCAAGGCGACGAAACGTTCCGCCAGCGACGAGCGCGACAGCCCGGCCTCATGGCCAAGGTCATCCACGGTCCAGGGGCGCCCCGGCTCGGCATGCATCAGGGCCAACGCGCGGCTGACCTGCGGATCGCGCAGGCCGGCGAACCAGCCGCGTTCGTTTTCCGGCAAGGCCTCGAGGTAATAACGCATGGCTTCGGCGAACAGCAGTTCGGACAGCCTGGCGAGCATGGCCTCGGTCCCCGCGCGCGGGGCGTGGGTTTCCGCTGCGCCGCGGCGCAACGTGTCGATGATCCAGGTGGCCGCAGGCCCCTGACCCAGCGGCACTTTCAGCATCCGCGGCAGCGCGTCGAGCAGCGGCCGGCACAGGCGGCTGTCGCAGGCGAGATAACCGCAGACAAAACGCGTGCGCGCCCCGCCGCCGCCGTGGGCGATGCGTGCGAGCCCGCCCCCGGGAGACGGCACCACCAGCGTTTCCGCCGGCACCGGCGCCAACTGCAGGTCGCTGCCGAGGCGATGGCCGTCGCCGTGCGGGAACATGATCAGGTCACCGGCCTCCAGCGCGACGGCATCGCTGACCCCCGGGATGCGCGCGCGGCAGGTGCCTTCGGTCAGCAGGTGATAGAGGGTGACGTGCTCGGCGCTGGGCAAAATGTGGCGTACGTCGTCCTTGCCCGGTGCCGAGTCGATGCACCACGGTGCGGTGAACTCGGCTTCGAGGAAGATGCCGCTGTTCAGCTTCAGGGCCTTCAGTACTTCGGACAGTGCATCCATGCCGCCGGACTCCGGATCAAGTCATACGGTGTTTCGGTCAAACCGGCTCGCCTGCAAAGCGTCGCGCGCAAAAATGGCGGCGCGCCGGTCAATTCCGCAACGGGATTGGCGATCAGTATAGCAGCCGTCGCATCCCCGGATGCGCAAACAACCATCAACGATACCGAAGGAGACACGCCATGATTGCAGCAGCACAAGCCGTACCGCATGCAGCACCCCGGCACAAAAGCTATGCCCACTGCCTCGCCGCCTCGAAACGCATCCGCTGGGACATCGACCGCGACGTGATCCGCGGCCGCGCGATCGACCTGTCGAAAAAATTCCTGCCCGACGGGCTGTCAAAAATCGACGGCCTGCCGTTTCTCAGTGGCGACGAGCGCAGGTTCATCAGCCAGATCCAGGGCCGCACCTACGCCAACATGTTCGGCCTGGTCGAGCGCTTCATCGGCGCCAAAATGCTGGAAATAAGCCGTGACCACTGGCTGGGCAACCAGCTCGCGCTGGAAGCACTGGTGAAATTTACCGATGAGGAACTGAAACACCAGGAACTGTTCCGCCGCATCGACAGCATGATGGCCGAGGTGATGCCTGCCGGTTACCGCTTCCTGCCCGAGCCCAACGAAGTCGCCGGCCTGGTGCTGGGCAAATCGAGCTGGGCGGTGCTGGGACTGACCTGCGACATCGAGTTGTTCACACAAGCCCATTACCGGCAAAGCATCGCCCACGATCCCGACCTGTCGGAACTGTGGCGCGACGTGTTCCGCTACCACTGGCAGGAGGAATCGCAGCACGCCATCCTCGACGAGCTGGAATGGATCCGCG
>RPOR01000130.1 GCA_003820645.1 Betaproteobacteria bacterium
GCGCGAGATGTACGCCAAGCAGGCCAGGGAGGTGGACATCATCATCACCACCGCGCTGATTCCCGGCAAGCCCGCACCGAGGCTGATCACCGCCGAGATGGTGCGGAGCATGAAGCCGGGCAGCGTCATCGTCGACATGGCGGCGGAGCGCGGCGGCAACTGCGAGTTGACCGAACCCGGGCAAACGGTGGTGAAGCACGGCGTGACCATCGTCGGCTACACCGACCTGGCTTCCCGCCTGGCCAAGCAGTCATCGACGCTGTACGCCACCAACCTGTTCCGCCTCACCGAGGAACTGTGCAAGACCAAGGACGGCGTCATCAACGTCAACATGGAAGACGAGGCGATCCGCGGCCTGACCGTCATCAAGGAGGGCGGCATCACCTGGCCGCCACCCGCGCCGAAACCGTCGGCAGCACCGCCGGCAGCGGCCAAGCCGGCGGCGGTGCCCGCGGCCAAGAAGGGGCATGGCCACGGCGGGGGCGGCACGCCGACCTCGGCCAAGTCGCTGGTGATCATGTTCGCGGTGGCCGCGGTGCTGTTCTGGTTCATCGGCGCCAACGCACCGGCGGCGTTCCTCGGCCATTTTACGGTGTTCGTGCTGGCCTGTTTCGTGGGTTACATGGTGGTGTGGAATGTCACGCCTGCGCTGCACACGCCGCTGATGAGCGTGACCAATGCGATCAGCAGCATCATTGCCATCGGTGCGCTGGTGCAGGTGGCGCCGCCGCTGGCGGCCGCAGCCGGGGCCGAGCGCCCTGAAGCCTGGATCCTCGGGCTGGCGATAGTGGCGGTCGCGCTGACCTCGATCAACATGTTCGGCGGCTTCGCTGTGACCCAGCGCATGCTGCAGATGTTCCGCAAATAAGGGAGACAGTCAATGTCCGCAACTCTGGCCACGGTCTCCTACATCGGAGCAACGATACTTTTCATCCTCAGTCTCGGCGGGCTCTCCAATCCGGAGACGTCCCGGCGGGGCAACCTTTACGGCATGATCGGCATGACCATCGCCGTGCTGGCGACGGTGTTCGGGCCGCAGGTCACCGCCCACGGCTACGCCTGGATCATCGGTGCCATGGTGGTCGGTGGCAGCATTGGTCTTTATGCGGCGCGCGTCGTGAAAATGACGCAGATGCCAGAGCTCGTTGCGCTGATGCACAGTCTGGTCGGCCTCGCTGCCGTGCTGGTCGGCTTTGCCAATTACATCGATCCGGCTGCCGCGGGGGTATATCAGGGTGCGGAGAAAACCATCCATGAACTCGAGATCTATATCGGCATCCTGATCGGTGCTGTGACCTTCTCGGGGTCGGTGATTGCTTTTGGCAAGCTCTCCGCCAAGATCAGCGGCAAACCGATGCTGCTGCCGGGCCGCCACTGGATGAACCTCGCCGGCCTGCTGGTGGTGGTCTGGTTTGCCTGGCGTTTCATCAACACCCACACGGTGGCTGACGGCATGACGCCGCTGATCGTGATGACGGTGATCGCACTGCTCTTTGGCATCCACATGGTGATGGCCATCGGCGGCGCCGACATGCCGGTGGTGGTGTCGATGCTCAACAGCTACTCGGGCTGGGCGGCGGCAGCCACGGGCTTCATGCTCAACAACGACTTGTTGATCGTCACCGGCGCGCTGGTGGGGTCGAGCGGCGCCATCCTCTCCTACATCATGTGCCGGGCGATGAACCGCCACTTCATTTCGGTGATTGCGGGCGGATTCGGCACCGAGGGCGGTGCGCCCGCGGCGCCGGCCGGTGCCGGTGCGCAGCCGGCGGGCGAAGTCGCGCCGATCCTGGCCGCGGAGACGGCGGAACTATTGCGCGAGGCCAAGAACGTGATCATCGTGCCGGGCTACGGCATGGCGGTGGCGCAGGCGCAGCATACGGTGTACGAAATCACCAAGCATCTGCGCGACAAGGGTGTCAATGTGCGTTTCGGCATCCACCCGGTCGCCGGACGCATGCCCGGTCACATGAACGTGCTGCTGGCCGAGGCCAAAGTGCCGTATGACATCGTGTTCGAGATGGACGAGCTGAACGAGGATTTCCCGGATACCGATGTCGCCATGGTCATCGGCGCCAACGACATCGTCAATCCGGCGGCCCAGGACGACCCGACGAGTCCCATCGCCGGCATGCCGGTGCTGGAAGTGTGGAAAGCCAAGACCTCGATCGTGATGAAGCGCAGCATGGCGTCAGGCTATGCCGGCGTCGACAATCCGCTGTTCTACAAGGAAAACAATCGCATGCTGTTCGGCGATGCCAAGAAAATGCTGGACGAGGTGCTGGTCGCACTGAAGACCTGAGCAGAAACACGGATCAACCTTCGGGAAGGAGTCTTGCGATGAAACGTGTCTTATTTGTGTCCCTGCTGGCGACCGTGCTCGGTGCGCCGGGTGCCGTGCTGGCGCAGGCCGAAAAGCCGGCAACAGCCAAGGTCGAGGTGTCTCAGGCACCAAAATCCGCAAGCCGGCGCGGTGGCGCGCGCGCCGATGTTGATGCGCGCGAATGCCTGAAGTTCGCCACCAACATGGAAATCCACCGCTGCGCGGAGAAATACCGCTGAATTTCGCCGCGCTGCAGGGCTGACGGTACGGGTCTGCGATCGCGGCCCTGATAACGTGCCGCAAGCGGCGCTGGGGTGGTCAGCGCGCGGCGGCGGCCGTTGCTGCGGACGGCGCGGCTTCGCGGAACGCGATGTCGCCGTAATACGCATGCGCATGGTCGCCGGTATTATCCGTATCGGTCATGATGCCCACCGCGGTGACCGGGCCCGGTTCCTCGCCGAATGCCCGTCGGTAGTCCTCGACGATGTTGCGGGTGACTTCCTGCCAGACGCCGAGTCTGTCGCGCCCTGACTCGACCACGATCATGCGGATGCGTGCAGTGTGCTCGTTGATGATGACCGATTCCCGCGGTGCGCGGTTTTCCCAGATGTACATCAGCGTCGCGTAGGGCAGCTGCTGCCCGGTGAGGATGCGCACGCTGTCGAAGAACATGCGGTCCTGCGCCGGCAGTTTGGCCATGTCACCGTCGAAGCTGACGACCAGTCGCGCCGGAGCATCTTCGAGATGTTTCTGCGTGTTGTCCGCCTTGTCGATCAGTCCGTCGACTTTCCAGTGCCACTGCAGCAACGGCCGGGCGACCGGATCAAGCGCCAGCGGATGTACGAGGCCCGATGCGGAACCGCGGGCCTGGGCGCGCACGACCGTTTTCCCTTCTCGGCTGACCAGCCGGTACTGGGTCGGGCGCTTGAAACTGGACAGCAGCCACGGCTGCCAGCCCGCGGGCAGGGCGTCACCCGGCGGATGGCCGGAGAAGCGGCCAACATGCGGCAGCGTTACCGCACCCGGCGGTGTCTGTCCGCTCGGTGCCGTCGCGCAGCCTGCGACCAGCATCAGCGCCGCGATCAACGCGGCGCGCCACATCCTGCCCATGAGCCTCCTCCAACTCCGGTGCGAACCCGCGCATCATAGAGCAATCCCCGCGGCCGGGGCGAGGGCGCTCAGGGGTTATTGGCCACCTGCGCCGGCGCGAGCGGCGGATTCTTCGAGAAATAGCGCTTGATGCCGGTGAAAATCGCCCCCGCCATCTTGTGCTGGTAGGCGGGGTTTTTCAGCTTCTTCTCTTCTTCCGGATTGCTGATGAATGCCGTCTCGATCAGGATCGACGGAATGTCCGGCGCTTTGAGCACCGCAAAGCCCGCCTGTTCGACGTAGTTCTTGTGCAGCCGGTTGATGCCACCCATCTCCGCGAGCACCGCGCGACCCAGCTTCAGGCTGTCGTTGATCGACGCGGTCTGCGACAGGTCGAGCAGCGTCTGTTTCAGGTACGGATCCTGGATGCCGAGGTTGACGCCGCCGATCAGGTCGGCATCGTTTTCCTGCTTGGCGAGCCAGCGCGCCGCGGCCGACGTCGCCCCGCGTTCGGAGAGCGCAAACACGGATGAGCCGTTGGCCGAGGGTTTGACGAAGGCATCGGCATGGATGGACACAAACAGGTCCGCGCGCACCCGCCGCGCTTTGACCACGCGCATGTGCAGGGGAATGAAATAGTCGCCGTCGCGGATCAGCACTGCGCGCATGTTGTGCTCGCTGTCGATGCGTTCCTTGAGCTTCTGGGCGATGGCCAGCGTGACGTGCTTTTCCAGCGTACCGCGGCGGCCGCGCGCACCCGGATCCTCGCCGCCGTGGCCGGCGTCGATGGCGATGGTGATCAGGCGTTCGGACGGCGGTCGCGCGGCGCGCGGCGCCGGTTTGGGAGTGGGCGGCTCGCCTTTGGCGATCACCGGCGGCGCGGCTTCCGGTGCCGGCACCGGCACCGCCTCTGCCGGTGGTCCTTCGCGGCGCTTCAGGAAAGCGAGCAGTGGGTCGGGCGGCTCCAGCGGATAGACGTCGAGCACCAGCCGGTGACCATACTCGCCGATCGGCGCCAGCGCGAAGACTTCCGGCCTGACCCGGGTTTTCAGGTCGAACACCAGGCGCACCGTGCCCGGCTTGAAGCGAGCCACGCGCACACCCTTGATATACGGATCTTCAGTGCTGATCTTGCCGGCAATCTCGTTCAGGGTCGCACTCAGTGCGACCTCCTCGAGGTCGAGCACCAGCCGGTCGGGATTATCGAGGCTGAACAGCTTGTGGCTTACCGGCTGCTGCGATTCGATGGTCACCCGGGTGTAATCGGGCGCCGGCCACACCCGCGTCGACGTCACCAGTGCGTCGGCGGCGAAGGCAGGTGCCCCCAGCGCAAGGGCGGCCGCGCAGCTCTTCAGCAGTTGCAGCAGATGACGGCAAAAACGGAGTGCTTGCGGCCGGAGGGCCGCGCGGCAGAAGACGGGTCTCAGTATGTCAGTCCGTCGAGACAACGCCTGCCAACCTCCGTGTGCGCCGTGATTGCAATGGCGCGCCCCTGATCTGCGACGCGCATCTCGATTTCCAGGTCGGCGACTGGCAGATCCGGCGCTTTCTCCGGCCACTCGACGAGGCACACGGACTCCGCATTGAAGTATTCGCGAAAGCCGGTTTCCTCCAGTTCCTGTGGGTCAAGGAACCGATAAAAATCAAAGTGATACAAGTATAACTTAGAAAACTTGTAAGGTTCAAGCAGAGTGAAGGTGGGACTCTTGACGCGGCCCTGATAACCCAGCCCGCGCAGGATGCCCCGCGCCAGCGTGGTCTTGCCGGCGCCAAGGTCGCCGCGCAGATGGATCACCATGCCCGGCCGAAGCAGCGGCGCCAGCGCGCGGCCGAGCGTCAGCGTGTCGTCAGCCGAGGCTAGTTGCAGCGTGCGTTTATGATGCGGGGTATGCAAGAGCGTGCAGTTCACCAGGAAATGGATTGGTCGGAACTCCGGCGTGATATCGGACGCTGGGGGGCGGAACTCGGTTTCCAGCAGATTGCGGTGGCCGACTGCGACCTGGCGCAGGCCGAACCGCGGCTCGCGGCATGGCTGGCGCGCGGCTGGCACGGCGATATGGATTATATGGCACGTCATGGTACGAAACGCAGCCGTCCGGCGGAACTGGTGCCGGGTACCGCGCGGGTGGTCATGGCACGGCTCAATTACACGCCGCCCGTTGCACGCGACAGCTGGGCGGTCATCGGCGACGATGCACGTGCCTTCATTTCGCGCTATGCCACCGGGCGTGATTACCACAAGGTCCTCCGCGGCAAGCTGCAGCAGCTCGTCGGGCGCATTGAAACGGCCGTCGGCCCCCACCGCTATCGCGTATTTACCGACAGCGCACCGGTGATGGAAGTCGCCCTCGCCGAGAAGGCGGGCCTGGGCTGGCGTGGCAAACATACGCTGCTGCTGAACCGCGAGGCGGGCTCATCCTTTTTTCTCGGTGAAATCTATACCGAATTGCCGCTGCCGGTCGATGGCGCGCAGGGGGACCATTGCGGCACCTGCACCAAATGCATCGAGATCTGTCCGACGCAGGCCATCGTCGCGCCGTACCAGCTCGATGCACGGCGCTGCATTTCCTATCTGACCATCGAGCATCAGGGCAGTATCCCCGAGTCCTTGCGGCCGCTGATCGGCAACCGCGTCTACGGCTGTGACGACTGCCAGCTGATTTGCCCGTGGAACCGCTTTGCGCAGGTCAGCGGCGAGGCGGATTTCGTCGTGCGCAACGGGCTGGATGACGTCACGCTGGCCGAATTGTTTGCATGGGATGCATCGACCTTCGCGCTGCGGCTCGCCGGCAGCGCGATTTACCGCATCGGCCACGAACGCTGGCTGCGCAACCTCGCCGTGGGACTGGGCAATGCGCGGACCGCACCCGAAATCGTCGCCGCTTTACGGACGCGCACGGATCATCCGTCGGCGCTGGTGCGCGAGCACGTGGCCTGGGCGCTGGCGCGCCACGGCGTGAAGCGCTAGGCGCCGAGTGCGGTTGCCAACTCGCCGAAATCGCCGGCGATGACGTCCCACGGTTCGGTGGGCTCGAGATTGGTTTTCTGCGCCGGGCCGTATTCGGTCGGGCGCCGCACGAAGCCGGTGCGCATGCCGTGGCTGCGCGCGTGCTTGAGGTCGTCGTTGTGCGCGGCGACCATCATCACTTCCTGCGGCTGGCAGCCGAGCAGTTCGATTGCGCCGAGGTAGATTTCGGGATCAGGTTTGAAGTGGCGGAACACCTGACCGCAAAGGATCACATCCCACGGCAGGCCGCCCAGTCTGGCCATGTTGGCCAGCATGTCGACATCGCCATTGGACAGTGTCGAGATCAGGAATTTTTTCTTCAGCCGCGTCAGTCCGGGTACGACATCGGGCCACGGCAGCAGCCGGTGCCAGACGCGGTTGATGTGCTGCAGCGCAGCCGCATCGAGTCGATCGAGGCCGTAGCGCGGCGCCATCTGGTCCAGTGCCCGGCGGTAAATGCCGTCGATGGTGGTCCACGGCCACTCGCCGTTGCGCACGCGGTCCATGCCCGGTTTGTAGGCCGTTTTCCATTCATCGACGAACGCCACCCAGTCGACATTTAGCCCGCGCGCGCGGCCGAACGCCGCCAGATCATTGATGATGCTGGTGCGCCAGTCGACGACGGTGCCGAAGGTGTCGAAGGTCAGCGCCTTGATCCCGGACAGCATAATATATATTATTGTTTTTAAACGTTTTTTTCTGGATCGCGCAGTGTGCGGCGCTGGTGCAGGTCGCGGCGCATGCGGATCGCGGCTTCGATGTTCTGGTAATAGCCGGCGATGTACTGGTCATGCCTGAAGCCGAGGGCCTCGTAAAAACTGCGTGCCGCGAAATTGTTGGCGCGCATTTCGACGGTGACGTGGCCGATCCCGGCGGTCAGTGCCGATTCGATCAGCCACTCGATCATGGCCAGGCCGATGCCGCAACGCTGATACGCGGGTTTGACGGCGAGCAGCGACAGATGCAGCTTGGTATCGCCAAATTCGGCAATCGCGAATCCGCCGATGTGCTCGCGCAGTGCAGTGATCCGCGTTCCGGCCATCCGCATCTCGGCGATCAGCACGCAGGTTTCGCGGGCGCGGACCGCGCGGGCAATGCGTGTGGGGTGCCAGGTCCAGCCGCGCAACCCGACTTCGATCAGGCAGCGCGACATCACGGCGATTTCGTGGATATCGCCGCCCTCGGCCAACCGCAATTGATAAGGGGTCAGGGACAAATATGCAGGCTCCTGCACCGCAGTGTAGCGCAATCGCCGGCGGGTGCGGTCAGGTGTTCATGTCCTCGCGCGTGCCCGTCGCACCCGCCGCCCCCGGGCGCGGCTCAGGCCTGCTTCGGGATGAACTTCAGCGCCACGCCGTTGTTGCACCAGCGTTGCCGGGTCGGCGCCGGACCGTCATCGAACACGTGCCCGTGATGGCCGCCACAACGCACGCAGTGATATTCGATGCGCGGTGAAAACAGCAGGTAATCCTTCTTGGTGGCGAACACACCGGGAATAGTCGTGAAAAAACTCGGCCAGCCGGTGCCGGATTCATATTTCATGTCGGAGGTGAATACCGGCAGGTCGCAGCCGGCGCAGACGAATACCCCGGGGCGTTTTTCGGCATTCAGCGGACTGGTGCCGGCGCGTTCGGTGCCTTCCTCGCGCAGCACGTTGAACTGCGCACGGTCGAGGCGCTTGCGCCATTCGTCGTTCGACAGTTTCAGCGGTTCGGTCGGTGCGGGTGCCTTGAAGTTCGCCGCCAGCAGCGCGCGCCAGTTTTTTTGGAGGGCTTCGATGTCTTTCATCGTGTTCACCTGGGCGGCATGGGCCGCTTTGAATATTGAAGGCCCCAGCACGGCCAGCGCCAGGGTGTGCAAAAATCCGCGTCGTTCCATGTTGTTTCTCCTTGGTCGCCATCTGACCGCTTGCCCGCCGGTTAATTCCCTGCGGGCGATGCACAGCCGTAATGCCCTGTCAGTCGCGGGACGCTGGCAATCCTTACGGGGCACGGAAAGATACACCCCGGATGCGCGATAATTCCGGCACCCTGAAAGAAAGCACGCGCTGATGAAAAGCATCCGGATCCATCGCTACGGCGGTCCTGAAGTCCTGCAGCACAGCGATGTGCCGGTGCCGGCGGCCACCCCCGGCACGCTGCTGATCCGGGTTCATCATGCCGGCATCAATTTCATGGATATCCATACGCGACAGGGCAAATACGCGCAGTCGCGGACTTATCCGGTGCGCCTGCCCTGCACGCTGGGCATGGAAGGCGCGGGCGTGGTGGTGGCCGTGGGGGAGGGCGTGACCACGTACTTACCCGGTGACCGCGTGGCGTGGTGCCTCGTCTGGGGCAGTTATGCCGAATATGCGGTGGTGCCGGCGTGGCAGGCGGTGAAGGTGCCGGATGCGTTGCCGCTCGACCTGGCGGCCGCGTCGGTATTCCAGGGTTACACCGCGCATTACCTCGCGCACGACGTCGGGCAACTCGGGCCGGGCAAAAGCTGCCTGGTGCATGCCGCTTCCGGCGGCATCGGCCAGGTGCTGATCCAGCTTGCCAAACGCAGCGGCGCGCGGGTGATCGCGACGACCAGTTCTGCGGACAAGGCGGCGGTGGCGCGCGAACGCGGCGCCGACCTGGTGGTGCTGTATGACAACGGGCGTTTTGTCGAGGCGGTGCGCGAAGCCACCCGCGGGCAGGGCGTCGATGTGGTGTACGACTCGATCGGCAAGACTTCGCTGCGCGACAGTTTCCGCGCCGCGCGCACCCGCGGCCTGATCGTCAATTACGGCAACGTCTCCGGTTCGGTGAAAGACCTCGATCCGCTGGAACTCGGCGAAGCCGGTTCGCTGTTCCTGACGCGGCCGCGGCTGGCAGACCATTTGCGTGATGCCGCGGAAATCGGGCGCCGTGCCGATGACATTTTCGGTGCGCTGCTCGACGGTTCGCTGCAGATCAGCATCGCCGGGCGTTATACGCTGGACAATGTCGAGACCGCGCATGCGGCCTACGAAGAGCGCCGCATGGTCGGCAAGCCGGTACTCGATATAGATATATAAGTAATTGTTTTTATTGATATATTTATAATGCCGAAATGCCGAAATGCCGAAATGCCGAAATGCCGAAATGCCGAAATGCCGAAATGCCGAAACGCTGAGCGACGGCCAC
>RPOR01000131.1 GCA_003820645.1 Betaproteobacteria bacterium
AGCCTGTCGTTCGAGTCGGCACTGCAGGATCTGGCCACATTGCTGCATCGTGTGGCACTGGCACAGGTGGTGCCGCAAAGCATTGCCGACGATGATCCGGATGCGGCGGCAATCCGGGAACTGACGCCGGCGTTTGCTGCCGAAGACTTGCAGCTGTATTACCAGATTGCGGTGCAGGGCCGGGCGGAGATCGGGCTGGCGCCTGATGAACATGCCGGCTTCATGATGACCCTGCTGCGCATGCTGGCCTTTGCGCCGGTGGCCGGCGGGGCAATGGCGGCACCGGTCACGACGCTGACGCGCGCTGCAGCAGCGAAGCCGGCGGCGAATGCGGCCGGATCCGCGCCGGCAGCCGCTGCAACCGCAACGACGGCCGCAGCGGGCCGAGCCGATCCTTCGTCATGGGCGGAACTGGTCGGGCAGCTCGGCCTCAGCGCGATGGCCAACCAGTTGGCGCTGCGCTGCGAAATGACGCAGCGTACGGCGGACATCATCGAACTGCGCATTTCGCCGGCCGACGAGCGGATGTTCGACAAGCCGTATCGCGACAAGCTGACGGCAGCGTTGCGCCGGCTGCTGGGTGCGCAGTTGCGGGTGGTGTTTGCGGCAGGCGAGGTTGCCGGCCTGTCGCCCAAGGCCATCACCGATCGCAAGCTCGAGCAGCGGCAGGCGGCGGCGGTTGCCGAAATCCGCCAGGATCCATTCGTCCGTGAACTGATCGAGGACTTCGACGGTGCGGTCGAGGATGCCTCCATCAAACCGAAATAAACCAGACAGGGGTCATATCATGATGAAAGGTCAGCTCGCAGGACTGATGAAGCAGGCGCAGCAGATGCAGGACAACATGCGCAAGATGCAGGAGCAACTGGCGCAGGTCGAGGTCGAGGGGCAGGCGGGAGCCGGCATGGTCAGGGTCGTCATGACCTGCCGGCATGACGTCAAACGCGTGATCATCGACCCGGCAGTGCTCGGCGACGACAAGGAGATGCTGGAAGACCTGATCGCCGCGGCGGTCAACGATGCGGTGCGCAAAGTCGAGGCGACCAGCCAGGAAAAAATGGCCGGCGTCACCGCGGGCCTGCCGTTGCCGCCGGGTATGAAGCTGCCGTTTTGAGTGTCTGAAAATATCAATAAAAACAATGCATTATACGCGTTAATTGCATGCTGAATTCCCCGCCATCCCTGCAGGCACTGATCGAAGCGTTGCGCTGCCTGCCCGGCGTCGGGCCGCGCTCGGCGCAGCGCATGGCCTTCCACCTGCTGCAGCGCGACCGGGCCGGCGCCGAACGCCTGGCCGTGACGATGAGCGCCGCGCTGGAACGGGTGCGCCATTGCGAACGCTGCAATAATTTTTCCGAAGCGCCGGTGTGCACGCTGTGCCTGTCGCCGCGGCGTAACAGCCGCTTGCTGTGTGCCGTCGAAACCCCCGGAGACCTGCTGATGATGGAGCAGGCGCAGTGCTATGACGGCCTGTATTTCGTGCTGATGGGCGCATTGTCGCCGCTCGATGGCATCGGACCGAAGGAGATCCACCTCGAGCGGCTGCTGCAGCGTGCCGCCGACGGTGTGGTGCAGGAAGTGATGCTGGCGACCAATTTTACGGTCGAGGGCGAGGCCACGGCGCACTATGCCGGGGAGTTGTTACGGGCCAAGGGCATCAAGGTCACGCGCATCGCGCGCGGTCTGCCGGTCGGTGGTGAACTGGAACATGTCGACAGCGGCACGCTGGCCCAGGCCGTACTGGAGAGGCGCAGCGTATGAAAAAGCCCGGAGCCAGGCCCACCGGATTCAAAGCCAGGCGCCGGCCACTGCGCAGCCCGCAACGTCCGCCGCAACGGCCGGCGCGGCCGGAGGTGCCGGCATCCGCGGTGGCACCGGTATCGGCAGAGGTGCGCGGCGAGAAGCTGCACAAAATGCTCGCGCAGGCGGGGCTCGGCTCGCGGCGCGCGATGGAGGAGCGCATCCGTGCGGGGGACGTCACCGTGAACGGGAAGGTCGCCAGCATCGGCGACCGCGTCAGCGCCGAAGACCGTGTCAAGATAGGCGAGCGGGTCGTGCGCTGGCCGCAGGCCGACCAGCTGCCGCGCGTACTGCTCTATCACAAGCCGGAAGGCGAAATCGTCAGCAACGATGATCCGCAGGGGCGGCCGACGGTATTTTCGAAGTTGCCGCCGGCGCGTGGTGCGAAATGGCTCGCCATCGGGCGTCTCGATTTCAATACCAGCGGCCTGCTGATTTTCACGACCTCCGGTGATCTGGCCAACCGGATGATGCATCCGCGCTTCGAGGTGGAACGTGAATATGCCGTGCGCGTGCTCGGGACGGTGCATCCGGCGGCACTCGATGCATTGCGCCAGGGCGTGCAGCTCGAGGACGGCATCGCGCGTTTTGAGCAAATCGACGAGGAAGGCGGCGAGGGGGCAAACCGGTGGTTCCGCGTGTTGCTGAAGGAGGGCCGCAACCGGGTGGTGCGCCGGCTGTTCGAGTCACAGAATCTGACGGTGAGCCGGCTGATGCGCGTGCGCTTCGGCATCATCGCGCTGCCGCCGCGGCTGAAGCGCGGTCAGTTCATCGAACTGTCCGGCGACGAGGTGCAGCGCCTGCTGGCCTGGTCGGCGGCGCCGGGGGCGCCCGAGGCGCCGTCAGTGCTTCCCGTTGCAGCAGCAGAACGCAGTCGTCCCCGCCGCTCGTCTCCGCCCAGATAAACGGCAATTTCGGGAATGCGCGCTCGACGCGTGACCGGTTATGGCCGACCTCCATTACCAGCCAGCCGCGCGGCTGCAGATGCGCGGCGGCTTGATGCAGGATGCGGCGTACCAGGTCGAGTCCGTCAGTCCCGCCATGCAGTGCGAGCGCGGGCTCGTGCCGGTATTCCGCCGGCAGCCTGGCCATCACCGGTTCGCGCACATACGGCGGATTGGTGAGGATCAGGTCGTAGCGTTTTCCGGCAAGGCCGGCGAACAGGTCGGAGCGGAACAGGCTGACGCGTTGTGTCAATGCGTGCCCGCGCACATTGCGGCGCGCCACGGCGAGTGCAGCAGCGGAAACATCGACGGCATCGACCCGCGCATGCGCAAACGTATGCGCGGCTACGATCGCCAGGCAGCCTGAACCGGTGCACAGATCCAGTATCGAATGCGGCTGCCGGTGTGGCAGCAGCCACGGCCGCAGGCGAGTGTGCAGCAGTTCGGCGATGTATGAACGCGGCACGATGACGCGCTCATCGACATAAAAGCGGAATGCGCCGAGCCACGCTTCCCGTGTCAGGTAGGCTGCCGGAAGGCGCTCCGCAATGCGCCGCTCGAACAGCCGCAGCGCGCGCCGTGCGATGCTGGCCGGGACCGGCTGATCTAGCTTTGCCGCGAGCGCTTCAAACGGACAGCGCAGTGCATGCACCATCAGCCAGGCGGCTTCGTCGCTGGCATTGAGCGTGCCGTGCCCGTAGGCGAGACCGGCGGCGCGGAAACGCCGCGCCGCGGCGGCAATCAGTTCGCGCGGTGTAACCGCTGCGGTGGGCGCCACGCTACGGCGCACCATGGTGGCTGGCGCCCGATAAAAATATCAATAAAAACAATTAGTTATAGTTTTTTGTTCAGCCGAGCGCGTCGAGATTGAGCTTGATGCTCGACAAGTCGTCGGCTGCGGCCGCGTTTGCCGTAGCCATGTCGCCGCCCGGTGGCGGGGCCTTGGGTACGCCGCCGCCCTTGGTGGCGTTACTGATCAGCCAGTGCAGATTGGTCGGCGAGTCGGCGCTCGCCAGCGCCTCCTCCATCGAAATCCGTCCGCTCCGGTAGAGGTCGAACAGGGCCTGCTCGAACGTCTGTGATCCGGGCGACAGGCTTTTCTCGATGGCTTCCTTGATCTGGCTGATTTCGCCGCCCTTGATCAGTTCCTGGATGTGCTTGGTGTTGAGCAATACTTCCACGGCGGCGACGCGCTTGCCGTCGACGGTTTTTACCAGGCGCTGCGAGATCACGCAGCGCAGCGCGATGGCCAGGTCCGCGAGCAGGCTTTCACGCGCGTCACGGGGAAAGAAGCCAATGATGCGGTTCAGCGCGTTGTAGCTGTTGTTCGCATGCAGTGTGGACATGCACAGGTGGCCGGTCTGCGCGAACAGCAGTGAACTTTGCAGGGTTTCGCGATCGCGGATCTCGCCGACCATCAGCACATCCGGCGCTTCGCGCATCGCACTGATCAGCGCATTGTCGTAGCTGTGGGTATCGACGCGCACTTCGCGCTGGTTGACGATGGATTTCCTGTGCTTGAAGATGAATTCGATCGGGTCTTCGATGGTCAGAATGTGCCCGCTTGTCAGTGCGCTGCGATAGTCGATCATCGACGCCATGGTCGTCGACTTGCCGGAGCCGGTGGAGCCGACGATCAGGATCAGGCCCAGCTTTTCCATGATCACTTCCTTCAGCACCGGCGGCAGATTCAGCGAGTCGAGTGCGGGAACATCCGGCTTGACGAAACGGATCACCATGGCCACGGTGTTTTTCTGGCGGAAGATATTGATCCGGAAATTGCCCATTTCGCCGCCGCCCTGGGCGAAGTTCATTTCATGCTTTTGCTCGAACTCCTTGATCTGCAATTCGGTCATTAGTTCGTAGCAGATTTTCTTTACCTGCTCCGGATCGAGCAGCTGGCTGTTGATCGGCATTACCGTGCCATTGATCTTGATCTGGATCGGCGCGCCGGCGGTAAAAAACATGTCCGAGGCCTGCTTGTCGGCCATCAGTTTGAGCAGCGGTGTGACGAACATGGTGCGTATCCCCCGTTATGTCCGGTCCGATTACGCTTCGTGCCCGGCAGTCAGGGCATTCAGCGACAAGTCAATTCATTGTGCCCGAATTATTGCCGGGCTGGCAAAGCAAGATCGCACAGTGCCTCAATCGTCACTGCGCAGCAGATCGTTGATGCTGGTCTTGGCGCGCGTTTTTGCGTCCACCCGCTTGACGATGACCGCGCAGTAGAGATTGCACTTGCCGTCGGGCGAGGGCAGCGAGCCCGATACGACCACCGAGCCGGCCGGTACCCGGCCGTACAGGACTTTGCCCGATGCACGGTCGTAGATCTTGGTGCTCTGGCCGATGAACACGCCCATCGAGATCACCGAACCTTCTTCGATGACCACGCCTTCGACGATTTCCGAGCGCGCACCGATGAAACAGTTGTCCTCGATGATGGTTGGATTCGCCTGCAGCGGTTCCAGCACGCCGCCGATGCCGACGCCTCCCGACAGGTGCACGTTCCTGCCGATCTGCGCGCAGGAGCCGACGGTCGCCCAGGTGTCGACCATCGTGCCTTCATCAACATAGGCGCCGATGTTGACGAAAGAGGGCATCAGGATGACGTTCTTGGCGATGAACACGCCGCGTCGCGCGGCAGCCGGCGGCACCACGCGGAAACCGCCGGCCTTGAATGCGGCTTCATCATAGCTGGCGAACTTGGGCGCCACCTTGTCGTAATAACGCGTCGTGCCATCCTGCATCACCACGTTGTCCTGCAGCCGGAACGACAGCAGCACGGCCTTCTTCGCCCATTCGTTGGTCTGCCACTGGCCGTCACGCTTTGCGGCGACACGGAGCGTGCCGGCGTCGAGCCTGGCGATCGTCTCATCCACTGCGCGACGGACGTCATCCGGCGCATTGGCAGGCGTCAGCGCAGCGCGGTTTTCCCAGGCTTGCTCGATGAGACTCTGCAGTTCTTGCATGTTCGATTCCCTTTTTGTCAGTCAAAGCGCGGCGGCGAAGCGCCGCAGGCGGTGCGCCGCTTCGACGCATTCCTCGATGGTGGCTACCAGCGCGATGCGTACAAATCCGCTGCCGGGGTTGATGCCCCGCGCCTCGCGGGCGAGATAGCTGCCGGGCAGCACGCTGACGCCTTCGGCTGCGTAAAGGCGGCGGGTGAACTCAACGTCGGCCACCGGAGTCCGCAGCCACAGGTAAAACGCCGCATCCGGCCAGGTCGCCGGCAATGCCGGGTGCAGGATGTCGATCGCGGCTTTGAACTTCGCGAGGTACAGCGCACGATTCGCCACGACATGGGCTTCATCCTGCCACGCGGCGATGCTGGCCGCCTGGATCGGCGGACTCATCGCGCCGCCGTGATAGGTGCGATAAAGGTAGAATTTTTTCAGTATTGCCGCATCGCCGGCCACAAAACCCGAACGCATGCCCGGGACGTTGGAACGCTTGGACAGGCTGGAGAACACCACCAGATTGCGGAAGTCGGTGCGGCCGAGTTGCGCGGCGGCTGCGAGTGCGCCCAGCGGTGGCCGCGTCTCGTCGAAATAAATCTCCGAATAGCATTCATCGGCTGCAATCACGCAGTCGTAGCGGTCGGCATATCCGAACAGCCGTTGCCAGTCGGCGATCGTCAGCACCTTGCCGGTCGGATTGCCGGGCGAACAGACATAGAGCAGCTGTGCCCGACGCCATACGGCATCGGGCAACTGGCCGGGATCGAAGGCGTAATCGTCGCCGGGCAGGGTATGGATGAATTGCGGCTCGGCGCCGGCGAGCAGCGCCGCCCCTTCGTAAATCTGGTAGAAGGGATTGGGGCAGATTACCACCGGTGATGGCCGGCTGTTGTCGATGACGGCCTGCGCGAACGCGAACAGCGCTTCACGGCTGCCGTTCACCGGCAGCACCTCGGTCGCGGGATCGGGCGTCCGGACACCATAGCGCCGGCCGATCCAGTGGGCGATTGCCTGCCGCAGCGCCGGACTGCCGAGCGTTGCCGGATAGCTGGACAGCCCGTCCAGGCTGCCGACGAGCGCGTCGCGGATGAACGCCGGAGTCGGGTGCTTGGGTTCGCCAATGTGCAGACTGACGGTCTTGACGCCGGGTGGCGGATCGTTGGCGGCGAGCAGTTCGCTCAGCCGCTGGAACGGATAACTGTGGAGCAGATCAAGGCGTGGGTTCAACGGAAGTCCGGGGGATCGTTGTTTTGAAATGCACTTGCGCGCAGCGTCCGGCACGCATTATAGGGTAGAGCGGCGCCGGATATTGCCAGGCTTCATCCGGAATCAGCGGGTCGGGGCGCCTGGCTCGAGCAGCGGCATTTCGGGCATGCGCACGGGCTTGAAGCCGCGTTTGATGTGCTGCGCGGTGACGGTCGTGAAAATCCCGCCGCGGACGTAGAACCGTGCCGTCAGGCGCATGAACCGCGGGCGGGTGGCCTGGACGAGGTCGCTGAGGATGCGGTTGGTCACTGCTTCGTGGTAAGCGCCTTCGTTGCGGAACGACCAGATGTAGAGCTTCAGGCTTTTCAGCTCGACGCAGCGCCGGTCGGGGACATAATCGAAGATCAGGGTTGCGAAATCGGGCTGCCCGGTTTTCGGGCACAGACACGTAAACTCCGGTATTTCCATGTGAATACGGAAATCGCGGGCGGGCGCCGGGTTGGGGAAGGTCTCCAGCTGTCGTGCAGGTTGCGTTGGCATTAGCGGCAGGAATCAATTCAGTTAAAATGCGCGCTGAATTCTACTCGTTTGGCTTCGCTGCACAACTTTTTCTCGGCAGAACAGCACCTTGCGTCTCAAGCAAATCAACCTGGCAGGCTTCAAATCCTTCGTCGATCCCACGCACATTCCCGTGCCGGGGCAGTTGGTGGGGGTCGTTGGGCCCAACGGCTGCGGCAAATCGAACATCATCGATGCCGTGCGCTGGGTGCTCGGCGAAACGTCGGCCAAGCACCTGCGCGGCGCAACGATGCAGGATGTGCTGTTCAACGGGTCTGGCGACCGCAAGCCGGTCAACCGCGCGACGGTCGAACTGGTGTTTGACAACACTCTGGGCAAGGCCGCCGGGCAGTGGTCAAGCTACGCGGAGATATCCGTCAAGCGCATGCTCGAGCGCGACGGCGATTCGTCCTATTACATCAACAACGTCCATGTCCGGCGTCGCGATGTAGCTGATATTTTCCTCGGCACCGGACTGGGCAGCCGTGCGTACGCGATCATCGAACAGGGCATGATTTCGCGGGTCATCGAGGCGAAGCCCGAGGAACTGCGGATTTTTCTCGAGGAAGCCGCTGGCGTTTCCAAATACCGCGAACGCCGCCGCGAAACCGAGCTGCGGCTGCGTGACACGCGGGAGAATCTGGCGCGGGTTGAAGACATCCGCCAGGAACTCGACAAACAGCTGACGCACCTCCAAGGGCAGGCCGAGGTGGCAACGCGCTACCACGCGCTGCAGGCCGAGGTTGCCGGGACCCAGCATTTGCTGTGGTTCGCGCGCCGACAGGAGTCGGCGGCGACGCGCAACCGCCATGCCCGGGAAATCGAACGCCTGGGCAACGAACTGGAAGCGGAAACGGCGCGCCTGCGCGACGCCGAGCGCCGGCTCGAAGATCTGCGCAACCAGCATTACCGCGCTGGCGACGAGGTGCATGCGGCGCAGGGCGCCCTGTATGAAACCAACGCCGAGATTGCCCGCCTGGAGCAGCAGGTCACGCACATCCGCGAAAACCGCGGCCGCGTGGAGCAGCAGATCGGCAGCATCGGCGGCCAGTTGGGCAGCGCGGAGGCGCAGCTCGGGCAGTCGCAGGTCAGCCTGACGGAGTGGCGTGAGGAACACGCGCGCGCGCAAGCCAAAGTCGGTACGTGCGAGGCGCGCATTGTGGCGGAGCGGGCGAAACTGCCGGTAGCGGAGGAGGCCTGGCGGGGCACCAGTACCCGGCGCGATGAATTGCAGCTGGCGATGGGGCGCGCGGAACAGTCGCGGCAGGTGGAGCAGACCAAACTCAACCATGCATCGCAGGTGCTGGAGCGGCTGTCCGTGCGCAATGCCCGACTGTATGAAGAGCAGGGCAGCCTTGAGAAACCCGATACCGGGGCGCTGGCGGCGCTGCAGGAGCAGATTTTCGCCGTGGACCGCGAACTCACCGTTCGCCGTGCGGCGCTGACCGACAAGGAGCGCGAACTGCCGGAGTTGGAGCGGGAACTCGAGCAGCGCACCGCCGCAGTGGATCAGGCGGTGCAGGGCGTCACCGCGATCGAGGCGCGGGTCGAGGCGCTGCGCCAGCTGCAGGAAAAACTGGCACACGGTTCCGACATTGAAGGCTGGATTGCGGCGCATGGCCTCGATGGTGCCGCGCGCCTGTGGCAGGGTATCAGCATCGATGCGGGCTACGAGGACGCGCTGGAGGCGGTACTGCGCGAGCGGCTGAATGCGGTCACGCTGGACAGTCTGGATGCGTGCGCCAAGTGGACCGATGCCCCTCCCGGCAAACTGGCAGTGGTCGAGGTGCGGGGCGGTTCCGCGGGCAGTGCGGCGCCGGTGCCGGCGCGCGCAATGCCGCTGACGCGGTTTGTGACCTGTCGTGACCCCGGGCTCGCGCCGGCGCTCGCGGACTGGCTGCACGGGGCGTTCGTGGTCGAGGACCTTGCTGCCGGGCTGGCCTTGCG